>NZ_RKHK01000001.1:1294158-1617698 GCF_003752405.1 Bogoriella caseilytica | reverse complement strand
TCCGGGGCGGGTCAGAGCCCCGGCAGCTCGCTCGCGACGTCCTCGGCCGCGCCCATCACGCGGAGCACGTTCTCCCCAGCGAGCTTGGCCAGATCGCTGCGGGACCAGCCGCGCTCGGCCAGCGCGGTGAGCAGCCGGGGGTAGCCCGAGACATCCTCAAGGCCTTCGGGCAACCACGGACAGCCGTCGTAATCGCCGCCGAGACCGATGTGGTCGATGCCGGCCACCTCGCGAGCATGCTCCACGTGCGCCACCACATCCTCGATGGTGACCCGGGGGCGCGGGTGACCGGCCTCCCAGGCCTCCGCGTGCGCCTCGCGGTCACCGCCGTCGAGACCCTCCAGGGCTGCGGTGCGCTCCTGGTACCAGGGCCGGATGTCGGGATGCACAAAACTCGGCACGAAGGTCACCTGCAGGACCCCGCCGTTCCCGCGCAGAGTCTCGAGCGCGGCGTCGGAGGCGTTGCGGGGGTGGTCGCACACGGCACGCACGGAGGAGTGGGAGTAGATCACGGGCGCCGTCGAGGCCTCCATCGCGGCGAGCTGCGTGGCTTCGGAGGTGTGGGAGATGTCCACGAGCATGCCCACGCGGTTCATCTCGGCGACGACCTCGCGACCGAACTCGGTCAGACCTTGCGCTGCCGGTTGGTCGGTGGCCGAGTCGGCCCACGGAACGTTGTCGTTGTGCGTCAGGGTCATGTAGCGCACGCCGAGCGCGGCCATGACCCGCAGCGTTCCCAGCGAGGAGGCGATCGAGTGCCCGCCCTCGGCGCCGAGCAGGGAGGCGATTCGCCCGTGGGCAAAGGCCGCGCGGGCCTGGTCAGCGGTACGCACGAAGCGCAGGTGCTCGGGGTACTGCGCGATGAGCCGGTGAGCGACGTCGATCTGCTCCAGGGTGACCACGGCCGCTTCCGGCTCCGGCAGCGTGGAGGGCACGTAGACCGACCAGAACTGCACGCCCACCCGGCCCTGGCGAAGCCTGGTCAGGTCGGTGTGGAACTCCGGCCGTGACGCGGCCAAACCCTCCACCGAGGGGCGCGGCGCAGGCCCGTTCGCGGCGACCGGGTCCTCTCGCAACGCCCAGGGGAGGTCATTGTGGCCGTCCACCAGCGGAGTGCTCCCCAGCACTTCCTCGACGAGGTCGGCAGCGGACGAGGACTCGGCGTGGGCGTGTTCAGGCATGACGACCATTCTTCCGTCACCGCGGGTCCCGGGATCAACCCGTCCAACCGGAGCGCCATTGCGCCCGGACGCCGCTGTGGAGTCTGAGCCTTGCCTCACCACCACCCTGTCGGTAACGTGGGTCACATTCCGAAACAGAATCGAAATCTTTCGGAGTCCAGGACAATGGCGACTTGGAGTAGATGATGGCTGGACGTCAAGGGGGGCGCGGACGGCGCCTGCTCGCAGTGGGAACGATGACGGGCCTGGCGGTGAGCGCCACCGCAGCCGGCACGGCATTAGCCCAACCGGAGGGGGACACGCCACGCGCGGTCGTCGATTGGTCGGTGGAGCGGCAGACGGTCGACGGATTCGGAGGGTCGTGGGCCTTCCACAAGGCGGGATCCGTCCAGCGCCTCGGTGACCCCCTCGCCGGGGAAGTACTCGACATGATCTTCGACGTCGACCAGGGCATCGGCCTGGACATCGTCCGCGTCATGGTGGGCGATGGCGGCATCGACGAGTGGGGCGATGAGCTCTTCGACGGGCCGTCCGAGACGATCCAGCCGGATCCTGGCCCCTATGTGTGGGACCGGCCCGACTGGGACGAGGTCAAGGACGACTTCGACGCCTACCAGATCTGGCTGATGCAGGAAGCGCAGGCACGAGGGGTCGAGACAATTCTGGCGAGCGTGTGGAGCCCGCCGGCGTGGATGAAGGAGAACGAGAGCGTCACCGGCTCTCCGGGCGGCCTGCCCAACCGCCTCCGGCCGGACATGTACCAGGAGTTCGCCGACTATCTCGCCGCCTACGTGCAGGGTTACTCCGAGCACTTCGGCATCGAGATCACCCACCTCTCCCCCACCAATGAACCCGATCTCTCCACGAGTTACTCCAGCAGCGAGTGGTCTCCGGCCGAGCTGAGCACCTTCGTGGGTGAGTACTTGGGCCCCACCTTCGAGGCCGAGGGCATCGACACCCAGATCGTGGTTGGGGAGACTGTCGGGTTCCACGAGCAATGGGTCCTTCCCTCGCTGCTCGACCCGGGCACCGAGCCCTACGTCGACGTCGTGGCCGCGCACGCCTACACCGGGCTGATCAATGGCGCGACGACACCCCGGCCGGAGGCCTTCGAGGTCACCAACCAGCTCGGTAAGCCCGTGTGGCAGACGGAGTACATGAACCAGGGAGCACCGGCCGACAACTCCTTCCAGAACAACACCATCTCCGACGGCCTGCGTTACGCCACCTTGATCTCGAACATGTTTGAGACCTCCAGCCTCAACGCCTACTTCTGGTGGTGGCCGGTGGCCAACAACGGCGCCGACGGGTCCGACCTGATCCGGCTCGCCAACGACGGCACTCCCCAGAGCGGCGCACCGACCGAGACCGGCGAGTTCCGAACCTTCAAGCGGTACTACACGATCGGCCAGTACAGCCGGTTCATCTCCGATGGCTACGTGGTGATCGAGGCAGATCACCAACCCGTGGAGGGCGTGACGGTCAGCGCCTTCAAGGAGGAAGAGACCGGGCAGTTCACGATCGTGGTGGTCAACACCAACGAGGACGACCTCGACCTCACCGTGGATCTCGAGGGCGGGTTCCCGCTCCCTCCGGAGACGAAGGAGGACTGCAAGAACGGTGGCTGGCGGGAGTTCACCGACCCCAGCTTCCGCAATCAAGGTCAGTGCGTCGCTTCGGTCGCCTCTGGCAGTGGTACGCCGTCGGCTGTGGTTCCCTACCGGACTTCGGCCAGCGAGAACATGCGCCAGCTCGAGGCGATCGGCACCGTGGACCGGTCCTTCACCGCAACGCTGCGCGGGCAGAGCGTGACGACCTTCGTGCCGAGCGGCAGCGAGCTGCCGGAACTGCCCGATCGGAAGGACGTCTTCTCCACCTACCTCGCCGCGGAGAACGACGGGCAGTCGCCTGGTTTCGGCGTGCTCACCACCGAACGTGGCGAGGTCGTCACCGATGTGAGTGACGGGAGCTTTCTACGCTATGCGAACGTGAACTTCGCCGATGGTTCGGCCGCAGGCACTGCGGCGCAACGGGGCCAGCTCCGGATTCACGCCGAGGTGGCACCCCGGGCGGGTGGTGCCATCGAGGTCCGTCTCGGTGACCCCGGAGGAACCCTGGTGGGCACGATGGCCGTGCCCAGCAGTTCCGGTGAACCCGGCGAATGGATCACCGTGTCGACGGACATCGACACCAGCCCGGGAGGAGCGCGCGGTTTCCACGATCTCTATCTGGTGTTCACCGGGGGCCACGATCCGCTCTTCGACATCGAACTGACGCGCTTCAGCGACTGACCCGGAGGCGGCGGCTCCGGCGCCGGCCGGGGCCGCCACCGTCCACCACCCGTAGGCTTGCGCAGGTGAATCTCCAGGCCTCCCTGACTGCCCTGCTGCACGAGTCCACCCAGCCCGCCGCTGCGGGCCCCGCCCCGGCGATCGCCGCCGGAGAAGAGGCGCTGCCGGCCACCCCCGGAGCCGCAGCGGCCATCTTCCACCGTGGCGAACTGGTGGCCCGGGCGCACGCCGGCTACGCCGTCCTCTTCGACGCCGACGGTGCACTGCTGCCTGAGGCTGACCGTGAGGCGATCACCGCAGATCACCGCTGGGATATCGCCTCGATCACCAAGATCGCCGTCGCCATGACGGCTCTGGTCCAGGCCGACCGCGGCGTGATCGATCTCGAGGCCCCCGTGGTGGAGTACCTTCCCGAGTTCCGGCACGCCCGCGCCGGCGCCGAAGGCGAACGCGGCGTCAGCCCGGAGGTCCGGGCGGAGGTACGCCTGCGGCACCTCCTGAACCACACCGCCGGATTCCCCGCGGTCTCCCGCCTCTGGCAGGTCGAGGGCGGGCGGCAGGCACGCGCCGAGCACGTGCTCTCCACACCGCTGGAGCGCGCCTCGGGCAGCGAGCACGTGTACTCCTGTGTGGGGTTCATGACGCTCGGACTGGCCCTGGAACGTCTGACCGGCGTGGGCCTGCCGCAGCTCATGACCGAGTCCGTCCTCGAGCCCCTTGGGCTGTCGCGGACGTCGTACGGGCCGATCAGTGGACCGGTAGCCGCGACCGAGTATCAACCCGGCCCTGGTCGTGGGCTGGTGCACGGCGAGGTCCATGACGAGGCCGCGTGGGCCCTGGGCGGCTCGGGCAACGCCGGGCTGTTCTCCGACGCGCTCGACATCGCCCGCCTCGGCGAGGAGGTCCGCACTGGCGCGGCGGCACTCCTTCGCGAGGACACCCGCGCTCTGCTCTACCGCGGGACACTCGGGACCGCGGAGACCGAACGCGTGGGTTACGACCAGGCCCTCGGCTTCCGCCTCGGCCAGCAGAACTTCATGGACACCACCGATCGCGGCGTGATCGGCCACACCGGGTTCGTGGGGACCTCGCTGGTGATCGACGCCGCCCGCGAGCTGACCGTGGCGCTCATGACGAACCGGGTCCACCCGGATCGTTCCGCGTTCACGGTCATGCCCCTGCGGCGCGCTGTGGCCCGCGCAGCCGCCGAGTGGGCCGAGATCGAGCACTAGGTGACCGAGCGGACGCAACGCGAGGAACGTCGCCAGCGGTGGGAGCGCCGGGCGGAGTGGCCCTTGGTGGCGAGCGCCCTGCTCTTCCTGGTCGCCTATGCCCTGCCCATCAGCTGGCCCGAGGCGCCGTCCTGGGTGCCCGTGCTCTGCGGGATCACACTGACTGCGGTGTGGATCGTCTTCGGCCTGGACTACGTGGCCAGGCTGGTCCTCTCCTTCGACCGCCGCTCCTTCATTCGGGAGAACCTGCTTGACCTGGCCACGCTGGTGCTTCCCTTGCTCCGGCCCTTGCGACTGCTCCGCCTCGTCACTCTGCTCTCGGTGCTCAATCGCACCGGCTCGGGCCGCCTTCGCGGTCAGGTGGTGACCTACATGGCCGGCGGGGCGATCCTGCTGGTCGTCAGCGGCGGCCTCGCGCTCACCGACGCCGAGCGGGGCCAGCCCGGCTCGACGATCGACTCGGTGGGCGATGGCCTGTGGTGGGCGGTCGTCACCGTCACAACCGTGGGTTACGGCGACACCTACCCCGTGACCACCGTGGGCCGGATCATCGCGGTGGGCCTGATGATCGGTGGCATCGCGGTGCTCGGTCTGGTCACGGCCACGCTCGCCTCCTGGCTGGTAGAGCGGGTCACCGAGAGCAACGACGCCGAGCGCGCCGCCTCGCGCTCCCAGGTCGCCGAGCTGGGCGCGGAGCTCCGTGAATTGCGTGCGCTCGTGGAGCGGGGAGCTCCGTGCGATCACGGCGAGGAGCCGCCGGCGGCGCCATCCCCGCCTGCGCGCTGACCGCCACACCTCGCTCACCCGAGCTGCCCGGAAGGGCTGTGCGGCGCGCCGTGGCCCGCGCAGCCGCCGACTGGGCCGAGGGCATGTGACCCCGCTCTCGGTCTGAGCAGGACCACCCATCTTTCTTGACGGGAACGATTCTCACTCTCTACTCTCCGAGCAGCACGATTCACCACCACCTGCCTGAGAGGTACTGCCTTCATGTCCCGTTCCGTGACCCACCCGGGCGCACGCCCGCTCGCCCTGCGCGTCGGCGCCGGCCTGGCCGCGCTCGCTCTGCTCGCCGCTTGCGGCACCGACTCCGGCGACGAGGAAACCCCGGACACCGGCGACACCTCAGCCGATGAGGAGCACGACGACCATGACGACGATGGTCATGACGACGACCACGACCACGAGCACGACGAGGAAGGCGAGCGCGACTTCGTCGAGGTCTCCACGCTCGATCACCGCATCGTCTTCACCTACGACGGTGGCGTGGCCACCCTGGACACCGGCAGCGGTGAGGTCATCGATGATCAGGAGATTCCCGGCTTCCTCCGCCTGAACGCCGCCGGCGACGGCCGCCATGTGCTGGTCTCGACCGGCGAAGGCTGGGAACTGTTCGACGTCGGCCTGGATGCCGTGGAGCACGGCGACCACTACCACTACTACGAGGCCGATCCGTACTGGCCGGACTACGTCTTCGAGGCAGAGACCCCGGCGCACGTGGTCACCCACGCCGGCCTGACTGCCCTCTTCGACGACGGCACCGGCAACATCACCCTCTTCGACCCCAGCGAGCTCGGTGAGGGCGAACCGGAGACCGACAGCTCCTACTCGGTGCCCGAGGCCCACCACGGTGTGGCGGTGGCGCTGTACGACGACGAACTCGTCATCACCGTCGGAGACGCCGACGGACGCACGGGTGCCGCGCTACTGGACGCTGACCGCGAGGTCATCGCTGAGGCGGACAACTGCCCCGGCGTCCACGGCGAGACCGTGGCTGAGGACCACGCGGTGGTCTTGGGCTGCGAGGACGGCCCGATCATCCTGCACGGTGACCACTGGCACAAGGTCGAAGCCGACACCGGCGACAACGACTTCGCCCGCACGGGCAACCTGTTCGGCACCCACGCTTCGCCCATCGTGCTGGGCGACCTGCGCACCGACCCCGACGAGCCGATGACCAACGTGGTCCTCGTGGACACCCGCGACGACTCGATGCAGCTCGTCGAGGTGGATGCCCCGTACAACTTCCGCGGCCTGGCCCGCGGCCCGCAGGCCGAGGCCCTGGTGCTCACCGAGTCCGGTGCGCTGCACGTGATCGACCCGGAGACCGGGGAGATCGAGAACTCCATCGACGTCGTCGAGGAGTGGGTGGAGCCCGAGGTGTGGCAGCAGCCGCGCCCGGCCTTGGCTGTGGCCGGCGAGATCGCCTACGTCACTGAGCCCGCCACCAACCAGATCCACGCGGTCGACATCAGCGGCGGTGACGTGCTTGCCAGCTACGACCTCGAGGTGGTGCCGAACGAGATCACCGTCGTGACCGGGTTCCCGGGCGAACCCGGCGAGCACCCGGAGGAGCACGACCACGGTCACGACGACGGCGAGCACGCCCACGAGGATGACCACGACCACGGTGATGACGAGGACCACGACCACGACCACGACCACGGTGACGACGAGGACGACCACGACCACTGAGGTCTGATCTCGGGACTCCGAATCTGACTCACCACCACGCTGAGCCCTGATGTTTCGGGTCGATCCTTGATGCCAGACATCAGGGCTCGGTCCCGGGCATCAGGGCTCGCGCTCGTTGGAGGGGGCGTTGGGGCCTGCTCGTTGGCTCACGCTCGTTGGAGGGGGTGGGGCGCGGCGGGCGGTCGCGTGGGCCAGGGCTCACACTCAGCGCCGTCCGGAATCAACCACGACCCCCGTGACGTTGCCCTGACATGACGGATTACGGCCACGACCTCACCTTCGGGGCGTTCATCACCCCCACCGCATCGAACCCGCAGGAGCCGGTGCGTCTGGCGCAGGCCGCCGAAGCCGCCGGTCTGGATCTTGTCACCTTCCAGGACCACCCCTACAACGCCCAGTTCGTGGACACCTGGACGCTGATGTCCTGGGTGGCGGCCGCCACCGAACGCGTGACCGTGGCGGGCAACGTGCTCAATCTGCCACTGCGCCCGCCCGCGGTGCTGGCACGCGCCGCCGCCAGCCTCGACCTGCTCTCCAGCGGCCGTGTGGCGATGGGCCTCGGCGCCGGCGGCATGTGGGACGCCATCGTCACCATGGGTGCGCAACGCCTGACCCCGGGCGAATCGATCGACTCCCTGTCCGAGGCGATCGACGTCATGCGCGAGCTGTGGAACACCCGCCAGCGCGGCATGGTGCGCCTCGACGGCGAGCACCACCAGGTGGTCGGAGCCCGCCGCGGCCCGGCGCCCGCACACGACATCCCGATCTGGATCGGCGCCTACAAGCCACGCATGCTGCGCTTGACCGCCCGCAAGGGCGACGGCTGGCTCCCCTCGCTGCCGTATCTCAAGGACGGCGACCTCGAGCGAGGCAACCGCATCATCGACGAGGCCGCCGAAGAGGCCGGCCGGCACCCGGCCCAGATCCGGCGCATGCTCAACATCGGCGGCGCCATCCTGCCCAGCCCGCAAGGCCAGCTGCAGGGGCCGGTGGACCAGTGGATCGACGAGCTCACCGAGTTCGCCATCGAGCATGGGGTCGCCACCTTCATCGCCATGGGCGACGACCCCACGCTGCTGGCCACCTTCGGTGAGGAGATCGCCCCGGCCGTGCGGGAGAATGTGGCTGCCGAGCGCCGCCGCGCTGGCACTGTGCCTGCGGAGGCCCGTCGCGGCACGGCCGCGTTGTCCCTGCGCCGGGAGCACATCGACTACGACGCCATTCCCGCCAGTTTGCTCGCGCGCGCCGTCGAGCCGGGCGACAAGGAGTACGACACCGTCCGGCACAACTACCTGCGCTCCGGGGCGCCGGGCCTGGTGCTCCGGCCGCGCAACGCCGAGGAAGTGCGCGAGGCGCTGCTCTTCGCTCGCCGCCAGCCTGTGCCGCTCGCGGTGCGCTCGGCCGGCCACGGGATCTCAGGGCGCTCCACCAACGACGGCGGCATCGTCATCGACGTCGGCGCCCTGGACGGCATCGAGCTCCTCGACGAGGACGCCAGCCTGGTGCGCGCCGGCGCTGGTGCCACGTGGGGCCAGATCGCCGGCGTACTCACCCCGCGGGGGCGTGCGATCACCTCAGGTGACTATGGGGGCGTGGGCGTGGGTGGGCTGGCCACCACGGGGGGCATCGGTCTCCTCGGGCGCCGGCAGGGCCTGACCATCGACCGCGTGCGCGCCTACGAGGTCGTTACCGCGGACGGCGAACTCGTGCGCGCCAGCGCCGAGGAGAACACCGGGCTCTACTGGGCCATGCGCGGGGCCGGAGGGAACTTCGGCATCGTCACCGCCGTCGAGCTCGAACCAGGCGAGGTCGGCAACGTCATCCACTCGGTCATGACGCTCAGCGCACAGGATCCGGTGGCCCTGCTGCAGCACTGGGGCGCCGTCCTGGAGGGCGCTCCGCGCGAGCTCACCTCCAACCTCTTCCTCGGCGGCAACACCGCTCAGGGCATGACCGCCCAACTGATGACCGTGTGGGCCAACGAGGACTCCGAGACCGCCATGCCCTGGCTGGAGCAGCTGGCAGGCGCCGGGCAACTGCTCTCACACCAGGGCTATGTCATGCCGTATTCCAGCGTGGTCCAGGCCGCCGATGCGCACCACACCGGTGGCGGCGATCCCTACTCCCGCTCGGGGCTGCTCACCCACCTGGACACCGACACCGCCCGGGCGATCTCGCGCTTGGCCGAATCGGGCGCGTCGAACGTGATAGCGATCCGGGCCACCGGTGGCGCTGCGGCCGACGTCGACCCCCAGGCCACCGCCTATGCGCACCGCCACCAGAACTTCTCACTGGCCGCGATGGGCGGGAGTGCCGATCGGTTGAACTCGGTGTGGGACACCCTGATCCTTCCGGCGCAGGACGGCTCCTACCTGTCCTTCAGCAGCGACACCCGCCCGGAGCGCCTCAGCGAAGCCTTCCCCGAGCCGACGCTGGGCCGGCTGCGCCGCCTGAAGCATGAGTGGGATCCGGACAACGTCTTCAACGCCAACTTCCCGATCGCGCCCGAGCTGAGCTGAGGGGGCAGGGCTACCGCTGGGCGACGCTGAGCTGGGCGGCGCCGGCCGGGCCGCGGCCGCCCGTGCTAGTCCCCGGCTTCCTGGATGGCTTCGCGCTCTGCGGCCGAGAACTGCGCGTCCAGATCGTCGACGATGATCTCGAAGGCGGTCCCGCCGTCCGGCATCCAGAGGAGTTCGTCGCCGTGGTCGACGCTCAGACCGTCCGCAACGACGCGCACCTCCGCGCCCTCGAGCCCCTCGAGCTCGCCCTCGACCAGGAATCCGCGGAAGCCGAGGCCTGGGTGGTCCTGACGAGTCTCGGCCATGCCGGTCACCGTGTGGATGTGTTCGACCAAGTCCTCGGCGGCCGACTCCGAGAGCGCCCACTCGGGATTCTCCTGACCGGAGTAGAGGTCAGCCGTGACCTCGACGTCGATGCGATCACCGGCGTCGTTCGCGCCACAGCCAGTGATGAGGATCCCGGCGGTCAGTGACGCGACGGCCCTGGGGAGCACCGTCGACCGCAGCCTGCCAGGCACTGGAGCTGAAGCTGGATCTTCGGTCGTGGACCGCATCGCCTGACCAGCCCTTCCTGGAGCATTCCCCCGCGGGCCGCGGGTTGCGATCCATGGTGCCGGATCCGCCACGGCCTGTCGCCGGAATCGGTACCCGGGGCGATCCCTCAGCCGAGACGTGAGCGCAGGGCCCTAGAGTGGCCGCCATGGTCACCGAGGCTCGCACCACTGAGGACGGCGCCACGCCGTCGTCGCCCGTGGAGGCCGTCGACCGCGCTTTGCTGGCGCTGCAGGCACTGGCCCAGGCGGGTGCGCGCGGCGCCTCCCTGGCCGAACTCGCCTCGGTCCTGGAGCTGAACAAGACCACCCTCCATCGCACGCTCGCCGCCCTGCGTTATCGCGGCTTCGTTGCGCAGGACCCGGCCTCGGGCGCCTACGTGTTGGGGCCTTCGGCCACCCAGCTGGCCGATGATTACCTCAGTGACGAGAATCTGCCGGCCCTCCTGCATCCGGCACTCGTGGCGCTCAGTGGCGCGGCCGCCGAACTCGCACACCTCGGGGTGCTCTCCGGCAGGCACGTGATCTACCTCGACAAGGTGGAACCGGATCGGTCGGTGCGGGTGTGGTCGGCGGTGGGACGCCGCTCCCCGGCCGTGACCACCGCACTCGGCCGGGCGCTGCTGGCCTACCAGCATCTCGATCGCTCACTGCTGCCCAGCTACTTGGGGGTGGCAGAGGACTCAAGGTCTGCCGCGCGCGTGCCCGAGGCAGAGGAACTCTGGACCACGCTGGAGTCTGCGCGCGAACGCGGCTACGCCACCGAGGTCGAGGAGAACGAACCAGGCATCTCCTGCCTCGCGGTCCCTCTACTGCGCGCCGGAGCCGCCGTTGCCGCGGTGAGCATCACCGCGCCCGCGGAGCGCATGACCCCGGACCGGGTAGAAGCCCTGCACGAGCAGATGCGCACGCTCCTGCCGCCTCTGCTTCCCACAGGGCTGAACCTGCCCGCCTGAGGAAGCGGCTCAGCGGCGGGTGTTCAGGGTGAAGATCAGCGCCTTCTCCTCGTCGGAGAGGTCGGAGAGCGCGAGCACCTCTTGCAGCACGTCCGACTTCCGCGCGGTGTAGGTGTCAATGTCCATGTCGGGATCGCGAGACAGTTCCCGCTTCACTGCACTGTATCGCTCGCACAGATCCGGACGGCGCCTGAGGACATCCCGAACAGCCAGATGGTTCCGCAGGTGGAGCGAGCCCTCCACAACGACATAGACGTTTCGCCTCGGGTCATCATCGGGCGCAGCCAGCGACTCCCGGCCCGTTATGCCCAGGTCGCCGCGGTGGACGTACCCGACATCGGCGAGCGCCGAGATCGCGGCATCGACGTCGCGGCGCTCCACCACGATGTCGATATCGATCTTGGGCTTGGCGGCCAGGCCTGGCACCGAGGTCGACCCGACATGCTCGATCGACACGACGGGCACAGCTGCGAGCGCGCGCTGCAGGTCGCTCGCCACGCGCTCGAACTGCGCTGGCCACTGGTCGGAGTAGGGCACGACGTCGATGGGCACGGCACGATGATCACACACGCTGCCCCGAGGCCGAGCAAGCGGCTCCGAGAGCGCAGCCGCGGCTCGCGGCGGCCCGCATGAGAGGCGGCGCGGGTGGTCACGCCTTCCCCCGAACCGACATTCATGGCATTCTTGTTCCGGAGAGCGCGACGTGCGTTCCGCTGAGCGAAACGGAAGAACTTTCGATGACGAGTAGCCCGACCGATACCCTCGCCGCACTCAAGGCCTCCCGTCTGGTGCCCGTGGTCGTCCTGGACGACGCGAAGGATGCCGACCCTCTGGCTGGCGCTCTGGTGGACGGTGGCCTCCCGGTCGCTGAGGTCACTTTCCGCACCGCGGCCGCCGAGGACTCCATCCGCGCCATGGCCGACCGTGGCGACATCCTGCTCGGCGCCGGCACCGTGCTGACCACTGATCAGGTCGACCGCGCCGTCGCCGCCGGCGCCTCGTACGTGGTCTCGCCCGGCCTCTCGCGCGCCGTGGTGGAGCGCTGCGCCGAACACGGCATCCTCGCGCTGCCGGGCGCCGTGACCGCCACCGAGATCCAGGCCGCCCTCGAGCTCGGCCTGACCACCGTGAAGTTCTTCCCCGCCGGCACCTCCGGCGGCGCTCCGGCCATCAAGGCACTCTCGGCACCCTTCGGCGGTGTGGAATTCGTACCTACCGGCGGAGTGAGCCCGAAGAACCTCGCCGAGTACCTGGCCGTCCCAGCTGTGGCCGCCGTGGGCGGCTCCTGGATGGTGCCCAAGGACCAGATCGCCGCCGGTGACTTCGCCGGCATCGCCGCACTCACCCGCGACGCCGTCGCGCTCGCCCGCGCCTGAGAACACCCCCCGCTGAGAGTGAGGAATTGGTCGCTCGCAACCACCAATTCCTCACTCTCACGCACAGCCCTCCGAGCACAGCCCCCCTCCCGAGCACAGCCCCCCGAGCACAGACCTCTCACCCACAGCCCCTGCATCCCCGGAAAGGACCATCGTGGCTCTCGATCTCCGCCCCGTCTCCGACGTCACCTTCGACGCCGTCTCCCTGGGTGAGGTGATGATCCGCCTCGATCCCGGCGAGGGCCGCATCCGCACCGCCCGCTCCTTCCGCGCCTGGGAAGGCGGTGGCGAATACAACGTCACCCGCGGCCTGCGCCGATGCTTCGGCCTGCGGGGCGCCATCGTGACCGCGCTGGCTGACAACGAGATCGGCCGGCTGGTGGAGGACTGCATCCTCACCGGCGGTCTGGACACCCGCTTCATCCAGTGGGTCGACTACGACGGCATCGGGCGCAGCGTGCGCAACGGCCTGAACTTCACCGAGCGCGGCTTCGGCGTGCGCGGCGCCGTCGGGGTCTCTGACCGCGGGAACACCGCGATCTCCCAGATGAAGCCCGGCGACGTCGATTGGGACCATCTCTTCGGCGAGCTGGGCGTGCGCTGGCTGCACACCGGCGGCATCTTCGCCGCTCTCTCCGAATCCGCTGCCGAGACCGTCATCGAGGCGGTGACCGCGGCCAAGAAGTACGGCACGGTCGTCTCCTACGACCTCAACTACCGCCCCTCGCTGTGGAAGGGCATCGGCGGTCAGGCCAAAGCCCAGGAGGTGAACAAGGAGATCGCCCAGTACATCGACGTCATGATCGGCAACGAGGAGGACTTCACCGCCTCCCTCGGCTTCGAGGTCGAGGGCGTGGACGAGAACCTCTCCAGCCTCGAGGCGGACAAGTTCGCCACCATGATCGAGACCGCGGCTGCCGCCTACCCGAACTTCCAGGTCATCGGCACCACCATGCGCACGGTGCACAGCGCCTCGATCAACGACTGGGGCGCGCTCGCCTGGAGCCCGGAGACCGGCGTCGTGCAGTCCACCCACCGCGAGCGCCTGGAGATCATGGACCGCGTAGGCGGCGGCGATTCCTTTGCCTCCGGGCTGATCTACGGCCTGCTCGACGGTCAGGACCTGCAGACGGCCGTGGACTACGGCGCAGCCCACGGCGCACTGGCCATGACCACTCCGGGCGACACCACCATGGTGACGAAGGAACAGGTGCTCAAGCTCGCCGGCGGTGGCTCCGCCCGCGTGGACCGCTAGGGCCTGCCGAGCCGGAGCGCGACCCCACCTCTCCCGCTGAACCGCCACCACGGCCGCCACAGACGCCCCTAGGGGTGGATGTGGCGGCCGTGCTCATCGGCGACGCCGGATTTGCGCGAGAAGTAGGTGGTCAGCTGATCGCGCCACTCGACGGCCGAGCGGAGTTGCTCTGCGAAGCGCTCGCTCACGCGCTGCGCCACCGGCGCCGGAGCCCGGTGCCGCACCGTTTCCCACGCGGCAACCATCTCCTCCACCCGCTCCACTCCGGCGAAGTGGGTGTCGTAGATGTGCTGGATGACCGTCTCCCCGCTGCCCAGCCGGTGCGTGTACGGCACGTGGTGGAAGAACAGGAGCAGCTCGTCCGGGCAGCTGTCCAGCTGCTCGTAGCGCGCTGCCCACGGCAGGGGATACTGCCCGGTGAACCCCGTACCGGTGGCCACAGTGCGGTCCACCCCGATGCCCTCCCGGTCGGCGAAGTGGTAGGTGCCCCAGGGCGTGTACTCGTAGCCGTCGACGTCAGGCCCGTAGTGCTGCCCGGGGCGCACCATCCAGCCCACCCCGAGCGGTGCGGTGTAGTCCTCGTAGGTCTGCCAGGAGTCACGCAGCAGCTCGACGACGACGTCGCGCAGCTCCACATCGTCGTAGGTGGACTGCACCCATTCCCGGAGGATGTCTTCCGGCGCGAGGGCAGGGTCCCAGGCCAGTCGTCCGAAGGCGAAGAGATTGGCCTGGGCGAAGGGATGCCCGCACCAGTGCTCGTCGGCCCCCACATTGGAGACGGCAACCACGGCGTCGACCAGGCCCGAGACCCGGCGGGACTCTCCGCCACCGACGTCCTCGCCCTCGAAGTCGAAGCCGAGCACCTGGGACCACAGGGGGGCCAGGTAGCAGGCGTGCTTCTGCTGGCCGGTGTACTCCTGGGTGACCTGGAACTCCGCGGCCAGGCGCGTGCCGGGCATGGCGCCGATGACCGGGGAGACGGGTTCACGCACCTGAAAGTCCATCGGGCCGTACTTGACCTGCAGGATCACGTTCTCGTCGAAGCCGCCGTCCAGGGGGACGAAGTGGTCGAAGGCGGCGCGGGCGCGGTCGGTGGAGCGGTCCCGCCAGTCCTGCTGGTGGTTGTAGACGAAGGCCCGCCAGAACACCAGGCCGCCGTGCGGCGCCACCGCACGGGCCAGCATGTTCGCCCCCTCGGCGTGATCGCGCCCGTACCGGTAGGGCCCGGGCTGACCCTCGGAGTCGGCCTTGACCAGGAACCCGCCGAAATCCGGGATCTCGGCGTAGATCGCATCCGCCGTCCGCGACCACCACTGCGCCACATCGGGGTCGGCGGGGTCGGCGCTGGGCAGGCCGCCGAGCAGCATGGGCGAGGAGAAGTTCACCGAGAGGTGCACCGCGATGCCCTGGGCGCGGAAGATCTCGGCCAGGCGCACGACGTCCCCGAGCCGCTCGGTGAGCAGTGTGGCCTCCAGCGGGCCGACGTTCACGTTGTTGAGCGCAACCCGGTTGATGCCGGTGGACGCGAGCAGCCGGGCGTAGTGGTGCACCCGGGTGAGGTCCTCGCGCAGGGCGCCGTCGGCATAGAACAGCGAGCCGCCCGAATAGCCGCGCTCGACCTGGCCCATCACCGGATGCACGGCCATGTTGTCCCAGTGGTTGAGCATCCGGATGGCGGTGGCCGGGGCGTGGATCTCCGCCTCCGGGCCGTCGGCGGCAGTTCCGTTCCGGAGCTGACGGCGCCAGTGGTGGTAGCCGTAGAGCAGCCCGCGGTCCGATCCGCCGACGACGGCGACGCGCCCCGCCTGCCGCAGCACCGCGAAGCCCTCCTGCGACAGGCCCTCCGCCGATTCGACGTCGAAGCCAGCCAGGTCACCGGAGGCGAGTTCGTCGGCACGGTCGGCGGTGGTGAAGACCACGTCGGCCTCTGCTGTGCCGTCGACCAGCTGACCCGCGCCGGCGCCGGTCAGCTCCGCGAGCTCGGCCCGCACCGTGTCGATCAGCGGGCCCACGCCGGCGAGCTTGAGCCGGAGCGATCCGCGTTCCGGCGCCGGAGGCAGCCAGGCGGGATCGGCTCCGGAGGGCAGGGCGGGCCACGGGTAGTTCTGAGAGGTCACGGTGTTCCTTCTGTGGTGAAGTTCGTGGTCACATCGCGGATCAACGGAGCACTGGTCCGCACCAGCATCCACAGCAGCACGGGCGCGGCAAGCACCAGGATCGGCTCGAGAGTGAGCACCACGATGCCGAGCGCGATGATGACGATGGCGAGCGCGCCCAGCCCCACCAGGGGAAGCCGGGCCAGGTAGTACACGGACAGGCGGGCCACGTCCCGGGCCCGGAACGAGAAGAGCGCACTGATCAGCAGGGCCTGCAGCACCCAGACCGTCAACGCGACGCCCAGCACGAGCAGGAGCAGGCCGTAGCCCGCGGGCACCCCGGCGAGCTCGATGTTCACCAGGGTGAATCCGATGACGGTCACGGCCAGGAGGTAGGGCACCCAGAGCTTCAGCGCATCCACCACGCCGAGGCGGTACCCCCGCCAGAAGGCACGCGCCGGGCTCAGCTCCTCAGCGCGGTCCGCGTCGTGCAGGGCGAAGACGGCCGCCGAGATCGCCGGCCCCACGGGCACGAGGACCGCGGCCATCGCCGGCAGGTTGCCGGGTGAGGCATCGAGCAGCAGGACGAGCACCGCGCTGGGCGCGGTCACCAGGACGAGCAGCAGCCCGGTGATGAGCAGCGTGTACACCGAGGCGGTGGCCCGGCCCAGCGGCCCGCTGCCGAGTTCTCGAGCCTGACTCACGGCGCGCTGTCTCCATAGGGCCCGCGGCCCAGGATCCGGCGGTCGTCGAGCCACGGCGGCGTCTCGTCCTGGACTGGGTCGATCTCCACCAGGCTGACGCCGTGCCGACCGAGCGTGAGGTCGAGTGCCACCCGGCCTTCCTCGACCGGCACGCTGCGATGACGGCGCATCGGTTCGGCGGCCGCGTGCAGGAGATCCAGCTGACGGGCACGCGGTGACCGCGGGCGTCCCATCTCTTGCCAGGCGGCCCAGGCATTGCCCTCGGTCTCGTCCACCGAAGAGATCATCACGAAGGCGCTCTGGCGTGCGGTCTGCCCGCCGGCGGCCGCGCCCGGCAGCGGCACGCTGAGCCGCACCCGGTGGCTGGGCGGTTCCGCCTCGTCCTCGCTGCCGCCCACCGGCTGCCAGGCGAGCACCGCGATCCGGCCGTCGTCGTGGCGGGTGACCAGGTGGTCCTCGCCGCGCGCCAGCACCTCGGCGCCCATCCGCGCCATGAAGGCGTAGAGGTGAAAGGTCGGCTTCTTGATCTGACGGTGGGTGAGCATGCCGAAGCCGCCATGGAAGATGGCGGACGGCACCCCAGCCTCCTCGAACATGTCCGAGAAGGTCCAGTACGACATCGAGTCGACGATCTCACCACCGGCGGCGAGCACCGGTGCCAGGTAGGCGGCGTTGTACGCGGTGTCGTGCACCGGGTTGTCGGGCCGGTAGGAGGAGTTGAACTCGGTGATGTGCACGGGGAGCCCAGCGAGGGCGGTGCCCTCCAGGTGGCGACGCGGGGCGTCGAACTGCTCGAGCAGCGCCTGTGGTCGCTGCAGGCTCTGATACACGCCGAGCGGCACGTGCTGCGCCGGGCCGGAGGTGTAAGCGTGCCGGGAGACGAAGTCCACGGGAAGTTCTCGCCGCGTCACGAAGTCCGCGAAGGGCGCCCACCACTCGTCCGAGCCTGGCGACAGGGAGGGACCCCCCACCTGAAGGTCGGCGTCGACCTCCTTCACCGCGATCGCACTGGCTTCGTAGAGCTGGTGGTAGGCATCCTGATCGGCGGACCAGAACACGGAGAGGTTGGGCTCGTTCCACACCTCCACCGGCCAGGTGCGCACTTCCTCGATGCCGTAGCGGCCGATGAGGTGGCGCAGCAGCCCACGGATCAGTGCGGCCCACTCACTCAGATCGCGCGGCGGCGTGACGTTGCCCTGCCACCAGAACACGGTCTGCGCACCCGAGGCCAGCGCCTCCGGCATGAAACCGAGTTCGAGGAAGGGCTTGATGCCGAGCTCGAGGTAGGTGTCGATCACCTGGTCGATGTAGGTGAAGTTCTGCAGCACCCCCCGGTGCCCGGCGTCGTCGTAGGGGCGGTGGATGCCGACGTCGTCGCCGAGGATGCCGTGCCCGCGGATGTAGCGGAAGCCGATCTCCTGCTGGGCGAGGGCCAGGGAATCGCGGTAGTCACTCCGCAGGGCCAGGGAGAAGCGGCCCGTGCCCACGCACTCGCGCCAGGCGTTGCTGAGTTCGCCGATCGGGGTGGCCGGTACGTGGATCATGGATCCTCCTGAAGATGGCTGAATCGGTACGCCGCGGCGTGGCCGCCACCTCGAGGGCGGCGGCCACGCCGACTTTCTGCTCAGACGACCTGAGCGGTCTTCCGCTCACTCAGTCGTCGAAGGCCTCCTCATCGAAATCGCGTGTTGCGGCCTCGTTGGCGGTGTTGACGTAGTTCTCCATGCCGTAGCCCTCAAGTTCCGTCACGTACTGGTCCCATTCGTCCAGCGAGCGCTGGCCGAGGATGAATCGCGTGGTGTTCTGCTGGACGTGGTCGTTCAGCGTGTTGGCGGTCAGGGACTGCGTCTCCTGCTCGGCCTCGTCGTAGGGGTAGGGCGGGCCGGGCTCGATGATCTCCTTCTCACCCATCGCCTCGACGAACTCGGTCACCTCGTCGCGGAACATGGAGGTCAGCAGTTCCGCGCTGGCACCGTGGGTGGGCATCCACACGCCGTTGTGGAAGCCGTAGTCGGTGTTCAGCACGGAGTCCGCACCGGGGTTGAGGTTATTGATGTCGATGTGGTCGGCGAGCACGCGCTCGTCGCCCTCACGGGTGTAGGTCTCCCCCTCCACGCCCCACTTGGCGAACTCCATGCCCTCGTCGGAGTAGTACAGCCAGTCCCAGAACTGCAGGGTGGCCACGAGCTGGTCCGAGTCGGCGAGATCGGCGGAGAACATCGCGCCGAAGAAGGTACGGGTCTCCGAGGAGACGTCACCGGCCGGGCCAGCCGGAACGCGGATGAGCTGCACGTCCTCATCACCGTCGAAGCTGTCGCGGTAGGTCAGGATTTCCTGCGTGTTGGTGCCGATCACGGCGCTCTGCCCGTTGGTGAACTTGCCGATGGCGGTGTCGTCGTCCTGGGTGACCGACTCCGGATCCAGGATGCCGCGCTCCACGAGATCGTGGAGGTAACCCACCAAGTCCCGGTACTCATCCATCGCACCGGCGTAGACGTACTCCCCGGCGTCGTGGTCGTAGTGCAGGCCGTCACCGTAGTTCCAGCCGGCAGCGGTGCCGAAGCCAGCAGACATCATGCTCATCGAGGCTTCCATGGGGCCACCGCCGCTCCAGCGGTCGGACCAGGCGTAGTCGAGGTCGTGGTCGTTCATGACGGTTTCCATCATGTCCGCGAACTCGTCCCAGGTCTCCGGGTCCTCGGTGAAGCCGGACTCCTCAAACAGGTCGGCGCGGATGGCCACCGTGTACTCGGGGTTGGGTACCTCGTAGAGGCCCGGAAGCATATAGAAGTTGCCGTCGAGCTGCAGTTGCTGGTCGAGTTCCTCCTGCAGGTCCCACGCCTCGATCTTCTCCTGCAGATGCGGCATGAAGTCGAGGTACTGCGAGATCGGCAGTAGCACGCCCGATCCTACGAACTGCCCCTCGTCGCCGGGCTGGGAGGTGGGCACGATGTCCGGGATGTTGCCACCAGCGATGGCCAGGGAGCGGCCCTCGTCCCAGTCCGAGAGCGGAACGATCTGGTTGGTGAAGGTGACGTTGTGGTGCTCCTCGAGATAGGTGAAGAAGAGCCAATCCTCGTCGAGCGGGTAGTTGGGGTGATCGCGGTAGAGCACGGAGATGTTCAGCGGCTCGTCACCGGTGGCGACGAACGTCGTACCCACCTCGAAGTCTTCCATCGCGTGGGTGTTCTGGGTCTCCTCGACCTCGTCGGTGTCGACGTCGTCGCTTCCACCGCCTCCACAGGCCGCCAGGACCAGGGCCACGGCAGCGGCCGAGGCGATGCCGCCCGCCGCGCCCATTCGTGTGCTTCTCATGCTGTTTCCTCCAGGAACGTCGTTGTTCTGCTTGGTCGATCGTCGGTCAGGTCGGTTGGGGAGTGGGTTCATAGGCGGTCACTGCTTCACGGCGCCGAGCATGATGCCGGAGACGAAGTACTTCTGGATGAAGGGGTAGAGGCACAGGATCGGGAGCATCGTGAGCAGCATGGCCACGGCCTGGATATTGGCGTTGATCTGGGCCGAGTCCGTCCCGAGCATCTCGGTGGAGAGGGCGCCGGCCATGAGGTTCCGCAGATACATCGTGACCGGGTACATGCTCGCGTCGTCGAGATAGATGAAGGCCGCGAACCATTGGTTCCAGAAGGCGACCGCGTAGAACAGGATCATGGTCGCGATCACCGCCTTCGACAGCGGCAGCACGATCCGGAGCAGCACCCCGTAGGTGGTCAGGCCATCGATCCGGGCGGCTTCCTCGAGATCGCCGGGGAAATTCT
This sequence comes from Bogoriella caseilytica, assembly GCF_003752405.1. Classification (NCBI taxonomy): domain Bacteria; kingdom Bacillati; phylum Actinomycetota; class Actinomycetes; order Allobogoriellales; family Allobogoriellaceae; genus Allobogoriella; species Allobogoriella caseilytica. Next base: position 1,597,292 of record NZ_RKHK01000001.1, on the reverse strand, counting down.
CGAAGAACGACTTCATGATCAGCAGGTTGAAGGCGCTGATCGCGTTGGGGATCACGATCGCCCAGATCGTGTTCCGCATCCCCAGGTAGTCCACGAGCACGTAGTTGGGGATCAGGCCGCCGTTGAAGACCATGGTGAACAGGGCGATGCCGATGAAGACCGTGCGGCCCTTGAGGTGGAATTTCGAGATCGCGTAGGCGAACGTGGTGGTGAGGACCATCGAGATCGCCGTCGCAGTGACGGTGTAGACCACCGTGTTCCGGTAGTTCAACCAGAACCGGTTGTCCCCCATCACCGCGTTGAAGGTCTCAAGGTTGAAACCACGCGGGAAGATGTTGACCTCGCCGCGGCGGATGTACATCTCCGCGGAGAACGCCTGGGCCATCACGTTCAGGAAGGGGTAGAGGGTCACCACGCAGACCAGGATCAGGAAGGCCGCATTGGCATACCGGAAGATGGTGTAACCGCGGGTGTCTTTGACCGTGACGGGCCCCGGCGCACCGAGAATCTGATCGGCGGCCTGCTTGGCGCGGTCATCTATCTGTGTACTCACCAGAGACTCTCCCCTACAACACGCTTGGCGAAGAAGTTCGCCCCGACGATGAGCACCGCACCGATGATGGCCTCGAAGAACCCGATGGCCGCGGCGTAGGAAAAGTTCCCACCCTGCAGGCCCACCCGGTAGAGATAGGTGGCGATGACATCTGCGGTGGAATAGATGGCCGTGTTCTGCAACAACAGCACCTTCTCGAAACCAACCGCCATGAAGTTACCGATGTTCAGGATCAGCAGCACGATCATCGTCGGCCGGATGCCGGGCAGAGTGACGTGCCAGGTCTGACGCAGCCGGCTGGCGCCGTCCACCCGCGAGGCCTCATAGAGTTGCGGATCGATCGTGGTCAGGGCCGCCAGGTAGAGGATGGTGCCCCACCCGACCGTCTGCCAGATCTCCGAGGAGATGTAGATGGCACGGAACCACTCCGCGTGCTGCATGAAGGCGATCGCATCGCCGCCGAGAGCCGTGATGATCTGGTTGACGGTGCCGCGCACCGAGACCAGCTGCAGCACCATGGCTGCGACGACCACGATGGACATGAAGTGTGGCAGATAGGAGATCGTCTGCACGGTGCGCTTGAAGATCCGCGAGCGCAGCTCGTTCAGAAGGAGCGCCAGGATGATCGGGAGCGGGAAGATGATGATCAAGCCCAGGCCACCGAGGATGATCGTGTTCCAGAAGGCGTTCCAGAAGCTGGCGTCGCCCATGATCATGCTGAAGTAGCGGAAGCCGACGAACTCGTCGCCGAAGATCGAGCCACCCGGCCGGTAACGCCGGACGGCGATGACGTTCCCGAGCATCGGTACGTACCGGAAGATCAGGAACCAGATCAGCGGGATCAACAGCAGCGAGTAGAGCCGCCAGTCCTTCTTCAGCGCGGTTTGCCACTCCTGGCGGTGCCGGCGGGCCCACTGCGTGGGATTCTCCCGTCGCCGACGTGGCCCGCCGGACGCAGCGTCGCGGACCTCATCCGTGGCCTCGTCCAAGGCACCGGGGGGTGCGGCAGTGAAAGTGGAACCGCTTCCACCCGCGGCCGTCACGATGGACCGGCCTTCATTGTGTTCGCCATGTGGCGTCCCCACCTCTATCTCACATCGTCGTGGATTCCGAGTGCGAAACTATCGGCTCTGCAACTCTACTTTTCGAAACCTAGGCGACCGATTCCGCCTGGTCAACCCCTCCCGGAGACTCGTCACCGAGCTGTAACCGGGAGAAATTGGCGCAAAGTGGCGCCCGGACGGCACCTGTCCGATATCGACACCCTCCCTGCTCGTGGCCGGCTTACGTCGGCTCGACCTGCACCGGCACGGTCAGCCGACGCGAGTGATCCACCTCCCGTTCGTTGCCGGTGATGGTGACCGGGAGTGCGGCCACGACATCCGCGGAGGACCGCGCCAGCCGCAGCTCGATCGCCCCGGGCTCGACAATGCGGTCGTGTGACCGGCCGACGAAGGAGGTGACATCGGCCGGAACGCTGAAGCGCACCTGCGCCGAAGCCCCGGCAGGCAGCGGCGCACGGGCGTATCCGATGAGCCGCATCGTCGGCCGCGTGACCTGGGCGACCGGGTCATGCAGGTAGAGCTGGACGATCTCAGTCCCCTCCCGGTCCCCGTGGTTGGTCACCGTGACGACGACGTCGACCTCGCCGTCGACGGCCAGCTCCGGCGCAGAGACGCGGGCGTTCTCCCACCGGAACTCGGTGTACGACCGGCCGTGGCCGAAAGGCAAAAGGGCAGTCGGGTCGATGTTCGAGACCCCGGACTTCGCGCCGAGAGGCTGGGTCAGGTACGTGCCGGGCTGGGCGCCAGGCTCGCGCGGGAGCGAGACCGGTAGGCGGCCGGAGGGGTTGGTGTCGCCGCTGAGGATCTCGGCGATTGCCCGGGAACCCAGCTGACCAGGGAAGAACGCTTGCAGGGACGCAGCCGACCGTTCCAGCAGCGGGCCCACCGCGTAGGGGCGGCCGGTGATGAGCAGGAGCACTACGGGAGTGCCGGTGTCCAGGATCGCCTCGACGAACTCGTGCTGAACTCCCGGAAGCCGCAGATCCGTGGCGTCGCAACCCTCACCTGAGGTGCCGCGACCGAAGAGCCCGGCACGGTCACCGACGGCGACGACTGCGACCTCCGCCTCCCGCGCGGCCGCGACCGCCTCGGCAAAACCGGAGGTGTCCGCGGTGTCCACCGAGCACCCGGGCGCATAGCTGACCTCGCCATCGGGGAACGCGCGGCGGATCTCCTCGGCCACGGTCGGGATCTCGATGCCCATCTCGACCTCGGGGTGGTGCACACCGACGTGGGCGGGGAAGGAGTAGCAGCCGAGCATGGCCATCGCGTCATCGGCGCGGGGGCCGACGACGGCCACCCGTGCTGCGCGCCCGAGCGGCAGCACGCCGTCGTTGGCGAGCAGGACCACCGATTCGCGCGCGAGCTCCAGCGCCACCCCGCGGGATTCCTCGTCGTCGAAGACGATGGACGCGGCGCCGGCCTCCCGCAGAGCCGGCGGCTCGGGATCGTAGTCGGCCTCGAGCAGGCCGAGTTCGATCTTCTGCCGCAACACCCGGCGCAGCGGGGCATCGACCAGGGAGATGTCCACCTGGCCGGCCGCAATGGCGTCGAGCAGCGGCTGACCGTAGCAGTGCACCGTGGGAAGTTCGACGTCGACGCACGCTTCCAGAGCCAGACGCGCGGCCTCGGCCTCATCGGCGGCGACGCCGTGCAATGTCCGGAGGAAGTTCACGCCGAAGTAGTCGGCGACCACCGTGCCGGTAAAGCCCCAGCGCTCACGGAGGAGATCCGTGAGCAATGCCGGGTCGGCGTGCGAGGGGACGCCGTCGATCTCGGTGTAGGAGGCCATGACGGAGCCCGCCTCGCCCTCGCGCACCGCCATTTCAAAGGGGGCGAGGACAAGATCGGCAAGTTCGCGCGGCCCGATCGAGACGGGCGCGAGGTTTCGCGCCGCCCGGGAGAGGGAGTAACCGGCGAAGTGCTTGAGGGTGGCGATGATGCCCTGGCTCTGCAGGCCGCGGACGTAGGCGGTGGCCAGTGTGCCGATGAGGTACGGGTCCTCGCCGATCGTCTCCTCCACCCGGCCCCAGCGGTAGTCACGCACCACGTCGAGGACCGGAGCGAGGCCTTGATGCACCCCGGCGCTCCGCATCGAGGCGCCGATCTGCTGGGCCATCCGCGCCACCAGCTCGGGGTCGAAGGACGCTCCCCAGGACAGCGGCACCGGGTAGGCGGTGGCCTGCCACGCGGCGAAGCCCGCCAGGCATTCCTCGTGGACCAGGGCCGGGATGCCGAAGCGATTGGCCGCCATCACCTCGCGCTGCGAGCGGGCCAGTCCGGCAGCTCGCTTCGTCGGATCGACCGGCACGGTCCCGAAGGGCCGGGTCAGCTGACCGAGGCCATCCGCGATGACCTCGTCCCAGTCGATCTCGCCCAGCATGTCGGACTGGTGCGGGGCGACGTCACCGTCGGTGGCGTCTGCGCCGACCCAGAGCCCGACCAGTTGGGAGACCTTCTCCTGCGGCGTCATCCGGGCGACGAGATACTCCACGCGCTCGTCGGTGCTGAGCCCGGCGTCCTGCCACGGCCGCGACGGCGGGGCCTGGTCACTCCCGGTGGCCGCCCGGGGGCGCTCGCCGACCTGGGACTCTTGATTCATCTCGCACCTTCCGCCATTGGTTCTCGTGCGGGGCCGGGGAAAGCGCTTCCACAACCGGCCGCAGGCTCGAAAGTACCACAGGAGAATCTCGCAAGTGTTTCGACGGCGTAGACTTCGATCGTGACTACGATTGCCAGGATCGCCAAGGAAGCCGGGGTGTCCGTTCCCACGGTCTCCAAGGTACTTAATGGCCGACCGGATGTATCCGTCCCCACCCGCCAGCGCGTGGAGGAACTGCTCGCCAAGCACCAGTACCGCAAGCGCAACGGCCGGGCGAGTTCCTCACAACTGATCGACCTGGTATTCCACGAGTTGGCATCCGCGTGGGCGATCGAGATCATCCACGGCGTGGAGCGCGCAGCACGCGAGAACAACATGTCCGTGGTGCTCTCAGAACTCGCCGGTGCGCACCGGCCCCGCCAGGCGTGGATCGACCAGGTGGTCGCCCGTCAGCCTGCCGGAGTGATCCTGGTGCTCTCGGATCTTGACGCCACTCAGCGGCACCAGCTCGAGACGCGGTCGATCCCCTACGTGGTGGTCGATACGGCCGGCGAGCTCCCTGCAGGGGTTCCGGCCGTCGGTTCCGCGAACTGGAACGGCGGCCTGATGGCCACGCGGCACCTGCTGGAGCTCGGGCACCGGCGCATCGGCGCGATCACCGGGCCGGAAGACGTGATGTGCTCGCGACAGCGCTTGGACGGCTATCGCGCCGCCCTGGATGAGAAGGGCCTCAGCTTCGAGCCGTCGCTGATGCTCGCGGGCGAGTTCACCACCGAGTCCGGATACGAGCGCGGCATGGAGTTGCTGAGCCTGCCTGACCGCCCCACCGCCATTGTGGCCGGCAACGACTTGGAGGCGATGGGCCTGCTGCGGGCCGCGCGCGACAAGGGCCTGCGAGTTCCCGAGGATCTCTCGATCGTCGGCTACGACGATCTCCAGGTCGCTTCCTGGACCACGCCGCGCCTGACCACGGTGCGTCAACCCCTGCTGGACATGGCCCACACGGCCACCACCATGGTGCTGCAGCTGGCCGCGGGCCGGACGCTGGCGATGCCACGCATCGACCTCGCCACCGAGCTGATCGTCCGCGAGTCCACCGCGCCGCCGCCTGCGTAGCGGAGCGTGGCGTGAGGGACGAGGGCCACCGCAGCGCAGCGGGCGAGCAGCGCGCAGACCCAGCGCCGCCGCCTGCGTAGCGGAGCGTGGCGTGAGGGACGAGGGCCACCGCAGCGCAGCGGGCGAGCAGCGCGAGTGGCAGGGTGCCCGCCGTCGTGCGAACGTCTACTTATGAGTAAGCGATCCGACATTGTCCTCGTCCCGGGTATGTGGCTCGGCGCCTGGGCATGGGATGGCGTCATCCCGTTCTTGGACCAGATCGGCCACCGGTCGCATCCCATGACGTTGCCCGGGCTGGAGGAAGACCAGCCCCGACGACGAGTGAGCCTGGAGGAGCAGATCGCTGCGGTCCGCGAGCAGGTCGCCACGCTCGAAGGACCGGTGGTGCTGGTGGGTCACGGCCATGGCTCCACGGTGATCAACGGGGTCGCCGATCTTGAGCCGCACCGGATCTCGAGGCTCGTCTACATCGATGAGCCGCCGATGGCCACGGGTCAGCGTCTCCGCATGGAGCCGGACCCGGGCCGGGAATGGCTGGAGTTGCCCTCGTGGGACACGCTGACGGAATGGGGCATGAGTTCCAAGGGCATCAGTGCGCACACACTGGAGGTCATCCGCGACCAGGCGGTTCCACAGCCCGCCGGCGTGCTGGAGGCGCGCGTCATGCTCACCAACCCGGAGAGGAAGCAGATCCCGGTCACGATGGTGTGCTGCACCTTGCCCGCCGGCGCTGTGGCGGAAGCCCTGGAGGTGCAGAAGTCCTACGCGGCCGAGTTGCAGGGCGCCACGCCGACCCTGGTGGACCTTCCCACCTGCCACTGGCCGATGTTCTCCCGCCCGGAGGATCTCGCCTGGGCCATCGATCTCGCCGCTCGAGCCTGAGCCCGCCCCTCTCCTGCGCGGCGGCCGACCTCAGACCGCCACGCCCAGCGCCGTACCCAGTGCATAGGTGATGGCCGCGGCCCCGTAGCCGATCGCCAGCTGCCGCAGCGCGCGCTTGAGCGGTGAGGCCCCCGAGAGCAACCCCACCACGGCTCCCGTGCCCAAAAGGGCCACACCGACCAGCGAGGCGGCCAGCAGGACGGCGCCAGCACCAGTCATCCCCATCAGCCAGGGCACGATCGGGATGAGCGCGCCGGAAGCGAAGAAGGCGAAGGACGACAGCGCCGCGCGCCGTCCGGTGCCGACCTCTTCGAAGGTGTCCACCCGATCGGCAGCCGGTGCGGGAGTGCCTGCCGCGACACGAGCGATCACCTCGGTCGCGTGCTCTTCGGCCTCGTCCTGGCTCAACCCGCGTGCCCGGTACACCAGAGCGAGTTCGTTCGCGTCGACATCGAGGGCGGGTACGTGATCCTCGGTCTGCGCATCAGGGGTCGAGGCGGTGAGCAGTTCGCGCTGCGAACGTACCGAGACGTACTCGCCCGCTGCCATGGACATGGCTCCGGAGAGCAGTCCCGCCACTCCCGCCACGAGCACCGCGGACGACCCGACACCGGCCGCGCCCACGCCCATCACCAGGGCCAGGTTGGAGACCAGCCCGTCGTTGGCGCCGAAGACGGCGGCACGGAAGGTGCCGGAGATCTGTGCTCGCCCCCGTGCGGCGAGCGCCCGGACCACCTCGGCGTGGATCCGCTCATCGGCCGCCATGGCCGCCGTGGCGTCGTCGTCGCGGTCATAGCCGGAGCGGGCCTCCGCGCGCTGGGCCAGTGCCAGGACGAAGACGCCACCAAAGGTGCGAGCGAGCCACCCGAGGAAACGGGTGCGGAGATCGCCCTTGCCCGGGTTCGCTGCGTGCTCACCCAGGAGCGCGCGCCAGTGGTCCTCGTGCCGGCGTTCGGCCTCAGCGAGTTCGAGCAGGATCTCCCGCTCCTCGCCATCCCGGCGCCCGGCGAGGTGGCGGTAGACCGCACCTTCGGCGATCTCGTCGGCCAGGTAGCGGCGCCAGCGGCGGATCTGCTCTGCGTTGGGCGGCGCAGTGGATGAGGGGGGCATCCGAGAATGATGGCGCCCCGGATCTCCCTATCTCAAACGTGCCGGTCAACCGAAAGCTCGGATTTCGGGTGACCCCCTAGCCGGGCAGTCAGGCCCGCGATGCTGCGGCGTCCGGCGTGCTGCCTGGGAATCTCCGAGTAGGTGATCAGGGTTGCGGTTGCGGTGGCGTCGGGCGGGGAGCGCCCGAGTTGTCCTGACCGAAGACCTTCGACTTCACGGTCGCGGCCACCTTGTCAGTCACCATCGAGCCGTACTCCCGGCCCAGGTCGCTGGCCTTCTCCTCCACCGAGTGCACGCCCTTCTGCACCGGTCCTGACTGCCACACCTTGCTGCTGGCGTTCTTGATCGACTCGTAGCGTTCACGGCCCGCCCGGGAACCCAGGACGTATCCGATGGCGAGGCCGGCAAGGAACGGGATCTTGGCCATGGCTGCTTCCTCCGTTGATCGAGTACTTGACGACCCTATCCGGGTTGACCGCACATGCGAGCCGAGAGGGACGGGCCGAACGCCCGAGGCGTGCCCGGCGGGAGTCAGCCTGCTGCGGGCGAGGCGACGGGAGCGGTGAGCACCAGCGGTGCGCCGTCGGTGATGGCGATGGTGTGCTCGGAGTGGGCGCCACGGGATCCATCCACCGAGCGCAGGGTCCAGCCGTCCGGATCGGTGTAGATCTCGTCGGTGCCGGCCATGAACCAGGGTTCAATGGCAATCACCAAGCCGGGGCGCAACGGCAACCCGCGCCCGGCCCGGCCGGTGTTGGGCACGTGCGGGTCGCCATGCATGGTGCGTCCCACGCCGTGGCCGCCGAACTGGGTGTTGACGCCGTAGCCGTAGCTCGCAGCGACCTGGCCGATCGCAGCGGAGATGTCGCCCAGCTTGTGACCGGGCGTGGCCACGGCGATCGCGGCGTCGAGGGCTTCGCGCGTGGCACGGATGAGCTGCAGGTCGGCCTCGTCCTGGGGAGTGCCGACGACAAAGCTGCGCGCGGAGTCCGCCACCCAGCCACCCAGCTCGATGGCGAAGTCCACGGTGAGCAGATCGCCGTCACGCAATCGGTAATCGTGCGGCAGGCCGTGCAGCACCGCGTCATTGACCGAGGTGCACAGCACGTGGCCGAAGGGGGAACCACCGAAGGAGGGGTGGTAGTCGATGTAACACGAGGTTGCTCCGGCCTCGCGGATCATGCGGTGCGCGAGCTTGTCGAGCTCGAGGAGGTTCACCCCCACGGTGGCGTGTGCTTCCAGGGCATCCAGGACCGTGGCGACAAAGGCTCCGGCCGGCTTCATGGCCTCAACCTCGGCCGGGGTCTTCAACTCGATCACCCTGCCAGCCTACGTGGAAGGGCTCGCTGCCGGCGTCAGGACCACAGGCTCCGCAGTCCGCCGGCGAGGTGGGAGAGGAAACGCGGGTTGGCGTACAAATCAGGGCCGTGCCCCAGTGCGGTGTACCAGCACTGGCCGGCCCCGTACCGGGAGGTCCACGCGATCGGATGATCCGTGCCCATGCCCCCTCCCTCGTAGGAGCCTTCGTCTGCGGTGAGGAGGACCTGGACCTCGCCGCGGGGGTTGCGGTCGAAGTTGTACCACTCGTCGGTGTGCTCCCACACCTCGGGCAGCAGGTTGGTCGACCAGTGGTGCGGATCCTCCACGTGCACGCGCCCGGTCTGCACAGGCGGGTGGTCGGTGAAGCGGGCCCCGACGATCTTCGCGAACTCAGGCCAGCTGGGCTCTGCCGTGGAAGCGGCATGGATTCCCGCCCACGCACCACCGGCTGCGAGCCAGCGGGCGAAGGCCTCTCGTTGCCCGTCCTCGAGCACATCTCCGGAGGTCGACAGCCACACCACCACGGCCACGTCTGCCAACCGTTCGGGCTCGAAGATGGCGGGATCCTCGGTGTGGGTCACCGTGAAACCGTCACTCTCGGCGAGTATCTGCACCGCGGCTACCCCGGCCTCGATCGATTCGTGACGGTATCCGGTCGTGCGGGTAAAGACGAGCACTTCACGCATCAAGCCCCCCTGATGGCCATGGCCTGGTACGACGGTCATTGGTCCTGGTCAGGATAGTCGGCTCACGGACCATCGGCGTGACGGGCCGCGCAATCTGTGGACAGGCCGGGCGAGAGCCTCAAGTCGACAGTGGCGTCTCCAGCTTGGCCTGCCACGCACCTTCCAAGCTCGCCACGCGGAATCCCATACGCACGTTGATGGAGAGCATGTAGCCGTTCTCGTCAGCGTTCCAGGTGTGAATCCGCTCGACCCCAGGAAGAACGCGACCGAGGTACTGCAGATTCGCCGCCTTGACCCACAGGCCGAGACGCTTACCCCGGTGATCGCCGTGAACGAGGGTCTCCTCCTGGAAGGCATAGGGCTGGCCGTGCGGCGCCACGATGAGGGTAAAGGCCACGAGCTGGCCGGTGGGCACATGCTCGACCACGGTCTGGACGTAGCCCCGGCGAGCTTTCTCGAGACGCTCATCGATCAGCCGGACCCGCTCGGCGTCCCAGTTCTCCTCCTCGATGGCCAGGCCACCGCTGGGCACGTCGACGCTCATGCGCTGGTAGAGCGCTGCCATGGCCTCGAGGTACTGCTCGGGGGTGGTGTCCTGCCACTGCAGCAGGCGATAGTCCGCACCGGCCTTGCCTCGGGCTTCCTCGCACCATGCCTCCAGCTGCTCATCCGGGCTGCGGCCAGGCGCCTCGACCGGGACGGGCAGATGCAGAGTGGAGTGCCGCTCCACCTGCTCGAGCTGAAAGCCGTGGCGCTGCGCGAAACGTGCGCTGGCATCCACCGCAAGCGCGCCGGACTGCGTCGGCGGGACCAGAGCCTCTTCGCCGGCCTGTGGCTCGCGGCCTTCCACCCAGCCCTGCAGCACCGATCGCTGCTCCTGGCGGGCCCGTTCCTTGATCGCGGTCACGAGCGCGGAGCCGAGGCCCAGGTGGCGATGCGCTGCACGGACCATCACCCAGGTGATCACGTTGTTCACGTTGTCCGTCAGGGGAAGCAGCATCGCCCCGATACCGAGCACCTCCGCGGCGCGCCCTGGCTCGCCGTCAACGGAGGTAGGCACCGCGGCGAAGTAGATCTTGCGGTAAGTGCGCTGATCGATCCACTGTGGGAAAGCGCTCTCGGCCGGAGTGGCCAGATCGCGGTGGCCCAGCAGAGCCATCTGGTGCTCGACGTCCATCTCCTCGGCGGCGCGCACGACAGGCGGCGGGGGACCATCAGCGCTCTCGGGCAAGCGGACCTCAAGGATCCGGAAGTCTGCGTTCATGGGGTCAGCCTGCCCCGCCGACGGTTCCGGCCGCACGTGTTTTTTCGACACTGCAGTCCATGTCGCGGCAGGGCAGAGTCCCGAACGGATCGCCCAGTTCGCCCAGCTCCTGGAGCGATAGCGCTCAGCCGATGGGCTGGAGCCGCACAAGCACAGCGCGATGATCTGAACGGCCGGACTCCACGACCTGGCCGGCCACGGTCTCATAGGCCTGGGAGTCATAGAGCACCCGGTCGATCGGGGCGCCGATCAGCGCGGGGAGGTTGGCCGGCCAGGTGGCGATCCCTCCGACTCCCGCTTCCACAGCGGCGTCGTCACATCGTTGCAGGTCCTGCAGCGGCCGGTGATCGAGTGTGGCGTTGAAATCCCCGGCGATGATCAGCCCCCGGGGGCCGCGCGGCTCACACAGTTCCATCACCGTCGCGAGGTCCTCGAGCCATTCCTCGTGCAGCTCGGCGACGGGCGCGGTCACGTGCACACCGAGAATCGCCGGCCCGACGCCGTCGGCAGGCTCCACGCGCAGGGAGACACGATGGGTGCCTGGCGGCGTGACCACCACGTACTCGCCGAGCGAGCTGGAAATCAGCACGGCGATGTCCTGGCCAGGCTGGAGATCCGAGGCCTCGTCCTCCTCGTTCTGGCCCTCATCGCCGTTGCTGTCGGCGCCCTCACCCTCGGGGATCACCGGCGTGAACACCTGGTAGCTCTGCTCGGCCTGGTCCATCAGCACAGCGGCTTCCTCGGCCACCTCGGCTGGGGTCTCGTTCAGCACCAGCACGTCCGCCCCGGCGCGGCCAGCGATCTCAGCGATGCTCTCGGCACCGGTGTCACCGCCGTCGGTGTTCATCGTGAAGACGGTGATCCGGTCGTCGTCGCGGTCGGGGGCGAACTCCGCCGGGTTGGTGACGCCGCGGCTCCAGGTGTAGCTCCCGTGCCCTACGGCCACCAGGAGCATCACCAGGGTGAGGACCAGGGTGCGGGTACCGCCGCCGTACCCGATCTTGCGCACCAGCCCCGCGATGAAGAAGACCAGCGCGAGGACTAGGAAGACCGCTACGAGCAGCGAGCGCAGCGCAATCACCTGGCTGACGGGGTAGGTCACGGTCAGGTCGGCCCAGGGTGAGATGACCACGCCGATCCACTCCGGATTGAGGGTCAGCACGGACGCGACCGCTACGAGGGCCGCGAGGACCCAGCCAAGGATGCGCACCGGGCTATTCAAGCAGGTGGGGATGGTTCGCCAAGCCGGATTCCGACAGGGAGAAGGAGCAGGAGCGATGAGCCGCCACTCGCGCCGCCCCACATCGCCGGGCGCTCCACGTCGCCGGCTGCGCCACATCGTCGGACGCTCCACGTCCTTGCCATCGCGCCACTCACAGGCGCTCCCAGCTGGCGCGATCGCGACGAGGTGGCGCGCTCGGCGGGAAAAGTCCACGACTCCGCCCACCCGCTCGTGGGACGATGGGACGTCGTGAGTACCGAGGAGCAGAGTTCGCGGCCGGGGCGCCGGCGTCGGGGTGGGCGCAGGCCCAGCACCGATGGGCGTTCGGGCGGCTCGAACCAGCCTGCGGACAGCACCAAGCAGCACCAGGGGCGAGGTTCCGGTGGCGGCCGCCGTGCCTCTTACCGCCCGCACACTGCGGAGCAGCTGGCCGCCCGGCGCGGTGCCCTGCCGGTCATCACCTACCCCGAGCAACTGCCCGTCTCGGCCCGCCGGCGCGAGATCTCCGAGGCCATCCGAGACCACCAGGTGGTGATCGTGGCCGGGGAAACCGGCTCCGGGAAGACCACCCAGCTTCCCAAGATCTGCCTGGAGCTCGGCCGCGGCATCGCGGGCACCATCGGTCACACCCAGCCCCGCCGGATCGCCGCGCGCACCGTGGCCGAACGCATCAGTGAGGAACTGGGCGTGGAACTCGGCGGCGCGGTGGGCTACCAGGTGCGCTTCACCGACCAGATCTCGGCCACCACCCTGGTCAAGCTCATGACCGACGGCATCCTGCTCGCCGAGATCCAGCAGGACCCCCTGCTGCGCCGTTACGACACCCTCATCATCGACGAGGCCCACGAGCGCAGCCTCAACATCGACTTCATCCTCGGTTACCTCGCGCAGCTCCTGCCGCGCCGGCCGGACCTGAAGATCATCATCACCTCGGCCACGATCGATTCCCAGCGGTTCGCCCGGCACTTCGGCCGGTTCATGGCTGACGTCGAGGCGCCGCCGGCCGGGCCAGCCGGGCCAACCGGCGGTGATGCCGGCGGTGATGCCGGTCGTGATGCTCCTCCGAGCGCGCCGGTCATCGAGGTCTCCGGCCGCACCTACCCGGTCGAGGTCCGTTACCGCCCTCTCGTGTCCGAGGATCCCGAGGACGGCGAGGGCGACGGCGGCGTCGCGGGTGAGCAGATCGATCAGGTCACCGGAATCCTCCAGGCCGCCGACGAGCTGCTGGCCGAGGGCAGTGGTGACATTCTCGTCTTCCTCTCCGGGGAACGCGAGATCCGCGATACCCATATCGCACTGCAGGAGCATCTGGGCGAGCGCTACCTCGCCCCGGGCCACGGCACGGGCGGCGGGCATCATCCGAGCGCCGTCGAGGTGGTGCCGCTCTACGCCCGGCTTTCCGCCGCCGAGCAACATCGCGTCTTCGAAGCACACACCTCCCGGCGCATCGTGCTGGCCACCAACGTGGCCGAGACCTCGCTGACCGTTCCCGGGATCCGCTACGTCATCGACCCCGGCACCGCGCGGATCTCCCGGTACTCGAATCGCACGAAGGTCCAGCGCTTGCCCATCGAGCCCATCTCGCAGGCCAGCGCGAACCAGCGCGCCGGCCGCTGCGGGCGGGTGGCCGACGGCATCGCCATCCGCTTGTACTCCGAGTCCGATTACGCGGGCCGCCCGGAGTTCACCGAACCGGAGATCCTGCGCACCTCGCTCGCCTCGGTCATCCTGCAGATGGCCGCGCTCGGCCTAGGCGAGGTCGCCTCTTTCCCGTTCGTGGAACCGCCCGACACCCGCGCCATCCGCGACGGCCTGCAGCTCCTCCACGAGATCGGAGCCATCGAGGAAGCCCACCCAGCGTCGGGCTCGCCGTCGTCCTCAGCCCCGCCGTCGTCCTCAGCCCCGCCGTCGTCCTCATCGATTGTGGGCGCCAACGGTCGGAATGAGAGCACCGAGGCCACTTCAGAGCGACCGGAAGTGAGCACAAACGCCGCGGGTGGGGGTGGGCGGCGGGCAGGGCCCGGGAGGCGCGGCACCGGCCGCGAACCGTCCCGCGGTCCGCGACTCACCCCGGTGGGCCGCCAGCTCGCGCGCCTGCCGATCGACCCCCGACTCGGGCGGATGCTGGTGGAGGCCCAGCGCAACGGCTGCGCTGCCGAGGTGATGGTGATCGTGGCCGCCCTCTCCACCCAGGACGTCCGCGAGCGCCCGGCCGAGCACCAGCAGGCCGCGGATGCCAAACACCGCCGCTTCACCGACCCCACCTCGGACTTCCTCGCCTACCTCAACCTGTGGCGCTACCTGCGCATTCAGCAGCGTGACCTCTCCGGTTCGGCCTTCCGCCGGATGTGCAAGTCCGAGTTCCTCAACTACCTGCGCGTGCGCGAATGGCAGGACGTCGTCGTCCAGTTGCGCCAGCTCGCTAAGCCGCTCGGGCTGACCATGAAGCCCATCGCGCTGCCGCACGATTCCGACGTCGCCGCTACCGCGGAGCGCACCCAGGACGGCCGGCCCGACCCGGCGCTGGCGGCAGTGGCCATGACGCGCTCCTCGGAGGCCGCGAGCGCGGACGGCATCCACCAGTCACTGCTCACTGGCCTGTTGTCGAACCTCGGCTCCTACGACGAACGACGCCGGGAGTACGCCGGGGCACGCGGGACGCGCTTCGTGACCTGGCCCGGTTCGGGGTTGGCGAAGAAGACCCCCGCCTGGGTGATGGCCGCCGAGCTGGTGGAGACCTCCCGGCTCTTCGCCCGCACGGTGGCCCGGATCCAGCCCGAGTGGGTGGAGCCGCTGGCCGCGCACCTGACCAAGCGCGTCTATTCCGAGCCCTTCTGGTCCACCCGTCAGGGCGCGGGGATGGTCAAGGAGAAGGTGCTGCTCTACGGCATGACGCTGGTGGCCGAACGGCAGGTTCCGCTGGGGCGCCTCGGCGAGCTTGTGCTCGGCGACGCCACCGCACGCGAACTGGCCCGCGAGATGTTCCTGCGCGAGGCCCTCGTGGGCGGAGACTGGCGCACCCACCACGAGTTCTATGCCCGCAACCGCGAGCTGCTGGCCGAGGCTGAGGAGTATGAGCACCGGGCTCGCCGGCGCGGTCTGGTGCTCGACGAGGACGGGCTCTTCGCCTTCTATGACGAGCGCATCCCTGAGCACGTCACCTCCGCCCGGCACTTCGATTCCTGGTGGAAGAAGGCCAAGCGCGAGCATCCCGAGCTCCTCGACTTCTCCCTGGAGATGCTCGTGCCCAGCGCCGGTGAGGTCAGCGCCGCGGACTTCCCCGAGGCCTGGCGCCAGGGTGATCTCACCCTGCCGCTGACCTATCAGTTCGAGCCGGGCACCCATGCCGACGGCGTCACCGTGCACGTGCCGGTGGAAATCCTCAGCCGCCTGCGTCCCGAGGGATTCGACTGGATGGTGCCGGGTCTGGCGCTGGAGCTGGCCACCGCAACCATCCGCGGTCTACCCAAACCGGTGCGGCGCCAGCTCGTGCCCGCTCCCGACGTCGCCCGCGAGGTGGTGGCCCGCCTCCCCCGCTGGTCCGAGGTCGCCGCCGAGCCTGAGGCCCCCTCCTACCGTGAGGCCTTCACGGCTGCGGTGCGTGAGTTGCGGGACGTCGAGATCCCGGGCGAGGCCTGGGAGCAGGCCCAGCTTCCCGAGCACCTACAGATGACCTTCCGGGTGCTGTCCGAGCGCGGCGCGGTGCTGAGCGAGGGCAAGAACCTGCTGGCGCTGCAACGCGAACTCGCCCCGCAGACCCAGGCGGCGGTCTCCTCCCTAGTACGCGGGGCCGTCGCACAGGCCATGGCGGACGCGCAAGCCACAGCCGGCCGGCACCCCGGCGCCCCCGTGGGCACCGACGGCGCAGGATCCGGCGCAGGCGATACCGACGCCGCGGGCGCGGGCAGTTCTGCTGCCGGCGCTGCGGGCGGCGCCGCTGCTGGGATCCCGGAGCAGGTCGATCTGCGTACCTGGCCGGAGATCGGCGCGGGCACCATCCCGCGGCAGGTGGAGTCGGCCGGCCCGCACGGCCTGGTGGTCCGCGGGTACCCGGCGCTGGTCGAGGAGCGCATCCAGCCCGCACCGGCGTCGGGGTCCGCGAAGGACGCATCGGCGGCACCGGCGAAGAAGCCTGGAAAGAAGGGCAAGAAGGCTGCCGGCACCCCGGCGCGCACCGGAGTCTCGCTGCGGGTACTCGCCGACGCCGCGGAGCAGGCCAGCGCACACCGTCGCGGGTTGCGGCGCCTGCTGCTCACCGAGACGGCGCTGCCCACCCAGCGCATCACCACCCGCTGGGGCGGCCAGGAGGCACTGGTGCTGGCCACCAGTCCCTACCGCAGCACCGAGGAGCTGGTCACCGACGTTCAGCTCGCGGCCGTGACCGCGCTGGTCGATGAGTGGACGGCGGAACACGGGCCGGTCTGGGACGGCGCGGCCTACGGGGAGCTGCGCGGGCACGTGCGCGCCGCACTCGAGGAACAGGTGCACCAGATCGTGCGCTCCGTCGTGGCCACTCTGGAAGCCCGGCGCGAGCTGGAGGCCACCATCACCGCCACGACCTCGATGCATCTGCTCAACACCCTGACCGATGTGAAGGACCAGATGTCGCGCCTGACGGGCCCGGGATTCGTCTCCGCAACGCCGTCAGCGCAGCTGGTGCATCTGCCGCGGTACGTCCGCGCCGCGCAGCGCCGCATCGAACGGGCGGCGCAGAACGTGCACCAGGACGGCAATCTCGCCTGGTCCATCGGGGAACTCGAGGACGCCTACCGGGCCGAGGCCGAGGCCACCGAGCGCCTGGCCCCCGATCCGGGGCGCGCGGCCAAGCTGGAGGAGATCCGCTGGCTGCTCGAGGAGCTGCGGGTCAGCTTCTTCGCCCAGCAACTCGGCACGCCGGTGAAGGTCTCTGAGAAGCGCATTCGCCGCGCCCTCGCAGCCCTGTAGGACGCAGGCGATACCGCCGGCGCCCCGGTAGCCTCGTCGTCGACGCCCTCGACGATGAGGTCAGGAGGTGGGGCGTGTGAGAGCACTGTTCAAACCGGAGCCACGAGCCGGACTGGAGTGGGTGGAACGCCCCCATCCCGGCCCGCCGGGCTTCGGCGAGGTCTTGGTGCGGGTGCTGCGTACCGGAATCTGCGGCACTGATCTGCACATCGAGGCCTTCGACTCCTGGGCGCAGCACCATCTCCACCCACCGTTGATCCCGGGTCACGAGTTCTACGGCGAAGTGATCGAGGTGGGCAACGGCGTCCGTGAGACCACCGTCGGCGACCGCGTCTCGGCAGAGGGCCACATCGTGTGCGGGACGTGCCGGAACTGCCGCGCCGGGCGCCGGCAGATGTGCATCCGAGTCTCCTCGCTCGGCGTGGACCGCGACGGCGCCTTCGCCGAGTACGTGCTGATTCCCGCGGAGAACATCTGGCACCACATCCCCGGCACCGACCCGGACATCGGCGCGATCTTCGACCCCTTCGGCAACGCCATGCACACCGCTCAGCTCTACCGGTTGGCGGGTGAGGACGTGCTGATCACCGGCGCGGGCCCGATCGGGCTCATGGCCGCGGCCATCGCGCGCCACGTGGGGGCGCGGTACGTGGTGATCACCGATGTCTCCGCCCCCCGCCTGGAGCTGGCGCGCAGGATCGGCGTCGACGTCGCCATCGACGTCTCCACCACCACCATTCCCGAGGTCATGCACGAGCTCGGGATGGAGGAGGGCTTCGACGTCGGGCTGGAGATCTCCGGGGCGCCGAGCGCGCTGACCGGCATGATCGACCACCTGCGCCACGGCGGGCAGGTGGCGATGCTGGGCCTGCCGACCCAGCCCATCGACGTCGACTGGCCCAAGGTCGTCACTCATATGCTCACCATCCGCGGGGTGTACGGCCGCGAGATGTACGAGTCGTGGAACGCCATGAGCGCCATGCTTGAGTCCAGCCCCACGCTGCGGTCCGCCCTGGACACCATTATCACCGATCGCTATCCCGCCACCGAGTGGCAGGCCGCCTTCCACCGCGCCCGAGAAGGCACCGGCGGCAAGGTCGTTCTCGACTGGGAAGGAATCTAGGATCCGATGCTGAACGCACACACCCGCGAGCGCCTGCGCGCCGACCTCGACGCCATGCGCACCGCTGGAACGTACAAGTCCGAGCGGAGCATCTCCACCGCGCAAGCAGCCGAGATCACCTCCGGCGGCAACGAGGTGCTGAACTTCTGCGCGAACAACTACCTCGGCCTGGCCGACAGCGCGGCCATCCGCGACGCGGCGACCACTGCGCTGGAGCGCTGGGGCTATGGGATGGCCTCGGTGCGCTTCATCTGCGGCACCCAGGATCTGCACCTGGAGCTCGAGCGCCGCGTAGCCGACTTCCTCGGCACCGAGGCCGCCATCCTCTTCTCCTCCTGCTTCGACGCCAACGGCGGGGTGTTCGAAGCCCTCTTCGGCCCCGAGGACGCGATCATCTCCGATGAGCTGAACCATGCCTCTCTCATCGACGGGATCCGGCTGTGTAAAGCCGCGCGGTACCGGTACAAGAACCGGGACATGGCCGACCTGGAGACCAAGCTGATCGACGCGGCTGATGCGCGCGAGCGGGTGATCGTCACCGACGGCGTCTTCTCCATGGACGGGTACTACGCGCCACTGGATGAGATCTGTGAGCTGGCCGAGAAGCACGAGGCCCTGGTGCTGGTGGACGACTCCCACGCCGTCGGTTTCGTCGGCCCCGGCGGGCGGGGGACCCCGGCCCGCTTCGGCGTGGCCGACCGGGTGGACCTCTACACGGGCACCTTCGGCAAAGCGCTTGGCGGCGCCTCGGGCGGTTACGTGGCGGCGAGCGCCGAGATCGTCGACATGCTCCGCCAGCGCGCGCGGCCGTACCTGTTCTCCAACTCGCTGGCCCCGGCCATCGCGGCGGGCACCCTGGCGGCACTCGACCTGATCGCCGAGGCCGACGACCTGCGGGAGCAACTGCTGGAGAACTCCGCCCACTTCCGGCGCCGGATGAGTGAGGAGGGCTTCGAGCTACTCCCGGGTGAGCATCCGATCGTGCCGGTGATGTTCGGCGACGCCGCGTTGGCCGCGCGCATCGCCGATCGGATGCTCCAGCACGGGGTGTACGTCATCGCCTTCAGCTACCCGGTGGTGCCCCGGCAGCGGGCGCGCGTGCGGGTCCAGCTCTCGGCGAGCCACACCGCCGAGGACATCGAGCAGGCGGTGGCGGCGTTCGTGGCGGCGAGGGAGGAGGTGGGGGCCGCCTGAGACAGAGCTCCGGCCGGGCGGCTGGGCCGGCCGGACGCGGGGCTGGCTCCGCCAGCGCTCATCGGGTAGAGAAGCTGGCGCTGAGAGCCACTTTCTCTACCCGATCCACGGAGGTCACGGCGGGGCGGCGCTGGGGCGGGAGCGCCGGGCAGGCGCGGCGCAGGGAAGCACTGGTCGTGACCTGGTGTTGGCTTGGGAGTGAGCGAGCTGCAGATGCGCGCCGACGTCGTGGTGATCGGCGCCGGGCAGGCCGGCCTGTCCGCCGGGCATCACCTCATCCGCCGCGGCCTCGCCCCGGTCATGCTCGATGCTGAGGACGGGCCGGGTGGCGCGTGGCGCCACCGGTGGCGGTCCCTACGCATGAACACGGTCAATGGCATCCATGACCTGCCCGGCATGCCACTTCCCGAGGTCGACCCGGCCGAGCCCAGTGCCGAGGCCGTCCCCCGCTACTTCGCCGACTATGAGCGCCATCAGCAGCTACCCGTCATCCGCCCCGCCCGCGTGCGCAGCGTCCGCCGGGCCGACGGCGACCGGGCCGGCGAGCTCCTGGTCGACGTCGACGGCGCCCTCGAGGGGACCATCGCCACCCGCGCCGTCGTCAATGCCACCGGCACCTGGAGCAAGCCCTTCTGGCCGCGCTATCCGGGGCAGGAAACCTTCACCGGCCGCCAGCTGCACGTGGCGGGCTACGAGCGCGCCGAAGACTTCGCCGGTGAGCACGTGATCGTGGTCGGCGGCGGCATTTCTGCGGTGCAACTTCTCGACGAGATCTCGCAGGTCACCTCCACCGCCTGGGTCACGCGACGCGAACCGGTCTGGCGCGAGGGCGACTTCGATCAGGAGGCCGGCCGGGAAGCTGTGGCCATGGTGGAGGAACGAGTACGGCGTGGGCTCCCGCCGCTGAGCGTGGTCTCGGTGACCGGTCTGATCAAGACGCCCGCGCTGCGCGCCGCCGAAGAGCGGGGTGTTCTCGAACGCCACCCGATGTTCACCGCTATCGAACCGACCGGTGTGCGGATGGCTGATGGCAGCTTCCGACCAGCCGACGTCATTCTGTGGGCCACCGGCTTCCGGGCTGCACTGGACCATCTGCGGCCCCTACGGCTGCGTGGGCGTGGCGGTGGGATCGCCATGGACGGCACCGCGGTGGCCGGCGAACCGCGCGTCCACCTGATCGGTTACGGCCCGTCCTCCTCCACGATCGGAGCCAACCGTGCTGGGCGCGAGGCAGCCCGGCGCATAGCGCGCTTGCTGGGCTGACGGCACCCCACGCCACCCCACGGCACGGCACGGCACGGCACGGCACGGCACGGCACGGCACGATGGGGGCATGACCGTCATCAAGATCAACGCCATTGACGTTCCTGCCGGCTCCGGCGACGAGCTGGCCCACCGTTTCGCGGCCCGTGCCGGGTCGATCGACGGAGTGGACGGCTTCCTCGGTTTCGAGTTGCTCAAACCCACCGATGAGCGCAGCACGTGGCTGGTCCTCACGCGCTGGCGCGACGATGCGGCCTTCGAGGCCTGGCGCGACTCGGCCGCCTTCGGCGAGAGCCACCGCCACGGCTCCAGCGACGGCGCGAAGCAACGCCCGGTGGGGACCTCCGCTCAGCTCTGGAGCTACGAGATCGCCGGCGGCAGCACCAGCTGAGAGCGGCCGCCCGGGCCCTGCACGGAGCTCGGGGCGACGCCCAGCGGACGATTCCAGCGGCCCGTCCTGGGCCGGCCGGCAGGCCGACCCAGGACAACCGCCCCTCAGGCGCGCAGGCGCCCGCGCAGCCGGAGCGTGGCACCCAGTCCGATGAGCGCGGCCGCCGCAACCATCAGTGCCGTGACCGGCGCACCCGTCTGTGGCAGGTCACTCCCCAGTGCGGCGCCACCGCCACCACCCAGGCTCGCATCCTCCGCAGGGTCCGGGCTCGGCTCCGGACCGGGTTCCGGACCGGCCCCTGGAGCCGGTTCCGGGCTCGGTTCGGGATCCGGTTCCGGGCTCGGTTCGGGGTCTGGTGTGGGTTCCGGATCCGGTGCAGCGTCCCCCTCACGCAGCACAGTCTCCGCCTCGTTTCCGGCGTAGTCCCGGATGATCGCCACGACCTCGCTCTCAGAGCTCGACAGCTCCTGCGTCAGAGAACCGAGATCCGTGCGGCCGCGAATCATCTCCGGGCGTTCGCCCTGGCTGTAGGTGGTGTCGAACATCAACGGTTCGCCGTCCTCAAGCACCGTCAGCGTGCTCCAGTCGTGCAGCGCCGGGCGCCGCAGCTGGAGGGTGTCGCCATCCAGCTGAGCGAAGCTCTCCGGATAGGGCTCGATCTCGAAGTCCGCGAAGCGCCCCATGGCCGAGACCGGCGTGCCCTCCTGCGGGTGCACGGTGACCCGCACGTGCCCACCATCGACCGGAACATCCTCGACGGTCACCGAGACGCTGCCCGCGGCGGCAGTCAGCTCGGTCTGGAAGGGCTCTGCTCCGGCGTACTCAGCCTGCACGCTCACCGTGGCAGGCGCGCTCAGCTCCTGGTCCCAGGAGATCAGTAGTTCTCCGTCGTCACCGGCCTCAGTGTGGACCGCGCCAGGACCGCCGCTGACGTCGTACTGCACGACCGCCGGCTCGCTCGCGCTGCCGTCGTGCCCGATGGCGTGGAGCTCGAGCATGGCGGTCGAGCGATCGAAGTTCTTGACGTAGAGCACCTCGTCGTAGGTGCCGCCGAGGTACTCGCCGTCGGCGTAGAGGTCGTAGCGCTGCACGGTGTCGTAGTCGTCGAGGTCCCAGCGCACGAAGAGCTCGTCACTCGCCGTCAGGGCTCGGTCGATCTCCAGACCGCTCGGCGCCGCGGGAGTCTGCTCCGCGCCGTCGCGCACCGTGAGCTGGCCGAGGTTCACCTGGACGTCAGCGGCGCTCTCCGTCTCGAGTGCTACACCCAGGGTGGAGATGGTCTCGCCGGCAAGGTCAGCGAGGTCCACGACCGCGGTACGCCATGCGCCGGACTCCCCCCCCTCCATCTCGACCGGACGCTGCACCACCGCCTCGGGAGCCGAATCCAGTACCAGGGCCACCGACAGATCGACGTCCGCCCCAGCGGGCTGGGCGTAAGTCAGCTCAAGGGAGCTTTCCGCTCCGACCTCAAGCTCACTCTGGAAGAGGCGGAGCACCGCCTCGCCGTCCAGCTCGCCACCGATGGCCAGCGACGAACCACCCTCGAAGGCCCCGAGCTGGGCGTAGTCAAAACGCTCAGCCGGCGCATACTCCGGGCCGTAGTCGTAGTCGACCTGCAGGCCGTCAGCCCCGTCACCCTCCAGCCACCACTGCCAGGTGACCGGGAGGTCCTGGATGGTGATGTTGCCCCATTCCACCTCGCTGACCAGCTCTCCATCGCGCCAGTAGCCCAGACCATGACCGGTGTTGAAGGTGGTCGAGAAGGTACTGCCAGTGATCGCGTTGCGTTCGGCGATGTAGGAGTTCATGCCCTGCCAGTCATCCTCGGCCGGGCTCCCTGCGCCGGTCTCGGTGCCGGTCCACCAGCGGCGTTCGCGGTCGAAGGCTTCCCACTGCATGTCGTTCTCGGTCTTGTGCTCGTAGTCGAAGTGCACGAAGTCCGCCCCGAGCGTGGCGATGGCGTTCATCGGGGCGCCGTCCTCATCGAGGTTGTCGCGCAGGTCGTAGGGCTGGTCGAACTGGTACATGCCGGCTTCCAGGCCCGCGAAGACCGTGCTGAGCGGGTCCAGCCCCAGGGACTCGGCGTATTCGGCCGACTCCGCGAGCATCTCGTGGTCCCACCAGTAGTTCAGGAAGATCGAGTGCGCCAGGTCGCCCCGTTCGGCGTTGCGCACGAAGGGGCTGTTCAGCTCGGTGAAGGCGTTCTCGTACAGCGTCTCCCCCGTCTCGGCGTGCACGGAGTCGTACCACTGCACGTAGACGCCGCTCTGGCGCAGCTCAAGCAGGAAGTCCTGGTAGACGCCGATGTCCTCCGGGTCGACCCGGCCCTGTTCCTGGTTGATGAAGTAGCCATCAAAACCGAAGTAGTCCGCGATCTCCACGAGCTTGGCGACGGCGGGGAAGGAGCCGGCCTCGTCCCGGACCAGGATCTCCGAGTAGTCCTGCGAGCCACGGTCATTGTCGGAGAAGAAGATCGTGCCCAGGGAGAGCACGCCATTGCGGTGCGCGGCGTCGGTGTACCCGGGGTTCGGCAGGTTGAGCATGCCGAACTCGAACCAGCGCTGGGTCCACTCCGCCTCAGGGTCGTACAGCTCCTCCGGCATCCCCTGGGAGGCCATGCCGTGCCAGGAGGCGTAGTAGTCGGTGTACTGCCAGAAGCTGAACAGGTGCTGGGCGAAGACATTCGTATAGGGATGGCTCTCGAAGAAGGCGTTGCCATAGTCCCCGGAGAGCGCGAGCATCTCCGTCTCCGCAGGCAGGTCGGGGTTGCGCTGGGTCGGGGCATGCGGCTGGGCCCGCTCCTGCAGCGGTACTCGCGAACGCAGCTGCTCGGCGTGGGGGTCGGTGGTGGGGTCCCATTCCAGCAACTGGTCCGGGTTATAGCCGTGCTGATAGGGCTGGTTCTCGCCCTTGGCGCGCTCACCCTCCCACGGAAGGGTGTCCGCCGCGGCGGCGGTCGCCACCAGGGCCAGGGCCGCGGTGACTGCAGTGCCGGCCATGAGGCGGTGCGGCGCGCGGGATCGGCGCGGCGCGGGTTGCTCCGTCATGCTGTGACTCCTTTGTGTAGCAGCGGGATGGGAAGGAGAGGTGAGGCCTCTCCTCAGCCGACTGTTGGGCGTGGGGAGGCGGTAGCGCTCAGGCCACGGACCGTGACGGCCGTGGAGCTGGCGCGGGAGGTACCGGCGAAGAATCTCGAGGCCGGGATCGACCAGGTCACCTCGGCGCTCTCACCGGCAGCGAGCGCGATCCGCCGGAAGGCGAGGAGTTCCTGGCGCCGCGGTACGCGCAGGCCACCGCGGCGGTGAGCGAAGACCGGGAGCACCGTCTCCGTGGGCCGCTGCCCCGGGTTGCGCACCCGGACCGCGACGACAACCTGCTCTGCGCCAACGTCGAGGCGAAGCTCTGCGACCTCCACCTTCTGGTACTCCAGGCCGTGACCGACGGGGAACAGCACCGGCTCGGCCACATCGAGGTAGACCCCGGTGGCATCCTGGCGATCGTCGTGGCGGACCGGCACCACCGAGGGGTGACTGGGGAGAGTCATCGGCAGCCGCCCGGTGGGCTCGGCCTCCCCCAGCAGCACGGCCGAGATCGCCTCGGCACCCCATGGCCCGGGATAGCCGGCCCACAGGACGGCGTCGACGGACTCCAGCACGCCGGTCAGCACGTGCGGGCGCCCCGCCACGACGACGGCGATCAGCGGCACGCCCGGTGCCAGATGATGACGGGCCCGGCGGACGAGTTCGTCTTGAGCGCCGGGCAAGCTGACGTCGGCGAGGTCGACGCCCTCACCTCCGGTGGCCTGGCCGGCCCTGCCGGCGATGGCACCGTTGTCAGCGAATTCGGCGTCGTAGGGACGGTGGCTGGTGCCACCGATGACCACGATGCCGGCGTCGGCCTGCCCGAGGTGCGCCGGGATGGCGTCCTCGCTGATCAGGATCTCTGCCTCGGGCAGCTGCGCGCCCAGAGCCTGGCCGATGCTGGGTGCCGATCCGGGCGGGAGCGGGGGAACGTAGTCACCGAGCAGGGCGGGCACATCATCGGCCCACGGGCCCACGACCGCGAGTGTCGTCAACGCGCTCGGATTCAGCGGCAGTGCCCCCGCCTCGTTGGTCAGCAGCACCAGCGAGCGCGCGGCGAGCGCACGGGAGCTGTCCGGGGTGACCGCGGTGGCGGAGCCGAGAGTCAGGCTCTCACGCTGCGGCGTCACTTCCGCCGGTGCGCGCACGTCGAGGAGCCCGAACCGCTCCTTCAGGTTCAGTACGCGGCGGCAGGCCACGTCCAGCGCCGCGGCCACCTGGTCATCCTCTTCGGCCAGGCGCGGCAGGAGCGTGAAGGCCTCATCCCACAGCGAGAGGTCGATGCCCGCGAGCAGCGCGGCCCGAGCCGCTCCAGCGAGGTCACCGGTCATGTCCACGAGCCGGTCGATGGCGAGGCCGTCGGCCATGACGATGCCGTCGAAGCCGTGGCGGGTGCGGAGGTAGCCGGTGAGCAGCTCGGGATTGGCGCAGCAGGGCACGCCGTCGATGTCGTTGTAGGCGGCCATGAAACCCAGCGCGCCGGCGTCGATTCCCGCCTCGGCGGGGGCGAGGTGGATCTCGTGGAGGTCCTGCGGTCCGAGATGGGCCGACTGCCCGTTGCGTCCGCCCACAGCCTCGCCCTGGGCGGCGAGGTGCTTGAGCACCACGGCGACGCCGTCGGTACCGATCCGCGACCGGCCCGGGCCCTGCATGCCGTCGACGACGGCGTGGGTGAGTTCCGCGGCGAGCATCGCGGACTCCCCGAAGCATTCTTCGGCCCGGCCCCAGCGTGGGTCGCGGAGCACGTCCAAGGCGGAGACCAGCGCGATGTGCACTCCTGAGGCGGACAGTTCGCTGCCCACGCGGTGGGCCGCTTCGCGGACTCGCGCGAGGTCCCAGGTGCTGGCGAGATTGAGGTTGACGGGGAGCACGGTGCCCCCCAGAGCCTGGTGGCCGTGGGGGGCTTCTTCCACCAGCAGCGCTCCGGTCCGGTGCGGGCTGGCGGCAAGCACGGCCTCCTGCAGTGCGGCGGCCGCGTCGGCGCGCTCCTCGGGGCGGATGCCGGTGCCCCAGTGCTGGCCGGACCAGGCATCGGCCCGGAAAAGGCCGTAGAGCGCGCCGAGACCACCCCAGCGCTCGATCTCCTCGCGCGCGGAGTCAGTGACCTCGAACCCGTCACCAGTGCGACGCAGTGCTGTCCATCCGTGCAGGCGCTGATTGACCTGCCCGGCCTTCTCCTGCACCGTCATGGCCGCAAGGAGGGCGTCCACCTGAGATTTCATCGGGCTCCCGCTGCCAGGGCCTCGGCATCGCTGACGGCCGAGTAGGCGCTCTCACCCACGCCCTCGGCGTGGTGCTGCGCGGTGATGCCGCGGCTCGCCAGGTCTTGCGCCGACGCCGCGGTGGTCGAGGTGACGACGGTGGGGCGCTTGCCAGCGCTGGCGAGATCCATCCAGGCGGTGAACACCGAGCCCCCGGGCGCGAGGTCCGCCCGGCGTAGCGGCACGTCCTGGGCGTCGACCGGGACGACCACGGCCTCGCTACGCTCGGGCGGCGGGTGCTGACGCTGGCGCACATCCTCGGCCACCTCAGCGAAGGCGCGGCCCAGCGGCTTGACCCTGCCCTCGGCATCGAAGAGCCCCAGGGAGTACTCCAGCTCCGGGAAGTCGGCCAGGGATCGGTCGACGTCGTGGGAGCACCACCAGGTCACCCCCCACAGCGCGGTGCTGTCGGCCAGGTGCTGCACGGCGCGCTGACAGAACTCAGGTTCCTCACCGGGCTCGAGGCAGTTCAACGGGGCACCGATCTCTTGCAGCCACACCGGTCGGGCGGGGTCGGTGGCGAAGGCGCGGGAGAGTTCGGTGAGGTACTCCGCGTGCCGCACGCTCTCCGCGGACAAGGCGCCGTATCGCTGCGCGGTGCCGTTGAAGATCCAGGAGTGGATGGCTGTGACGTCACCCAGGCGAGAGGCGTGAGCGGGCTCGAAGGGGTGCTCGTCCAGGTACCAGACCGCGTCGTACTCGGCGTGCAGGCGCAAGCCCCTGCCATCCTCCGGCACCGCCTGGAGCAGGGTGCGGATCCACGTCTCGGCCTCCTCCGGGGTGGCACGCATCGGCGCAGGGTGCGGGTCGCCGGAGAACTGGTTCACCTCGTTGCCCAGGGTCAGCCCGACGTAGTTGGGCAGATCGGCGACGGCCTCGTGCAATGCCCGCGTGAGCTCGGCCTGCGCCCGGAGAGCTCCGGCGTCAGTGAACATGTTCGTCGCGTGCCACGAGGTCAGCCAGGCAGGGAGGAAGTCGAAGCTCGACATGTGCCCCTGGATCACGTCGACCGAGGCATCGAGCCCCATCTCGCCGGCCGCCTCCACCACACCGCGCACATCTGACAGCGCGCGTGGCCGGATCAACGTCCGATTGGGCTGGAGCACCGGCCAGAAGGGGAAGATCCGCACGTGGTCCAGGCCCAGCGCGGCAATGGCCTCGAGATCCCGCCGAGTGGCATTGAGGTCAGGTTCGAGCCAGGAGTGGAACCACCCCTGCCGCGGCACGTAGTTGACGCCGAAGCGCGGCATGGTCATCCCTTGATTCCTCCTTGCTCGAGCCCGCGGACGAAGTAACGCTGCAGCGCGGCGAAGAACACGATGATCGGGACCAGCGCGATGATGGTGCCGGCGGCGATGAGCCGCGGATCGTCGTAGAAGGTGCCGCGCAGGTAGTTCAGTCCCACGGTGAGGGTGTAGTTGCTCTCGGACGAGAGCACGATGAGCGGCCACAGGAAGTCGTTCCATGAGCCCACGAAGGCGAAGATCGCCACTACGGTGACGACGCCCTTGACCTGGGGCAGGCAGATGCGCAGGAATCGCTGCCACACGTTCGCGCCGTCGATCACGGCCGCTTCTTCGAGCTCATCGGGAATGCCGAGGAAGACGTTGCGCATGAGTAGCACATTCAGCGGTGCCACCAGGGTCGGCAGCGCGACCCCGAGCAGGCTGTCAGTCAGTCCTGCTGATCGCACCAGCAGGAACTGGGCGATGATGATGGCTTCGACCGGGACCAGCAGTGCGGCCACGAAGAGGGCCATGGCGGCGCCCCGGAAGCGGAACTGGAGCCGGGCCAGTGCGAATCCTGCGGCCGTGGCGAACAGGACGTTCCCACCCACCACGATGGCGGCCACGATGGCGGAGTTGAACACGAAGCGCAGCACGGGAATGCGATCGAGCACGCTGGAGTAGTTCTCCAGCGTGGGGTCCTGCGGGATGAGTTGAGGCGGCCGCTCGTAGAGCGCGTCGCCGGCTCCCTTCAGCGAGAGAGACAGCTGCCAGATCAGCGGGCCGGCCAGCAGGAGCACCATCAGGATGAGCACGGCATAGCGGGCCACGGTGGCTCCGCTGGCCCTCTTCCTGCGCCGCAGCGGTTGCTGCGGCGGAACCTGGGGTGCCGGGAACGTTCCGGCGTTCGTGGCGGTCATGAGTTCTTCCCCTGCCGGTTCTGCGTGACGAGCTGCAGCACCAGGAAGATCGCCATGATCACGAACATGACGAGGCTGATGGCGCCCGCGTAGCCGGTCTGTGCTTGCAGGCCGGTGCCTTCGCGCTGGATGAGCATCGTCATCGTGACGTTCTCCCCGCCCACACCACCGGTGCCATCGGTGAGCACGTAGACCTCACCGAAGACGCGGAAGGCGGCGATCGAGGAGAA
The DNA here is from genome assembly GCF_003752405.1 of Bogoriella caseilytica. Lineage (NCBI taxonomy): Bacteria > Bacillati > Actinomycetota > Actinomycetes > Allobogoriellales > Allobogoriellaceae > Allobogoriella > Allobogoriella caseilytica. The sequence goes on along the minus strand of NZ_RKHK01000001.1, from coordinate 1,568,841 downwards.
GATCCCGATCAGCCCCATGGTGTTGCGCACCCCGGGGATGGTCACGCTCAGGAACTTGCGGACGACGCCGGCGCCGTCGACCGAGGCGGCGTCGTAGAGGCTCGGATCGATGTTCGCGAGCGCAGCCAGGTAGATGACCATGTAGTAGCCCATGCCCATCCAGATGGTCACGAACATCGCGGAGAAGAGCAGCAACCACCGGTCGGTGAGGAAGGGGATCGGGCCCGACACGATCTGGAGCCAGCCCAGCACCTCGTTCACCAGCCCGCGCCGTTCGAGCATGTTGGTCCAGATCAGGCCCACGATGACCGGGGACATGATCACCGGAAGGTAGTAACTGGTGCGGAAGAAGCCAAGGAAGCGGCCGTCTCCCGCGGCCAGGGTGGCGAGGATCAGGGGCAGCACCACCATCACCGGCACGACGACGACCACGTACAGCGAGGAGTTCAGCAGCGCGCTGCCGAAGCGGGCATCGCTGAGCAGTTCGCGGAAGTTCCCAAGGCCGATGAACCGGCCATCACGCAACAGCGTCGCGTCAGTGAAGGAGAGGGCGAAGGTGTTGAAGAACGGGAAGACGATGAAAGTGGCGATGATCAGCAGCGCGACGCCCATGAACAGCCACGGCGCGTACCACGGCGCTCTCGCCCAGGCCCGCCCCGAGCGGGCGGGCCGCTTGATGCGCCCCGCCCGCTCCGGTGTCACTGCTGCGGTGCTCACTGATTCGAGAGCCGGTTGTTCGAGTAGGCGACAGCGTCATCCAGTGCTTCCTGGGCGGTCTTCTGCCCCTGGATGGCCTGGGCGATCTGCTCGCGGAGGTACTCCACGTCGGCACCGCCGGAGAAGGCCGGCGGCCACCAGGCCACGGCCTCGCGAAGCTGATCGGCAGCCTCGACGCGGACCGCGCCGTTGTCCGTGCCGTCGTCCTCGGTGAAGTGCGGGTCGTCGAGCAGCTCAGCGATGGAGGGGAAGACGTTGGCCGCCTGCGCGAACTCCATCTGGTTCTCGGCGTTGGTGAGGAAGCGGGAGAAGGCCATGGAGGCCTCGGCGTTCGGGGTGTCGGCGTTGACCACGATGGCCTGGATGTACATGTTTGGTGAGGTGTTGTTGATCAGCGGCCCCATGGCCGCGGCCTCGTAGATGTCCGGGGCCGTGTCGCGCAGCTCCTGCAGGGTGTAGGAGCTGCCCGGCAGCCACCCGACCTCGCCGGCCTTGAAGGCGTCGAGTTCCCCGGTCTGCAGCGCGTTGAGTGCCTCGGCGGTCAGCCCGGCGTCGCTGTACAGGTCGATGAAGTGCTGGACCAGCTCGACGCCTTCGTCGTTGTTGAAGGTGAACTCGGTGGCGTCCTCGTTCATGAGTTCCACGCCGTACATGCCCATCATCTCGATGGTGGGCAGGCGCCCGATCATCGAGACGCCGTCACAGTTCTCGCCCATGGTCGAGCCCTGCTCGAAGAGCTCGTCGTAGGTCTCGGGGAGGTTCTCGGGATCCAGCCCGCACTCCTCGAAGAGGTCGGTGTTGAAGAAGGAGGGGCCAGTGTTGAGGTACCACGGATAACCATAGGTGCCGCCACCGGCACCCTCGAAGGTCATGCCCTCCCAGGCCTCGGGCAGGTAGGTCTCGGCCGCCTCGGGGTCGGTCTCGGAGATGTCCATCAGCATGCCGGCGGCCGCCAGGCTGTAGGCCAGCTCCGGACCGACGTTGATGACGTCGGGCAGGTTGCCTGCTGCGGCGTCGGCAGACAGCGTGTCCTGGAAGCCTTCGGGCGGGTGGTCGAGCCACTCCACGGTGACGTCCGGGTACTCCTCCTCGAACTCGGCGACGAGGTCGGTGAAGTACTCCTCGTAACCACCGCGGAGGTTCCACGTCATGAAGCTGATCTCGCCGGAGATCTCGGCGTCGGCGTCCCCGCCGTTCTCGGTACCGGCGTCACCGCCGTTCTCGGAGCCGGCGTCGCCGCCGTTCTCCTCCTCCGAGGTTCCGCCTCCGATACCGCAAGCGGTCAGGGCGAGGGCACTGGCCGCGCCGATCGCGGCCAGGCGAGTGGGGGTGGTCCTGCGCATGATTACTCCTTTGTCATCGAGGATCCGGCAGTGCGCCGGATCCGCAGGGTGGTGAGTTGGAAAGGGCCGAGGCGAAGCTCGGCGCCACTGAGGGGGCGAGGATTGTGGCCGGCCAGCGCCTCGGGCAGTCCGCCAGCCGCCCCGGGCGAGGTGATGTCGCCGAGCGGGTACTCCAGCAGATCGGTCTCCTGCACCTCGGCACCGGCGAGGTCACGCGCTGCGCGCAGGTGCCCGCGGGCGCGGCCGCCGGCGACCTCTGCGATGCGTGCGATCACGTCACCTGAACCGTCGTCGGCGAGCTTGATCCAGTCGACGACCGCGGCGCCCTCGTCCAGATCGAGAGTGACCAGCGGCTCGAGCTCCGGCAGGCCGTCCAGTGCGGGGGCTGCCATCGCATAGGCAGCGGTGACCGTGGTGGGTTGATCGGCAGCCACGATCGACCACCGCATGCGGTGCTGCCCGAGGTCGGCACCCGGATCGGGGTAACGGGAGGCGCGCAGCAAGGACAGCCGCACCTGGGTGGCGCCGCCGTCCAGCGGGGTGACGTCGCATCCGTGGCTGGAGTCGTTGACGACGCCGACGCCGTGGCCGGGCTCGGCCAGGTGCAGGTAGCGGTGTTGGTTCACCTCGTAGCGGGCCTCGTCCCAGGAGGTGTTCGTGCTGACGGGGCGCTCCACGTAGCCGTACTGGGTCTCGTAACGAGCGGAGGGGGCGCGCACATCCAGCGGGAGGGCGACCTTGAGCAGGTGCTCGCGCTCCTGCCAGTCCACGTCGCAGGCCATCTGGAGTTCAGCCGCGCCCGGAGCGAGCGAGTAGCTGAGCGTGAAGCGCGACGCGCCGTGGGAGTAGGCGACGTCCACTCGGGCATCGCCGTCGGCGTCGACGATCTCGATGCTCTCGGGCTCGTTCAGCGCCTGCGCCAGCTCGAGGACGTGACGGTCGATGTCCCAGGCGTCCCAGCGGATCGGCTCGTCGCGGAAGAGCACGAGTTCACCGAGGCGCCTTCCTGCGGGAACCAGCTCACGATCTGCGGTCAGATCCCGCAGCGAGGTGACCGTGCCGGAGCCGTCGAGGGTCACCCGGAGCAGCCCGTTGTCCAGCGTGATGTCCTCGCCGCGCTCCGCGGCCACGGCAGGCTGGTTCCCCTCGTGCTGATGCTCGAGGTGCCACTGGCCGGAGGCGCCAGGGAAGAGGGTGCCCGGCGCAGTACCCGAGCCCGGCGCCGGACCAGATGCCTGCGGGTGGGAGCTCAGGGCCTGGAGGGCCTGGGCGGCGAGAGCGCGGAGCCGTTCATCCAGCGTGCGATAGGTGCCACGAGCCTCGCGATGCACCCAGGCGATGGAGGATCCGGGCAGGATGTCGTGGAACTGGTGCACCAGCACGGTCTGCCAGATCTCATCCAGCTCGAGCGCCGGGTAGGGCGCTCCGGCGCGCACCGCCGCGATGGCAGCCAGGTGTTCCACGGTGCGGAGCATCGCCTCGGCCCGGCGGTTGCCCTGCTTCATGGCGAGCTGGGAGGTCAGCGTGCCGCGGTGCAGTTCGAGATAGAGCTCGCCCTGCCACACGGGCGGGCCCCCTGCGGCAACGTACTCCCGTTCCGCCTCGGTGAAGAACTCCGAGGGGGCACGCTGCTCCACGCGGGGCGCGCCCTCGAGATCACGCAGGCGCGAGGCGCGTCCGAGCATCTCCCGGGTGGGTCCGCCGCCGCCGTCGCCGTACCCGAAGAGCAACAGAGAGTGCGAGGAGCGGGCCTTGTCGCGGAAGGTGGAGACGGCGTGGTGCAGCTCCGCCGGGGTGACCTCGGCCGCGTAGGTCTCGGCCGGCGGGAAGTGGGTGAAGATGCGAGTGCCGTCGATGCCTTCCCAGGAGAAGCTGTGGTGCGGGAAGGTGTTGGTGTCGTTCCAGGAGATCTTCTGCGTGAGGAACCAGCGGAAGCCGGCGCGCCGGGCGAGCTGGGGCAGCGCGCCCGAGTAACCGAAGCTGTCCGGGAGCCAGACGCCGTCGGTGTCGATGCCGAAGCGGCTCTGGAAGTACCGCTTGCCGTAGGTGAACTGCCGAACCATGGACTCGCCGGTGGGCATCACGGCATCAGCCTCGACCCACATGCCGCCCACCGGGATGAAACGCCCCTCGCGTACGCGTTCGCCCAGTCGGGCAAAGAGGTCCGGCCGGTCCTCCTCGATCCAGGCGAACTGCTGAGCAGAGGACATCGCGTAGGTGAATTCCGGATCGGTGTCCATCAGGTCGAGCACGTTGGACACCGTGCGGGCGACCTTGCGGCGGGTCTCGCGCAGCGGCCAGAGCCATGCGGAGTCGATGTGGGCGTGCCCGACCGCGCTCACCCGGTGGGCGGTGGCGTGAGCGGGCTGCGCCAGCACCTCAGCGAGCTCGGCCCGCGCGGCCGAGGCGCTCGTCAGATCCGCTGGGTCGTAGGCGTTCAGCGCGCGACCAATGGCCTCCACCAGGCGCCAGTAGCGCGGCTCCGTGTCGGAGAGCTCCCGCGCCAGGCCCCCGGCTACCTCGAGGTCACGCACCAGCTCCCAGACCTCGCGGTGCCAGGAGGCGATCTCAGCTGTGCGCAGCAGATAGGGCGTGAAGCTCTCCGCAGTGTGCTTCTCGCCGACATCGGTGACTTCGAAGGGGGGCAGGCCGAGCACCAGCGGGTTCGCAGCGGCCTCGATGTAGAGGGTGAAGGACCCGTCCGGACGCAGCACCCCGTCGGGGGCACCGGGCCCGCGCAGGCGCACCCAGCCGTGCAGCGGGTGCAGCGCCTTCACCGCAGTGCCATCGGGACGGTGGACCAGCGCCTCGCCGTGCCCGCCCACGGAGTGGGGCTCCCACCCCAGATCGAGGACCAGTTCGATGATGCCCGTGGCCTCACCCGGCACCGTGCCCTCGACGCGGAACCAGGTGGTGCTCCAGGCCGGCCCCCAGGGGGAACCCACCGCGAAGGGCGCGTACTCGGGCGCCTCCCGGCCGGGCAGGGTCTCAAGGCCGAGGGCATGGGAGGCCGGAACGGGTTCGCCGTCCCCGTCCACGCGCCAGGCGTGCAGCTCCACGGGCGCCAGCCGCTGATGCACGGCCGGCTGAATGCGCTCGCGCAGCACGCGCTCAAGGCGGTCGAGAGTGTGATGAGGGTGAGAATGCACAGCGGCTCCATGGCGCGGAATGAGGATTGCTAAAGCCCTTTAGTTCCTCGAACGTAAACCCGGTCAGCGAGTGCTGTCAACACCGGGAGGAGCCTGCGAGGGCGCCGGCCTCAGGCGCGTGCGGAATCCGTGCTTGCCCGGACGATGAGCTGCGGCGTCTGCTCCTGGCTGCTCTCCGGGGGCTCGCCGGCGAGGATCTTGAGCAACTGCTCCGCCACATCGGCGCCGAACTCGTGCGTGTTGCGGTGCAAGGCCGTCAGGGGCGGGTGCATGGCCTGGCAGACCGGAGTGTCCTCCCAGGAGACCACAGCGAGGTCCTCGGGCACATGGCGGCCGAGACTACGCAGAGTGAGCATGAGCGAGACGGCGACGATCTCGTTGTCGCACACCACTGCTGTGGGCGCCGGGGCGTGTGCGAGCAGCTCGCGTGTGGCCGCCGCAGCGGCTTCGGAGGTGAAGTCGGTGGAGATGACGTGTCCGCCGTCGAGTTGCTCGGCGACGACCGCATCGAAGGCATCGAGACGACGGCGCACGTGCAGCAGATCCCGTGGCCCGCTGACGTAGGCCACATGGCGGTGGCCGAGCTCGCGCAGGTGCTGGAGCACGAGGGTCATCGCGGCGGCGTCGTCGATCGAGACCGAGGGCAGCAAGCCCTCTGGATCCGGCCCGCCAGCCAGGACTGCGGGGAGGCCGAGGTCCACCATGGCACGCGGGCGGGGGTCATCGGCGCGCAGGTCCACCAGGACCACGCCGTCCACCCGCCCCTCCGCATGCCAGGTGCGATAGACCTCGATCTCCTCCTCGACCGTCTGCACCACCTGCATCAGCAGGCCGCACTGCGAGCGGCTCAGTACGGTCTGCATGCCGGTCATCAGCCGGATGAAGAAGAGTTCGGAGTCGACGGTGGCGGTGTTCTGGGTGAGGACGAGGCCGATGGTCCTCGAACGCGCTCCGGAGAGCACCCGGGCGGCGTAGCTGGGCCGCCAGCCCATCTCCTCGACCACGTCGAGCACCTTCTTGCGGGTGGCCTCGGAGATCCCCGGCCGCCCATTGAGCGCAAAGGAGGCCGCGGTCTCGGAGACGCCCACCCGAGCGGCGATCTCCCGAAGGGTCGGCCGCTTGCCGTTCTGGCCCACCTACGCCTCCTCGCGGAACGTTCCCTGCGCCCGGTGCGGGTGCTCACCCGAGGGTACGGGCAGGTCGTACGGGTGCTCACCCGAGGGTACGGGCAGCGCGCGCGACCGCCACACTCGAGCGCGTCCACCCCGGAGCACCGCGCCCTCTCACCGAGCCACCCGGCCCTCCCCGCCCTGCTCTCCACCCCGATCTCCGCCCTGCTCTCCACCCCGATCTCAGCCCCGCCCCTCCCGCCCTTGGCCCCTGCGGTAGAGGCCCATCGGGTAGAGAAAGTGGCTCTCAGCGCCACCTTCTCTACCCGATCCGGTGCCGGCGGCTACTCCTCGCCGATGTCCTCGTTCCAGAGATCGGGCTCGGCAGCGATGAACTCCTCCATCAGAGCCACGCATTCGGCGTCGTCGAGAACCACGACCTCCACACCGCGCAAGCGCAGCAGATCCTCAGCGCCGTAGAACGTGCGGTTCTCCCCGATGATCACCCGCGGGATGCCGTAGAGCAGGATCGCGCCGGTGCACATGTCGCAGGGCGAGAGGGTGGTGACCATGGTGGCCCGGGCGTAGACGGAGGCGGGCAGTCGCCCGGCATTGGCCAGGCAGTCCGTCTCGCCGTGCAGGATCGGGCTGGCGAGTTGCACACGCTGGTTGTGCCCGGAGGCCAGCACTTCGCCGTCCACCACCAAGGCCGCGCCGATCGGCACCCCGCCTCCGGCGCGCCCGTCGCGGGCCTCCTGGATGGCGACGGCGAGGGCTTCGCGGTCCGATCCCACCGGCCGCCCGGCGTACGGGCCAGGCCGCGGTATGTGGGGCTGCGCCGGACCGGGCTGCGCCGGGCGTGACTGTGCTGCGTGCTGCTCGGCCATCACTCCTCCTTCAGGCCCGCATCGTGCGGGCGACGGTCTCACACACCGGGACCGCGAGCGCCGCCACGATGATGCCCTGGATCGCCGGGCTCCCGAGCCCGCCGTACGTGCCCACCAGGGCAGCCGCCGCTCCGGCGAGGTAGGCCACCAGCGCGCCCAGCCGGATCATCGGGATGTCAGTGAGCGCCGTGCCGGGGTCCTTGCCGCGCCACACGAAGAAGAAGGTGCCGATGATGACGCCTCCCAGCGGTGGGATCACCACACTCAGCAGGGACAGGAAGGAGATCAGGTTGTCCGCGATGCCGGTCAGGGCGAGCACCACCGAGATCACCACACCGCCGACGACGAAGGGGCGCTTGTCGGCCTTTTCGAACAGCTCCGCCCCGGCCACCGCGAAGGCGTAGGCCGTGTTGTCGTTGGTGGTCCACAGGTTCGCCACCAGCAGCACCAGCGCCATGCCCACGATGCCCATGGCGAGCAGCACCTCGACGAAGTCGCCCTCGCCGTAGGCGGCCACACCGACCCCGCCGAAGAACAGCATGGCGAACTGCACCAGCAGCACGGCCACCAGGGTGAGCACGAAGGTCCGGGTCGCGCCGTTGGCGAAGCGCGTCCAGTTACCGATCTGGGTGCCGCCGGAGATGAAGGTCGCGATCATCATGGTGATCGCCGTGCCCGGGCCGATGGAGCCGGCGTCCGCACCGCCACCGGCCAGCAGGTCGCTCCAGCCACCGGCCTCGCCGAAGGCGAGCACCGTGACCCATACGCACAGCACCAGCATGAGCGGCACGGAGATCCACGAGAGGATCTCGATGCCGCGGAAGCCGAAGTAGGCCGTGGAGGCCATGAGCACGCCGCCGACGATGACCACCAGCCAGGTGGCGCCGAAACCGGTGGAGGCCTCGATGAGGTTTGCCAGCACGCCAAGCCCCACGCCATACCAGCCCAGCTGGGTGCCGCCGAGGATGAAGGAGCCCCATTTCCCACCCACGCGGCCGAGCACCAGTCGCGAGACCAGCGCCGTGGTCAGGCCGGTGCGCTCACTGATCAGGCCCATCAGGGCCATGTAGAGGCCGAGCACCACCGTGGCCACGGCTGCCAGGCCGAGGAACTCCCCGAAGGGGAAGGCCCCGGCGACGTCGCCACCGACCACCATGGTGGGGGTGTAGAAGAGGAAGCCGGCGATGACGACCGCGACGGCGAGGGTGCCGGGGCGCTCGGCCCGCGGCACGCGCCCCAGTGGATAGTCACGGTCGCGGACCGTCTGACCGGTCGACTTCTGGGCAGCAGGCATGGGTTCCTCCGCGTGGCGGCAGTGCAGGGGGATCGCCCGAACTCTAGCGGCAGACCGCAATGCACCCAGCACGATTCCGCCCCGTGGCGTCCTGATCGCCGGCATCGGGAAGAGTAAGTGGCGCCAAGCGCCAGTTTCTCTACCCAGCAAGCCCCCGGCGGCGCACACGAGGCTCCCGGGCGGCGCACCCCACGGGCCCCGGCCAGCTGTGTGTGCCGTCTCCTTCCGCAGCCGCCCGCTACTCAGGCGTGTAGTGTCGTGGGCGTTGGACCGGCCAGTCTTGCCCCGGTCCCTGCGCGGCACATCGCTCGCGCCGCCCCAGGAACGGGGTCCTGCTTCCTCACTCCCGCCGGCTGACAGCCCGGGACAAAGCATCCGGCGAGACGCCGATCGAAAGAGTCCTCGTGACCAGCACTGCTCTCAGCCCTGCCCAGCCCACCCGGGCCGGCTCCACCACCTTCGCCGATCTCGGCGTACCCACCGACCTGCTCGCCATCCTGGATGCCGCGGGCATCACCGTTCCCACCCCGATCCAGGCCGCCACGCTGCCCGACTCCCTGGCCGGCCGCGACGTGCTCGGGCGCGGCCGCACCGGCTCGGGCAAGACCTACGCCTTCGCCATCCCCGTCATCGCCCGCCTCGCCGCCAAGGGCGGACGCGCCACGGCCAAGCGCCCACGCGCCCTGATCCTGGCGCCCACCCGCGAACTGGCCACCCAGATCGAAGAGACCGTGGCACCGCTGGCGCGCGCCGCAGGCCTGTCCACCCGATCGATCTTCGGTGGCGTCGGACAACAGCCCCAGGTGGACGCCCTCCGCCGCGGCATCGACGTCCTCATCGCCTGCCCGGGACGGCTCGAGGACCTCATCGGCCAGGGCCACTGCAACCTCTCGGCCGTGGACATCACTGTGCTCGACGAGGCCGACCACATGGCCGACCTCGGCTTCCTGCCCGCCGTGCGCCGCCTGCTGGACGCCACCCCGCGTGACGGCCAGCGCATGCTCTTCTCCGCCACCTTGGACAACGCCATCGACGTCCTGGTGCGCCGCTACCTCACCAAGCCGCGCGTGCACGAGGCCGACTCCGCGCAGTCCCCGGTGATCGCCATGGACCATCACGTGCTGCACGTGACCCGCGAGCTTCGGATCCCGGTGCTGGCCGACCTCGCCTCGGCGCCGGGCCGCACCATCATCTTCACCCGCACCAAGCACGGCGCGAAGACCCTGGCCCGCAAGCTCAACGGCCTGGGCATCCCCAGCGTGGACCTGCACGGCAATCTCTCGCAGAACGCCCGCACCCGGAACATGACGGCCTTCCACGAGGGCACCGCCTCCACCCTGGTGGCCACCGACATCGCCGCCCGCGGCATCCACGTGGACGACGTCGCCCTCGTGGTCCACGCCGACCCGCCCACCGAGCACAAGGCCTACCTGCACCGCTCAGGCCGCACCGCCCGCGCCGGCGCGGCGGGCACGGTGATCACCCTGGCCGCTGAGGATCAGCGCCATGACGTGCGGTCGCTGACGCGCGCGGCCGGCATCAAGCCCAAGAACACCACGGTGGCCGACACCGATCACCCCGTGCTCACCGAGTTGGCACCCGGCGCACGCTCGCGCCCCGGTGGCTGGTCCGCACCGGGCGGAGACGCCACCGGGCAGTCCCAGAACGGACAGGGGCGCTCTGGCGGGGGTCGCTCGCGTGGTGGCCGCTCACGTGGGGCCTCCGGCGCGGCGCGCTCGGGCGCAGCACGTTCCGGTGCGGCACGTTCCGGCGCAGGACGTTCCGGGAGCGGTCAGGGCGGCGGACGCCGTGGCGGACGTTCAGGTGGCGGACGCTCCTCCGGTGGGGCCGCCCAGGGTCAGTCCCGCAGCGGCCAGCGCTGACTCACTCGCTCAAGAACTGCCCGTCCGCCGTTTCGGCGAGCGGGCAGTTCTCGTTTCGGGACGACGCAGATTGGGACGATCCCGGCTAGGCAGCAGCGCCGGCGACGTCCTCGGCCTCTTGTGGCGCGATCGCGCTCCACGCCTCGGGCCGGAACTCCCAGCACCGCGCGGTGTACGGTCCGCGCACCTCGCCATCGAGATTGGTGGGAAAGGACGTGCCCGGCGCGGCCTCAACCTCGATCATCAGGCCCCGCGCAGTGCGCACATCCGGCCGGCGCACGTGCGCACCTCTGGTCAGCTGTGCGGCGTAGACCAGCCGTGCCAGCGGGGCCACCGCGCCGGAGACGACGATATCGGCCATCGCATCACGCGGATCCGCTCCCGGCACCAGGGGCACTCCGCCCCCCACCGTGCCACCGAGGCCGATGGCGACCATGAGCAGCCGCTCCCCGGGGCGCTGCTGGTCCACGCCGTCCACGCGCACCCGCAATCGCCAGCTGCGGTGGGTGAGGCCGGCGGCGAGTGCGCCGACGGGATACGCCAGCACGCCGAGGCGCACCCGCTGCAGCACCGGCTTGATCCGATCAGCCTTCCTCGCTGCCACGGCCCCGACACCCACGTGCACCGAGTTCACGGCCACTACGCCGTCCTCGGCGACCAGGACCGCCATGCCATGCGGCGTGCCAGACATCGCGAGGTGTGCCGCGTCGGCCGGATCCTGGGGCAGCCCGAGCGTGCGTGCCAGGTCATTCGCCGTGCCCAGTGGCACGATGCCGATCGGCCCGGCCGCACGGAGCGCACCAACGTCGTGCAGGCTTTGCACACCTGCGCGGATCGATCCGTCGCCGCCGATGATCACCAGGCGCCGGCCGGCCAGGCCGCGCAGGGTCTCGGCCAGATGCTCCAGGCTCGTCGTGGCCACCAGCTCCACCTGGGCCGAGGGCGGGCCGGCGGCCCGCATCGCCGCCACGGCAGCCTCCACCTGCGGCTGCGCCGCCGAACCGGCGTCGGCATTGACCACCGCGAGCACATCCTGATCGGTCGGCATCGCTCTCCTGCTCTCGTGGTCGTGGCTGGCTACCCCTCGTCCACCGAACCGTCGCTTGTGCCCTGGGATCGAGCGTATCGAAGGTGAGCTGACTCTTCTCCCGCTCACGTCTGGGAGGCTCTAGGGGATGATCAGGAGGCGGGCGCGAACACGCGCCGGCCACAGAATTGGAGGGACTCGTGACCACGACACCCACGCCGCGCCACATCGCCCTGGTGGCGCACGACAACATGAAGGTCGAGCTGCTGCGCTGGGCCGAATACAACCGTGGCACGCTCTCCCATCACCAGCTCTACGCCACGGGCACCACGGGCACCATGCTGGAGTTCGAGCTCGGGCTCCCGGTGCGGCGGTTCCTCTCCGGCCCGGTGGGCGGTGACCAGCAGATCGGCGCACGCATCGCCGAGGGCGCCATCGACCTGCTCATCTTCTTCTGGGACCCTCTCGAGGCCCAGCCGCACGACCCCGACGTCAAGGCGCTATTGCGCATCGGCGCGGTGTGGAACGTTCCCATGGCCTGCAATGTGGCCACCGCGGACTACCTCATCTCCTCGCCGCTGCTCGACTCCACCTACGCACCCCGACCCGATCTCTCGCCCCGCGCCTGGGACCCGGAGGCCGGAACGCCCACCGGCGGTGAGGGGATCCCGGGTTCGGGCGGCGCTAGCGCCGCGGGTGTGCCGTCGTCGACCTGACGGTCAGGGAGGGCGGCAGCACGACGTCGTGGGCCCGGTCGCGGCGGCCTTCGAGGCGTTCGGCGCAGGCCTCCAGTGCGAGCTCCGCCATAGCCACCGGATCCTGATGCACGGTGGTCAGGCTCAGATGGTGGAGCGCGGCCACCCGGCTGTCGTCGTAGCCGACCACCGAGACCTGCTCCGGCACTCCCGTGCCCGCGCGGAGGAAGGTCTCCACCACGCCGCGGGCGGCGAGGTCGTTGGCGGCGATCACCGCGGTGGGCAGGCGGGGCCGCTCCAGGAGCGCGCTGGCTGCCACCACCCCGGATTCCTCGGTGAAATCGCCGGCGAGGATCTCCACGTGCTCCACGAGATCGTGGTCGGCCATGGCGTAGAGATAGCCTTCGCGCCGCTCCGGCGCGCCCGGCTTGGCTCCGCCCTCAAGGTGGAGGATGTCGCGGTGCCCCAGGCCCACCAGGTGGTCCACCGCGAGCCGGGTGCCCGCGGCGTCGTCCGTGCGCACCGTCTCGACGCCCGTCACGCCGCTGCGTTGGGCAACCTCGACTACGGGCACCATCCGGGCCACCTCTGCCAGGTGCTCGGGCTCGTCGACGTCCAGGCCCAGGATGATGACGCCCTCGCAGTGCAGACCCAGCAGCTCATCGACGGCGGATCTAACCCCGCGCACCGGCGCTGCGGCGGAGAGCACCAGGGAGTACTCGTGATGCGCGGCGACGTCGTAGAGGGCTTCGACCACGAGCGGGTCGTGCGAGTGCTCCATGCTGAACAGGACGCCGAGCTGACGGCTTCGGGCGCTGCGCAGCAACTGCGCGGCGACGTCGGGGCGGAAATCGAGCGCGTCGACGGCCTCGAGCACGGCCCGGCGGGTGTCCGAACTCGGGCCCGGCTTCTCGGCCAGCACGAGCGAGACCGTCTGCCGTGACACCCCCGCGTGAGCGGCCACATCGGCCATGGTGAGGCGCCGGGAGGTACCGCTGCGCAGGTCCTTCACTCCCCCTTCTCCGGACGAGGACGGATCCTGCTTTCTTCCCACCATTCCGCCACTTTATCGGTTTTGACCCAGGCTTTGACCGAGGTGTCATAGGTCACGATTTGGTCACTTGCGCGGGGTGTGCTTCAGGAGCGAAAGTCTTCTTAGCACGTGCGAAGCACGGCACTCTCTCCGGCCTCTCGGCCACCTGCACGACCCACTCAGAGTTCTTCCCCTGCGCAAACGCGCCGGGTAGTTAGCACGTGCCAACTACCCGGCGAGCTAGCCCTGTTTGTGAAAGGCCATCCCATGGCACTCCCCCTCATCGCCCTCGCCCTGGGCGCCTTCGTGATCGGCACCTCCGAGACCGCAGTGATGGGGCTTCTGCCTGAGATGACTCGCGACTTCGGTGTCCCGGTGGGACAGGGCGGGCACATCATCGCCGCCTACGCCCTCGGGGTGGTTCTCGGGGCGCCTGCGCTGACCGCACTGACCATCCGCCTCTCCCGCAAGCTGGTATTGGTGGGGGCCCTCGCACTGTTCCTGGCCGGCAACCTCGCCGTCCTGATGGCGCCGGACCTCATCACCGTGCTGGTGGCGCGATTCCTCACCGGCCTGCCGCACGGGCTCTTCCTCGGTGCAGCCACCATCCTCGCCACCCGAATCGCCCGCCCCGGCCAGCAGGCGACCGCCGTGGCCCGGGTGCTGATCGGCACCACCACGGCCAACATCATCGGACTGCCCGCGGCGACCTTCCTCGGCCAGGTCTTCGGCTGGCGTACGGCCTTCGCCGTGGTCACGGTGCTCGCGGTGCTGGCGCTGATCGCCGTCGCCGTCTTCACGCCGTCGGTCACCACCCGCGAGCCGGTGAACCTGCGCCGGGAGACCCGCTCGCTGGGCAAGGCCCCGGTGGTGCTGGCGCTGTCGACCACGGTGGTCGTGATGGCCGGTCTGATGATGGTCTACTGCTTCATCGCTCCCATCCTCTCCGAGGGCGCCGGAGTGCCCTCCAACAGCGTGCCCATCGTGCTCGCCCTGTACGGCATCGGCACCATGCTCGGCGCGCTCGTGATCGGTCCGCTGGCCGATCGTGCCCTGCGCCCGGCGCTCTACACCGCGCTCGTCCTCCTCACAGTGACGCTGCTGGTCTTCCGTGCCGCCATGGGCTCGCCCTGGCTGGCGATGGGAGCGCTCGTGCTGCTCGGGATCGCGGCCTTCTCGGTGAACACCTGCGTACAGCTGCTGGTCATCCGCGCCGGTGGGACCGCGCCGACCATGGCCGCAGCGGTCAACCACTCGGCCTTCTCGCTGGCGACCACGGCGGCCTCGGTCCTGGGTGGTGCCGCTCTGGGCTTCGGGCTGGACTACACGGCACTGCCGGTGATCGGGGCTGTGGTGGTTCTGGCCGGCCTCGCCGTGGCAGTGGCGGCTGGCCGGTCCGCGCGCCGCGTGCCCACGATCGTCATCGAGTCTCCCGCTCCGGCCCGCGCGGTGCCCGCTCTTGAGTACGTCCGCGTCATCGACCAGACGGGCCACCTCACCCCCGTGTCGGCACCCCTGGCTCCGGCGAGCCTGTAAGGCCGGGCCGGGTGGGGCTCGGCCGGGTGGGCCGGGTGGGGCTCGGCCGGGTGGGCCGGGTGGGCGCCGATTGTGGTCAGTTTGCGCCTGTTCAACACCGAATCTGGCCCTCAAAGCGGCTCCAAGTGACCACAAACGCACGAGAGGCGGCACGGGGGCACCGCGTGAGGGGGCGGCGCGGGGCACCGCATGCGGGGCGGCGCGGGGGCCGCATGCGGGGCGGCGAGAGGGACGGCGCGTGGAGAGGGGGCAGCCGCCGGTAGAGCTTCAGCTTCGCGCGCGGGGGACGCCGTCCGCGCAGAGCACCGGGCCGGTGCCGCCACGCGCCGCCTCCAGCGCGAGCGTGAGCCGGCGCCACATGCCGGCGTTGACGCGATCGCGGACCTCATCCATCGTGCACAACCGCACCGAGCGCAGTTCCGCGGCGGGCAGACGCAGGGCGTCGACCTCACTGTCGCTCAGGGTCCCGCCATCGAAAAGCCACATCACGGCGCTCAGGGCACGTTCGGCGCGCAGCACAGCGGCCTCGTCCTCGGTGAGGCGACCACTGGCCAGCAGGGAGGCCATGCCCTCGTCGAGCTGCACATCGGTGGTCAGGTGATCAATGAGCAAGGGCTGCTGGACGCGGAACTCCAGGCCGAGTTCCTCGCGGACTTCGCGCTCGGCAGTGGCCCAGGGCGCCTCATCGGCCTCGACCACGCCACCGGGGATCTCCCAGTTCTCCTTGTAGGTCGGCTCCACGAGCAACACACGTTCACCCTCACCGCGGATGACCACACCGGCGCCCATGCGGAAGTGCCGCAGGCCGGTCATGTAGGCCGCGTAGCGCAAGCGCGGAGCGGGCCGAGACTGAGAGGAACTCACTCGCTCGATCGTACGGGGCAGCGTTATTGGCTGGCAGCTCGCCACGGCGCGCCGCTAGCCTCTGGCCAGTGACCGATCGCGAAACGCCCACCACCGCTGACCTGGCTGCCGCATTCCGGCTGCGCCACATCGACGACTCGTCTCTGACCCCGCACGCCCGCGTCTACCGCGCCATCAGCGGGGACGGCGCGGCGGTCGTGCTCAAGCGCACCCCGGGCGACGCCGAGCGCACCACGGCGCTCGTGGCATGGACCGAGGCACTGGCCGGCGCCGACGTCCCGGTGGTGACCCCCGTTCCAATGCAGGCACCCAACCCTCGCGAGGTCGACGGCGAGCACTGGGTGGTCTATCCCTGGGTGGGTGGCGCCGACTACCAGGGCACGAGTGAGCAGATCCGGCTCGCCGGGGACTTCCTCGGGCGGATGCACGCTGCCGCCGTCCCCACCGCCGGGCTGCGCGAGTACGGGTGGCCTGAGACAGGGTGGGACGATGTCGCGACCGACCTGGAGACGCTCGATGGGATCCTCACTGCGCACGAGGGCGACGTCGCGAACGTCCGCGAACTCGGACGCCGGTGGTGGGAGGAGTCCTTCCCGGCCGTGCGCGCCGGCGAAGAGGCCCTGGCGCGCACCGCAGTGAGCAGTGACTACAAGGCGAACAACCTGATCTTCACCGACGCCGGCCCGGTGCTGGTCGATCCGGACAATGGCGGCCTCGAGCCACGGATCTTCGACCTGGCCCTCGCCTTGACGCTCTTCCACAACGAGTGCCCCGGCGCCCCCGGCCGGCTGTTCACCGCCGAGGAATGGCGCACCTTCGCCGGGGCGTACTTCCGCCACGTGCAGTTCAGCGAGGCCGAGCGGGGGCTCTGGCCGGCAGCCCTGGACCACATGCTGTGGGAGGAGGGCACCTGGGTGCTCGAGGACAACGACGACGCCGCCTGGGCTGATCCGCGACAGCGCGCCTTCCTGCTGGATCTGGCTGCCGCCAAGCCAGAGCGCTACCCGCTGCCCTGAACCATCGGAGTTCGGGGCGCAGGTGCGCGGTCGGGCCAGACCTGGGTTTCTCTGCCCGGTCCGCAGCTAACTCGCGGAGCGGGACGGACGTCCGCCCGGCATGCGCAGAGCAAGCACGGCGCCGAGCAGCATGATCCCGACGCCCACGCCGAAGGCCAGTGGATAGGAGCCGTGCTCGGCGATCCAGCCGGCCACGAGCGGCCCGACGATCGCGCCGAGGTCGGTGACCATGGAGAACACCGCCACCGGGGTGCCGGAGCGGGCCCCGGCAGCGTCGCCGACCGCGGCGGCCGGCGCCGCACTGAGGAAGGCCGCCGCCACGCCGTAGACCGAGAGGGCCGCGGTGAGCACCCAGATGTTCGGCGACAGTGAGACGCCGGCCATGGCGGCCGCACCCACCAGCCCGCCGGCGATCATGGCCGGTTTGCGGCCGACCGTGTCCACGAAACGCCCGGCGGGGCCGAGGGCGATGGCCTGCGCGATCGACGAAACAGTGAAGGCCACGGCCGTCCACGAGGGTTCCCCGTGCAGGACCTCCACGACCATCAGCGGAACCAGTGCGGAGCGGACGCCGAAAGAGGTCCAGCCCTGCCCTAGCCCGGCCATCGCGGCGGCCTGGAAGCGGGTGTCGCGCAGCACGTCCCCGAAGGGCCGGACCTCCACGCTGTCGTCGTTGCGCCCCTGGCCCGAGGAGCGCAACATGACCGCCCCGATCACTGCGGCAGCCACCAGCACCACGGCGTAGAAATAGAACGGTGCCGTCAGGGAGATGGTGGCCAGGGCCCCGCCGATGGCGGGCCCGCCCATTCCGCCCAGCAGGAATCCGCCCTGATAGAGGCTGGCGGCGCGACCCCGTTGCTCGGCCTGCACCGTGGCGAGCAGCAGGGTCATTCCCGCCACGGTGAACATCGCCGAGCCGATACCGCCGAGGCTGCGGAAGATCAGGAACTGGGTGTAGTCCATGGCCAGAGCCGCCGCGGCGGAGGACACCGCCACGATCAGCAGCCCGGCCACCAGCACCGGGCGCTCGCCGATGCGGGCGAGGAGCGGGCCGATCACCGGAGCGGTGAGCAGCCGGGCGAAGGCGAAGGCGGAGACCACGGCCGAGGCGGCGAAGGGGCCCACGCCGAAGTCCCGCGCGAAGACCGGCAGCACGGGCAACATCACGCCGAACCCCACCGCGACGGTGAAGGAGATGGCCGTCAGGACCAGAACGGAACGGGGGAAGGGTTGGCGCCCCCGGAGGAAACGTCTGATCGACACCGCACTCACCGGCTCATCCTGCCACCGCAGCCGGGTGTGGTGGCCTCCACGTGGGATAGGTGTGCGCCACACCGCTATGGGCCGCATGATGTGCCTATGCACTCGGTCTCCGAGCGGGATCGAACCTCCCGCCGCACCTCCCTCGCGAGGTGGCTCGTTCCCGCACTCCTCGTGCTTCTCTGGATCGGCGTGGCCGGGTGGGGCGGCCCGTTCTTCGGCCAGCTCTCGGAGGTGCAGTCGCAGTCCCAGCAGGACTTCCTCCCCGAGAGCGCCGAGTCCACTCAGGTGCTCGAGATTCGCGCCGAACTACAGGACGAGACCGACCCTCCGGCGATCGTGGTGGCCACCAATGACGGTGGGCTCTCACCGGAGGATCTCGCCGCCATCGAGGAGCTGCTGGAGGAGGTGGGCGGGCTCGAGGGTGTCGGCACCGTCTCACCCCTGATTCCCGCCGAGGACGCGGGCGCGGATCCGGACACGGTGGCCGGCGCGCAAGCCTTCGCCGCCGTCACCGGCGAATCCGAGGTGGTCGAGGAGATCCGAGCGATCCTGGATAGCGCTCCGGATGGCATCACCGTCGAGGTCACGGGACCGGCGGCCTTCGCTGCCGACCTCTCGGAAGCCTTCGGCGGAATCGACTCCATTCTGCTGCTCGTGGCCGTGGCCGCGGTCTTCCTGATCCTGCTGATCGTCTACCGCAGCCCGGTGCTCCCGCTGCTGGTGCTGACCAGCTCTGTAGCCGCCCTGGCGCTCTCCGTGGTCGCGGTCTACGCGATGGCGAGCGCAGGGTGGATCGACCTCAACGGCCAGGCGCAGGGCATTCTGTTCATCCTCGTCATCGGCGCTGCCACCGACTATGCGCTGCTGCTCATCGCGCGCTACCGGGACGCGCTGCGGGAAGAGCCCGATCCCCTCCGCGCCCTGTGGCGAGCGTGGCGGGCGGTCATCCGCCCGGTGCTCGCCTCGGCGGGCACGGTGGTGGCCGGCTTGCTCTGCCTGCTGCTCTCCGATCTCACCTCCAACCAGGCCCTGGGCCCCGTGGCCAGCGTGGGCATCGTCTGCGCCGTGCTCGCCACGCTGACCTTCCTGCCGGCGCTGCTCGCACTGACCCGCCGCGTGGCCTTCTTTCCGTTCATTCCTCGCGCAGCGCCGGCCGACAGCTCCTCCGCCCACAACTCCGACGCCGGAGGCCCGGGCCACAAGCGCGTGGCGACCCGCGCGGGGTTCTGGGGATGGCTGGCCGCCCTGACCGACCGCCACCCGCGACGACTCTGGGTAGGCACCGCCGTGTTCCTCATCCTCACCGCTGCGCTGGCCCCCACCTTCCGCGCCGCCGGCGTGCCGGAGTCGGAGTTCCTGCTCGGCGAGCCTGAATCCGTGACCGGACAGGAGACCCTGGCAGAACTCTTCCCCGGTGGCACCGGCAACCCGGCCATCATCATCGGCGACGTCGAGTTCCTCGAGGAGCTTGTGGAGGAGATCGAGGCTACCGAGGGCGTGGCCTCGGTAGCGCTCGGAACCGAGCCGGGAGAGGACGGGGTTCCATCCGCCGACGGGCCACCCACCGAGGGCGAGGGTGACGCCCCGGATGAGGCCGGGGGCCCGCCCGCCGACGCCGAGGAGCAGGAGCCGGCGACCACCGAGGTGGAGGGCCGCGAGGTCGCCGAGATCCAGGCGACGCTCAGCGACCCGGCCGATTCCGATGCGGCGATCGCCACCGTGGAACGACTGCGCGAGACGCTGCCGGAGATCGACGCGAATGTACTCATCGGCGGGGAAAGCGCCACCACCCTCGACACCCGCGACACAGCACGCTCGGACCTGTGGACGATCATCCCCCTGGTCCTGGCAGTGATCGCCGTGATCCTGATGGGGGTGCTGCGCGCGGTGATCGCCCCCCTGCTGCTCGTCGCTGCGACGACGGTCTCCTTCCTCTCCGCCCTGGGCATCTCCGCGGTGTTCTTCAACCACGTCTTCGGTTTCTCCGGTGCCGATCCCGTGGTGCCGCTGTTCGCCTTCGTGTTCCTGGTGGCGCTCGGTATCGACTACAGCATCTTCCTGGCCACCAGGATCCGGGAGGAAGCGGAGGTGATCGGCACACGCCGCGGCGCCCTGGAAGGCCTGCGGGTCACCGGGAGCGTCATCACCTCCGCCGGCATCGTCCTGGCGGCCACCTTCGCGGCGTTGGCTGTGATTCCGCTACTGTTCCTGGTGCAGCTGGCCTTCATCGTGGCTGTCGGAGTGCTCATCGATACGTTGATCGTGCGTTCACTTCTGGTACCGGGGCTCTTCTACGACATCGGCAGCAGAATCTGGTGGCCGTCCCGCCTCGCGAAAGGCGCGCATCGCGCGCAGTAAACACACTCGTCCTCTCTTCTGGGGGCGAGCCAGGCCGACAGCAGAGATGCTGCCTTCCATGAAGGAGATTCGTGAGCACCGAGGATTCGCCACCAGGCCCTGACCCCGCCTTCTTCAACGAGATTGAAGAGATGGACGGCGACATTTCCCGGAGCCGCCCACCGGCTGGCTTCGAACCCCACAGCTCGTGGACCCTGTCCTCAGCGGACGAACTGTCCCGGCTTCGCGCCGGCCTGATGGAGGCCCTCTCGGTCACCGGCGACGACGACGACCAGCTCCCGGACATCCCCGCGAAGCTGGCCCTGCTCGCCACCGAACTGGCGACCAATGCGCTCAAGCACGGCTTGCCGCCCACGATCGTGGAGCTCGCCCGCAAGGGCGATCAGTGGCTCATCGACGTCGCCGACCACGATGTCGACAGCGTGCCGGTCTATGCAGGTGTCCGAGTGCCCGGTGCCGGAGGCCTGGGCCTGCACCTGGCGCGCCTGCTCTCCGTCGAGGTGGGTTGGTACACCGGAACCGGCACCAAACACGTGTGGGCCATCTTCGCCGCCCCCTGGCCCTTGCGCGGTTGAGCCCGGGGCTCAGCTTCCGGCCGAGTCCCGGCCCACGCAGACCCGTTCAGATGCAGGCGAGCTCGGAGTCCTCATCGGGCTGCAGCTCGGAACCACCCGGATTCTGGTGACCGCGCACCATCAGCATAGTGACGTCGTCATCGAACTCCCCGGGAGACATCAGCGCTCCGAGCACGTTGAGATCCTGGGACCTTGCGACGTTCTCCCGGAGCTGCTCGATCCTGCGGTCCAGAGACTCACCGCGTCGCTCCACCAAGCCGTCGCTGTAGACCAGCAGGGTCTCATCGGGCTGCAGGGTGAAGGTCAGTGGCTGCGGCGGGCGCAGCAGGAAACCCAAGGGCAACTCATCGGCCAGATCGAGGCGGCGCGCGCCGCCGGCCCGGGCGATCATGGCGGGCGGATGCCCGCAGCTGAGGTAGTCGACCCTACCGGTCGCGGGGTCGAACAGGCCCAGCCAGAGCGTGGCCATGTCCTGAGGCAGCAACTGCCGGAGGAGTCGATCCAGACCGGAGACGGCAACCTGGGGCCGCGGATCGGAGATCAGGAGTGAGCGCAGGCCGTTGCGCAGCTGGCTCATGGTGGAGGCAGCGGCCAGGCCGTGCCCAGCCACGTCACCGACGACGAGCGCGATATCGCCAGAGGGAAGCTCGAAGACGTCGTACCAGTCCCCGCCCACGCGTGCGCCGTCGGCCGGGTAGTAGCACGCACCGATGGTCCACTTCTCCGGCGAGGGCAGCTGCTCGGGCAAGGAGGAGCGCTGCAGCGCCACGGCCGCGCCGGTCTCGCTCCTGAGCTGGTGGAAGAGCATCTCCACCAGCACCCGGCGCGAGGCGATCGCACCCTCCATGTCCTCCCGGCCCCACGGGCGGCAGGATCCGGTGACGCGCTCACGCCAGGCCGCGAAGGAGCGCCGTGGCCCCAGTCGTTGAGTGCCGTCCTCCTCGGTGACGGCGCGCTTCTCAGATGGATCCCCGCCCCAGGAGACTTCCCGCTGGGCCTCGCGGCGGAACAGGGCGAGTGTTCCACTGTCCGGTAGCCGGACCACCAGCGCTCCAGCCACGCCACTGTCCGCCTCGGACACCGAGATACCGGCCGAGGCGAAAGACTCACAGGTGTAGACCAGCCCGCCGAAGCGGGGCTCGGGTGTGAGGCCCAGGACGGCGGAGATCACCTCCGCATGGTTGGCCGGGGTCAGCCCGTGCACGGCGCTGTGGCCATCGACCTCCACCGCGATCCCGTCGGCGTCCAGGGTGCGTAGCAGGCGCGGAGCAGCCAGACGCTGGGCCAACGGAGCGCTACGCCGGTCTTCCACCAGCTCACGCAGGGCCTCCTGAACATCACTGGCCCGGTCTGCCCGGTCGGCTGCGGCGCGCAACGCCAGTCGTTGCGAGAGGCCGGCCGCCAGGGTTTCGACGGCGGCGCGCACGTCGAGGGAAGGCGTGTGGGCTCCGGAATAGTGGTGGCACGCCACCAGACCCCACAGCCGCCCCTCGTCGAGAAGTGAGACCGACATCGAGGCGCGCACGCCCATGTTGCGCAGGTACTCCACGTGCACGGGAGAGACCGCACGCAGCGTGGCAAAGGTGAGGTCGGTGGGATCGCCGGTACCGGGGCGCCGGTGCGGCAGTAACCGCGCCGGCTCCTCGTTGACATCGGAGATCAGTCGGATCCAGCTCTTCTCGTACAGGGCCCGCGCTTGGGCAGGGATGTCGGAGGCCGGGAAGTGCAGGTCGAGGAAGGAATCGAGCCCTGCTGCCGAGTCCTCAGCAACCACGCGGCCGTTGTAATCCCTGTCGAAGACGTAGACCATGACCCGGTCGAAGCCGGTCAGGCGCCGCACACCGGCAGCGGCCAGCGCGTACATCTGCTCGGAACTGACGGCCGCAGCCGCATCACGGAGCACATTGTGGGTCTCCGGGAAAACACTCGCCGGGCCCTCCCAATTGCTCCCCTGCATCGGCTCCACCTCGAGGATGAGGCTGCCCTGGCTACTGCGATGCAACGCCGCAAGGTAGGGAGTGCCGTCGACCATGAGGTGCTGAAGGGAGTCCGCCAACGGTCCACCTGTTGACGCCTCCGTGGCCAGAATGTCCGCCGCGGCGGGCCCGATCACCGAGGCCAGCGGCTGACCGACTGCGCCCTCGGCGCTGCAGGGCAGGAGTTCGTGGAGGTTCTCCGAGGCCTGGACGACCACGCCGTCCTCGACCACGAGCATGACGCCGCGTCGCTGCACTGAACCGGGGATGTGGATGGGCTCCGCCTCGCAACCTGCGACAAGTTCGGGCGCCAAGGGGTCAGGCAGGTTCATCATGCGCGGATTCTGCCCTTACGTCTTGGGTGCACGGCCAGCCGTGGGCCGGAGGGCATCCTTGCCACGAGGGCGACGCCGCTGGCCGACGAGAAATGATCACAACCAGGCCGAGAATAGCTGGTCCTCACGGCATTCCGTGCACACCGAGCTCGAGCCGCTCGCCACGCCAGGTGCGGCGTAGCCACCGGTCGTGCGAGGCGACAACGACGGCCCCGGGATAGTCCGGGATCGCCGCCTCGAGCTGCGTCACGAGCGTGAGCGCGAGGTGGTTCGTGGGCTCGTCCAGCAGCAGCACATCCGGTGGGTCGGCCAGCAGCACCGCGAGGGCGAGCCGGCGCTGCTGGCCCACGCTCAGCACACGCACGGGCCGGTTCTCATCGCGGCCCGCCAGCAATC
The DNA here is from genome assembly GCF_003752405.1 of Bogoriella caseilytica. Taxonomy (NCBI): domain Bacteria; kingdom Bacillati; phylum Actinomycetota; class Actinomycetes; order Allobogoriellales; family Allobogoriellaceae; genus Allobogoriella; species Allobogoriella caseilytica. The sequence goes on along the minus strand of NZ_RKHK01000001.1, from coordinate 1,545,385 downwards.
CGAAGCGTGACAGCGGCACCTGCTCGGCTCGGCTCCGGCCGGCGAGATCCTCGTAGGCCTGATGAGCCGTGCGATCCGGCCCGCGCCCTTCGGGGTCGGGGAGTTTCACCTCCTGGGCGAGTAGCCCCACCCGCAGCCCTTCCGCCCGGTGCACGCTCCCCGAGGTCGGCGAGAGCTCCCCCGCGAGCGCGCGCAGCAGCGTGGACTTCCCCGAGCCGTTGGGGCCCGTGATCAACCACTTCTGCCCGGCGCTCACGCTGAGTGAGGTCGGCGGGAGCCGGCCGTCGACGGCGGTCTGCGCGGCGATGAGCACCGGCCCGGAGTGCCGGCGGCCGGGCTGGACGGGTTCCGCAGCCGAGAGTCCACGGAACCACAGTTCCGCAGGAGGCTTGCGGACCTGGGATTCCTCCAGGTCGGCCAGGCGGGAGCGGGCATCGTTGACGCGCCGGGACACGGCCTTGGCATTGCGATCGGCGTAGAACTTCTGGGCCATGCGGTTCTCGGTGCGCGGTGACCAGTTCTCGTGCCCGACCGTGTGGCTGGTGCGCACCCCGGCGCGCAGCCGGGCCAGCTCGGCCTGTTCCTCGCGGTACTGCCGCTCCCATCGCTCGCGCGCGTCCATCCGGGAATGCAGGTAGTCCGTGTAGCTGCCGCTGTAGCGGGTGGCCCCGATCCCACTGCCGGGGCCATCGGCTTTCAGCGGACCGGCCACGGAGTGCGGAAGAGGGGCGGGGTCGAGGTCGACCAAGGCGGTGACGGTCTCGTCGAGGAAGGCGCGGTCGTGGCTGGCCATCAGTACCGGGCCAGTCCAGCCGGCGAGTACGCCCGACAGGTGCGCGGTGCCGGCGTCATCGAGATGGTTGGTGGGTTCGTCCAGCAGCAACACGTCGGGGGCGCTGAGCAGCAACCACGCCAGGGCGAGGCGCGCGCGCTGGCCTCCGGAGAGCTGCCCGGTGGCACGATCGCGGGGCAGGTCGGCCAAGCCGAGCCCGGCGAGCATCGCGCCGAACCGGGCCTCGACATCCCAGACCTGGAGCAGCTCGGCGCGCTCCAGCGCGGTCGCGTAACGCTGGGCGGCGACCGCACTGTGCGGCTCGTCTGCCAGGGCGAGAGCGGCCTCATCCACGGCGGCGGCCGCGACCCGCGCCGGTCTCACCGCGGCCTCCAACGCTTCGGTCACGCTCGCTGCGGCGTCGAAAGGGGCCTCCTGGTGCAGCAGGCCGATGCGGGCGTTGCCGCCCCCGGGAGCGTCGGCGCGGATGGTGCCGGCATCAGGCGTGAGCAGCCCGGCCGCCAGGCGCAGCAGGGTGGTCTTTCCCGAACCGTTCTCACCGATCAGCCCCACCCGCTCGCCCGCGGGCACGGCGAAGGAGATGTCGGTGAGCACGCGGCGCTCACCGAAGGACAGCGAGATGCCCTCGATGCTGAGGTGCGGTGCGCTGCGGTGGGAGCTGCCGGGGTGCAGCAAGGCAGAAGTCATGGGCGCGGTCTCCTCGGTGCGGTCGGACTCCCGCGGGGCACAGGCCTCGGGCACAGGAGGGAATCGAGGGTCAGCGACGCATGCGCTCAGGCTAGGCAGGACAGTACGGCGAGCGCCACGGCTTTTCCGCTATCCGTGCCGCTCGCCATCGGCGCCAGTGCCTGGCGCGGCAGCCGACGCCGGCGCGGTCATCCGCCGGCTACCGTGAGTGCGGGCTGGTCGCGGGTCGTCCGAGGGTGAGGAAGCCGAGCGGGCGGTGGCCGGTCATCTCGGTGATGACGCCGTGCGCCGAGGGCACGGTGCGGCCGCCATCGACGCGCTGCCCGTAGGCGTACCAGAGCACCGCTCCCAGCTCGACCAGAGTCAGGGGACTGGGATCGAACCGGCGCATGCTGTGCCGCGCAGCGAGAACATCACCCCATCGTCTCGAGCCCGACGGGAGTGTGGGTACTGGCAGTGGCATGCGTCGACCAATCACCCAGCGAGCTGACGTTTCGACGATCTGGTCACCTTTCTGACGTCATCGAGGACGGCGCGGTGAGCGCGCGGCACCGCGCGCGCCACGGGATCTCCGGCGCGCCGCCGCACTAGAGTCACGCCGTGATCAGCATGCCCAGCATCCGCCCGCCACGGCCCGACGATGCCGAGGCCATGGCCTGGGTGCACAACACCGGGTGGCGGGAGACCTACTCCCACATCCTGCCCGAGCGCTTCTACGACGACGCCGCGCTGGAGCGCCGCCGGCAGATGTGGCGGCGGATCCTGGCTGAACCGGGCGAGCGACGCCTGGCGGTCGCGGACAGCGCGGGGCAGGTCGTCGGCCTGGCGATGGCCGGGCCAGCCACCGCAGACGATCCGGACCGCGGCACCCCGGCGCGCGAGCTGGAGCTCAACGTGCTCTATGTCCGCCCAGGCCATCACGGCAGCGGTGCCGGGCAGGCGCTGCTCGATGCCGTCCTCGGCACCGCGTCGGCGCAACTGTGGGTCGCGGAGGACAATGCCCGCGCCCGAGCCTTCTACGCACGCAACGGGTTCCACCCGGACGGCGCCCGCAACGATGACGAGGAGTTCGACGGGGCCGAGGTCCGCCTCGTGCGCTGAGGCGAGAGGCTCCGTTCTTGTGCAAATGATTCTCATCAGCGATGCTGACGGCACACACTCGGAGTACTCCGCCTCCATTCGGGAAGGGCCCATGACCGACCTGACCACCGCCCACCGCGAGCGCCTCGCCCTCATCGATCCCGCGCTGCCCGAGCAGGCGCCGTTGCCGGAGTCGGTGGAATCCGGCGCCCTCCTCACCGTCGACGGCGGCGCAGCCCACGTGGAGATCATCCGGAGCGATCTGGACTCCTTCACCGCCGTCTGGTCCGCCGATGAGCAGCACGTGATGCGAGCCCGGGTGCAGCACCCCGAGGCCATGGCTGCGCTGCTCTCCCGCTGGGAGACGCACCGGCGAGAACTCCCGGAGCCGGACGATGAGCTGGAAGATGTCGAGGCGATGGTGACCTGGCCCAGCCGCGACATCGCCATGGTGCGCCCCCTGCGGCGTGCCGGCTTCGCTCCCAAGACGGTGGTGGCGCTACGGCCGGCAGGCCGGCCAGCACCGGAAGGGAACCCCGAGGTCACCATCCGCAGCCTCACCGACGAGGATGTCCCCGTCGCCACACGGCTCTGGTTGGACCTCGTGGACAACGATCAGCACTTCCTGGACCATCCGCGCCGGCCCCGCGCCGAGGAGTTGATCCGGGAGTCCCTGCAGACGAACGAACGGCGCTACTCCTGGGTGGCCGAGCACGACGGCGTGGTGGTCGGCATGCTGCTGCTCTCGACCCCGGAGCACTCCGCGTGGATGCAGCCCTTGATCCGCCAGGACCCGGCGGCCTACCTCGGGGCGATGATGGTGAGCCCGTCCTCCCGCAGCGCCGGTGTGGGCGCCGCCTTGGTATCGCGTGCTCATCGGGCCGCGGACGACGCCGGCATCCCGGCGATCTCCCTGCATTACAGCGCGTCGAACCCGCTCTCGGCGCCCTTCTGGCACCGCAGCGGCTACCGGCCGCTGTGGACGACGTGGACGCGCTCGCTCCGGCGCACCGGGTAACCAGGGCTGCCGGCGCTACCAGGCCACCGCGATGAGCAGCATGGTCACCAGGAAACCCACCAAGTAGTTCGCCCCGAGGAAGCGCCGCCAGCCGCGGTTGGCCGCTCCGGAGTCCTCGTCGGACACGCTCGCGAAGGGCGCAGCCAGCGCCAGGTAGGGGATGACGAAGAGCGCCGCCAGCGCCCCGGGCCAGCCGGTGAGCAGCATCAGCAGGCCCGCGGCCAGCCAGGCCGCCAGTGCGAAGCGCACGGTCCAGGCAGCGCCGAGCACAGTGGCGATCGAGCCGATCCCCCCGGCGCGGTCGGGCACCACGTCCTGCACCGCGCCGAAGGCGTGGCTGGCCATGCCCCACAGGAAGAACGCCGCGAGCAGGGCGTACAGCGCCACACTCCACTCCGCGCCGGCGAGCAGCAGGCCATAGACCGCGGGGCTCACGAAGTGGGTGCTGGAGGTGATCGAGTCCAGGAAAGGTCTCTCCTTGAACCGCAAACCCGGCGCCGAGTAGGCCACCACGGCGAAGAGGCTGATCCCCAGCGCGATCCAGGACGGCCAGGAACCGAAGGTGACCAGCACCGCCGCCAGCGGCAGGCAGAGCACGGCGGCGGCGACCAGCGTGACGCGGTGCATGCGCGGCTGCAGCACCGCCCCTTCGGCGCCCCCCTTGCGCGGGTTGGCCAGATCGGAGGCGTAGTCGAAGACGTCGTTGATCCCGTACATCGCCACGTTGTAGGGGATCAGGAAGAACAGAGCGCCCACGATGAGGGCGGCGTCGATCTCCCGGGTGACCATCCAGTAGGCGGCGGCGAAGGGATAGGCGGTGTTGATCCAGCTCAGGGGCCGCGAGGTGGTCAGCAGGTCACGAAGCATCGCGTCGTCCTCCCAGCAGTGCCCAGAGCGCCGGGAGCAGGATGACGCCGGCGAGCGGATAGGCGAAGTCCTCGATGGGCGCCAGGCCGATCCGCCAGCCCAGGATCAGGGACTCGTCGTAGTCCACCAGGCCCACCCCGATGATGACGGTGTCGAAGATGGCGGTGAGCAGCATCAGCAGCGCGCCGGCGGCGAGCATCGCCTTCCACGGCATGCGAGCTTCCGCAGGGGCCCCGGGCCGGCGCGCTCGGCGGTGGGCCACCAGGGCGATGCCGGCCGCCACCAGCAGGAAGGGGATCGAGATCAGCAGATAAGTCACGCGGCCCGCTCCCGACGTCGAGCGGCGATCAGGCGAGCACCGTTGACCCAGATCATCGTCTGATAGCACAGGAAAATCAGGAAGAAGAGCTCCTCGAGCGGCAACTCGGGGCCGAGCAGGATGCCGGTCATGATCTCGCCCTCACCGCGGTAGAAGATGCCCAGCCAGATGCCCACCACGTCCCAGAGCAGGAAGAAGGCGACCCCCAGGGCCAGCACCACCGCGGCCCGGCGCGGCGCGCGGAAGAAGAACAGCTTCCACCGGTGGTCGATCAGCACCATGCAGCCGATGACCACCAGAAGCGTGGCCAGATAAACGACGCTCACAGCGGCGCCTCCAGCGGGGCGGCGGAGGAATCGCCGCGCAGGCGCTTGAGCACCAGCTCGGCGCTGATCAAGCACATCGGCAGACCGACGCCGGGCACCGTGGTGGCTCCGGCATAGAGCAGGTTCGCCACCTTCGACGATTGCGTGGAACCACGGAAGAAGGCGCTCTGCCGCAGCGTATGTGCCGGCCCGATTGCGCCGCCGCGCCAGGCGCCGAAGTCCCGTTCGAAGTCGGCCGGCCCCACGGTGCGCCGCACCACCACCCGCTCGGCCAGGTCCGGAATGCCGGCCCACGCGGAGATCTGCGCGATGGCGCGATCCGCGATGGCTTCGACGCCGGGGTCACCGGCGCCGTCGAGCCCGCCGGAACCGATGGCGGGGTTGGCGGGCGCCGGCACCAGGATGAACAGGCTCTCGTCACCCTCGGGGGCGACGTCGTCAGTGGCGCTGGTGCGGGAGACGTAGATCGACGCGGGATCAGGCATGGTGGGCTGCTGGCCGGCGATGGCGTCGAAGCCCTGTTTCCAGTCCCGCACGAACAGCAGGCTGTGGTGCGCGAGCTCCGGCAGTTCCCCGCGCACCCCGAGCATGGCCAGGACGGCCCCCGGCCCGGGATCGCGGCGCTTCCACCAGCGGGCGCTGCGGCTGCGGTGCTCGGGGTCGAGCAACTGCTGCTCGGTCACCGCGAGGTCCGCCGAGGAGACCACTAGGTCGGTTTCGAGCGTCCGGGGTGCGCCGTCCGGGCCGGTGTAGGAGACGGCGCGGGCTTGTCCGCCCGCCACGTCGATGCTGGTGACCGCGCTGCCGGTGAGCAGACGGGCGCCGTGCTGCTCAGCGAGCCGCGCCACGGCATCGATGAGTGAGCCGAAGCCCCCACGCGGGTAGTACACGCCGTCGTCGACGTCCAGGTGGCTCATCAGGTGGTACATGCTCGGCGCCACGTAAGGCGAGGTGCCGAGGAAGACCGCCGGATAGCCGAGGATCTGCTGCAAGCGCGGATCGGAGGTGTGCTGCGCGATGAACCGGTGCATCGGCTGCAGGAGCAGACGAGCCAGACGCGGGGCGGAACGCAGCGTGCTGGCGTTCAGGAAGGGACGCAGCGAGGTGAAGTTCCCGTACAGGAAGCGCTGCACGGCCATCGCGTAGGTGGTGTCGGCGGAGTCCAGGTAGGCATCGATTGCCCGCGCCGAACCTGGGTCGAGAGCCTTGAGAGCGTCGCGGGCACCCTCGGCCGGCAGGTCGAAGGCGCGGGCGTCACCCTCGAAGAACACCCGGTAGCTCGGGTCCAGGCGCACCAGATTCAGCTGTTCGGCGGAGCTGGTACCCAGGAGCCGGAAGAAGTGATCGAAGACCTCCGGCATGAGATACCAGGACGGGCCGGTGTCGAAGGAGAATCCATCCTGTTCCCAGCGCCCGGCTCGCCCCCCGAGGTCGGGGCGCGCCTCCAGCAGGGTGACGTCGCGGCCCTCGCGGGCCAGGAGCGCGGCCGTCGCCAGCCCGGCGATACCACCGCCGATGACCGCCACCCGAGAGCCGGCGGAGCGCAGTGATCGGCTCATGTGTCCCTTCCCAGAGCGTTGGCCCGGCGCACGGCCGCCGCCACCACCCGGAGCTTGACCGGGGCGGGCACCGAGACGCGATGCTCCAGCAGATCACGAGCCGGAGTGTGATGGATACGTGCCGCGAGCTCGGTGAACAGGCCTGCGGCAGCGGCGGTGGCGCGCCGTGGTCCCCGTGGCAGGTGGGGCATGGAGGCCCAGACCTCGACCAGATCCGCGCGGATATCCGCCAGGATCGCGTGCTTATCTGCCTCCTCCAGCTGCCCGGGCTCGACGCCGGGAAAGTAGCTCCGGCCCAGCCGGCCATGATCATCGCCGAGGTCGCGCAGGAAGTTGATCTTCTGGAAGGCCGCACCCAGGTGCCGCGCACCGGCGTGCAGGACCTCACGCACATCCGGCTCCCGGTCGTGGCCCACGAGGTACGCCTGCAGGCACATCTCCCCCACCACCTCGGCCGAGCCGTGGATGTAGCGGCGGTACTCCTCCTCGCTGAGGTCCACGATGGGGTCGAGGTCGCGGCGCATCGAGGCGAAGAAGGGCACCACCAGTTCGGGGCCGATCCCGCAGGTCCGCGCGGTCTCCGCAAAGGCGTGCACCACGATGTTGGTGCTGTAGCACCGGTCCATCGCTGCGAGCGTCTCCGCCTCGAGGGCGTCGAGGGCGCTGCGCTGCTGCGCGCCGGTCAGGCCGGCCTCCGCGCCGGGCCCGTCGACCACTTCGTCGGCGATGCGCACCAGTGCATAGATGTCGCTGATCTGCCCACGGGTTGCGGGGGGCAGCAGACGCGAAGCGAGCCCGAAGGAGGTGGAGTAGGCCTGCAGGACCACGGCGGCGGCCTGGTGCGAGGTCCGTGCATACAGCTCGAGGCCGGTCGATTCGTTCATGCGTCCCGATCCGTGCAGCGCCAAGTGAGGCGGGCCAGTTCTTCTTGCAGCGAGCGCGGTGCGCCCGACTCACCGATGCGCACCAACAGCTCGGCGCGGCCTTCGGCAATCATGCTCTCCACGGCCTCGTACGCACCGGTGTCCATCAGGGCGCTGCGGAGCCGCTCAGCCTCAGCGTCGGTGAGGTCGGGTTTGCCGAACAAGTGGCGCACGAGCTGCCAGGCGGGCAGCTGCTCGGCACGCGAGATCAGCACCGTGCGCTTGCCCTCGCGCAGATCGCCGAGCGCGCTCTTGCCGGTGAGCTGCTCCTGGCCGAACACGCCGAGCATGTCATCGCGCAACTGGAAGAGGATGCCCATCTGGTGACCGATGGCCTCCAGATCCTGCGTGATCTGCTGGCCGGCGCCGGCCAATGCCGCACCGGCACGCAGTGGCGCAGCGAAGGAGTAGGAGGCGGTCTTGTTCGCCATCACGCTCATCAGGCCCTCGGGGTCGGCGTCGAGCATTCCCACGCTGAGTGCGACGTCGGCCTGCTCACCGGCCGCAGCGAGATAGACGGTCTCATCGAAGATCTCCAGCACCTCGGCGCGGGCCTGCGCCGGCACGCCGGCCACCAGGGTGTGGGCGGAGCTGAGCATGAGGTCGCCGGCAAGGATCGCCGAGGACTCTCCCCAGAGTTGGGCGCGTGCCGGCGGCAGGCCGGCGGCTTCGGCAGCGGCCTGCTGGGTGCCGGCGAGGTTGGGCCGGCCGCGCCGGATCAGATCGCCATCGATGACGTCGTCATGCAGCAGCAGCGCGTGATGGAGGAGTTCGAAGGCCGCAGCAAGCGTGATGGCCGCACTGTCCTCCTCACCGCCGTAAGCGCGGTGGGCGGCCAGGACCAGGTGGGGCCGTACGCGCTTTCCGCCCTCGTTCGAGCGGCGCAGTCCCTCCCAGAGCTCGGCGTAGAGCGGCCCGATCTGCCTCGCGCGGTCGATCCGCTCGGCGAAGAACTGCTCGAGGCGCTGCTCCACAGCTTCCGTGACCACGGCCGCCGTCACTGCTCCTCCGCTGTGGGGCCCCGGCGACCAGCACCGGGCGCGGCCAGGAGGGGGAGTTGCGCCGCCTGGAGCACCAGCCACGGGCTGAAGGCCCACGGGGTGCGCGCGATGGCTCCGGCGAGGTCGGCCGGCTCGACCCACGCGATCTCCATGACCTCCTCGGGGTGGGGGTCCGGTTCAGCGCTGGTGTGGGCGAGGAAGACCGGGCAGATCTCGTTCTCCACGATCCCGGAGGCGTCGACCGCGCGGTAGCGGAAGTCCGGCAGTGCCGGGGTGACGCCCTGGACGGTGAGTCCCAGCTCGAACTCTGCCCGTCGGTGGATCGCGGCCGCGGTGTCTTCCTCGGGCCCTGGGTGGCCGCAGAACGCGTTGGTCCACACCCCCGGCCAGGCCCGCTTACCCAGGGCGCGGCGACTCACCAGCACACGGCCATCCGGCCCGAGCACGTGACAGGAGAAGGCCAAGTGCAGGGGCGTGGCCTCGTCGTGCACGGTCGACTTCGCAGCAGTGCCGATCCTGACGCCCGCATCGTCCAGGAGGACGACCTGTTCGGCGGAAACGGACATTCATGGCCTCCTCGGCCGGGGTCGGGCAGATCAATTGTCTAGTTCGGCAAGCTACATGATGAGGCTACTATCGGCATGTGTCCGCCCGAACCGCTGCCGCACGCGATGCGCACCGCGCCTTTCTGGACCCACGCCTGCTGGATTCCGAGGATGAGTACGTCGGCTGGGGCGGGCTGCCGGATGACGAGATCGAGCACGCAATGGCCGTGATGGCCGCGATGCGGCGCTGGCGCGAGAGCGAGCAGCGCTCCAGTGAGGCGTCGCGCCGGTACATGCGTTTGGGCGAGACGGATATGCGCGCCCTGCGATATCTGATCGTGGAGCAGAACCGGAAGCAGGTGGTGACCGCGAGCGACATCGCGCACCACCTGGGGATCTCCTCGGCCTCGACCACCAAGCTGCTCGACCGCCTGGCCGCCGGGGGCCACATCGAACGGCGACCGCACCCGGTGGACCGGCGGGCGCTGGCGATCGTCGTCTCGCCCGAGACCCGCACCGCGGCGCGCGAGACGATCGGGCGGCGCCATGCCCGGCGCTTCGCGGTGGCCGCCGCTCTGACCGCGCAGGAACGTGAGACCGTGATCGGTTTCCTCGACGCCCTCAGTGCGGCGGACGCCATCGATACGGCTGTCGAGGCAGACCGACCCCAGCTGTGATCGGGGTGCACCTGCGCACAAGATCCGACCCATCCTTCTTGCCTCCAGCTCCGAACTCCTCACGCTGACTGCTAGAGGACCACGTTCTTCCCGCCGCCGCGCGGGGGAACGTTCGTGACTGGGAAGGAAGTGCCATGGCCTTCGACATCAACCGCTATGCCGAGGAATCTGAGGCATTGCGCTACGAGGATCTCGATTTCGACTCCTTCGCCACCGATCCGCTGCCGCCCGACATCCTGCGCACGCTGCACTACATGTGCGATATCGAGTTCCACACGGTCTGCTACCTGCGCGACATGCTGGTGACGCCCTCGCGCAAGGACGGCGAGGTCAGCACCTTCATGACGATCTGGAACCGCGAGGAGTTCTGGCACGGCGAGGCGCTCGCCGAGGTGCTCGCCCGCCACGGCATCGCCATCGGTTTCGATCAGGTCAAGGCGCGCCGCATCAAGCTCGGCTGGCGCGATCGCCTCTCGCCGGTGCGCCAGTCCGTGCTCTCGAACGTCATGGGCAAGGACTTCATCGCCGTGCACATGACGTGGGGGGCGCTGAACGAGTGGTCGACCGCCGCGGGATACCGCCGTCTGGCCACGCTCTCGGACCACCCGGTGCTGACCACCCTGGTGCGGCGCATCGCCGCGCAGGAGACCAAGCACATCGCGTTCTACGCCACCCAGGCACGTGCCCGCTTGGCGGACAACCCCAAGGCGCAGCGGCTGGTGCGCCTGGCCCTGCGCACCGCGTGGCAGCCGGTGGGATCGGGGGTCTCCAGTGAGGAGGATGTGCAGTTCGTGCTCTCCCACCTCTTCTCCGGGCCGGAAGGCCGCAAGGAGATCGACGCCATCGACCGGCACCTCAGCAAGCTCCCGGGCTTGGCCGGGCTGCGGCTGGTGGCTGATGCCCTGGATGCCCGGGAGGTAGCGGCGTGACCTCCACCGGCTTCGACGTCGCTCACTTCACCCGCCATCCGCACGATCTGCGCCGCAGCAGTGGCGATCTTCCCATCGCCCTGCCTCAATCCACCCTGCGTGCACTGAGTTACCTCTGGTCCATTGAGCGCACCGCGCTGGACCGCCTGCGCGAACTGTTGGTCACCCCGGCGCATTCCGACTCTCGCCTCACCGCCTTCTTGATCACCTGGTCCTTCGAGCAGCACCAGCTCAGTGAGCGGCTGCGCGACATCCTGGTGGCGCACGACCTGCCGCCGCGCGCTCCCACGCCCACCGGCGCCGGCCGGCTGCGCCGCGTGTGGGACGAACGCGGTGCAGCCCCGGTGGGAGCCTTCCGCAGCAATGTGCTCGGTGCCGACCTCGCGGCCGCGGCCCTGGCGCACAGCTGGCTGGACACCACCGCCACCGCCCTGCTCCACGAGAGCCTGGGTGCCACCGAGCCCGGCCTGGCGGAACTATCGGTGGGTGTCTGCGCGGTGAAGGCGCGCCATCGGGAGTTCTTCACCACCGAGGTGGCCGCGGCCTTGACCACCTCCGGCGTCGGCGCGCACAGCGAGGAATGCCGCGGCGTGGCCCGCGCCCGGCGCTATACCCGCCGTGCTCTCAGCCAGTGGCGGTGGCCGGGCACCCGGTACGCCGGCACCCTGCCCGCGCACGTGGCCGTGGGGCACCTGCTGGAGGAACGGTCCTTCCACGTGGCCGCGGCCGCCGCGGAGGTGCAGTTCGGCACGCTGATCGGTGCGCCGGGGGTCCGGACGCTCACCCGGGAGCGAAACCGGATCCTCGGCAAGCGGTTCCGATGACGGCGCTTGCCTGCGCCGGCGAACTGGCGCGGCCCACCCGGGCGATCCTGGCCACGGTGGAGGCTCCGGCAGTCCATAGTGTCCTGGTGACCTCCGACAGCCGCGCCGCTCGCGCCGAGCACATCGGGCAGCTCCTGCCCCGTGTCGCCGACGGCGACCAGGAGGCCTTTGCGCAGCTCTACGATGCCGCCTCCGCGCTGGTGCACGGCACGGCGCTGCGAGTGCTCCGCGATCCGGACCTGAGCGCCGATCTCAGCCAGGAGGTCATGGTGGAGATCTGGCGCGATGCGGCCCGCTTCGACCCGGCCCGGGGTAGCGCTCTCTCGTGGATCGTGACGATCGCCCGCCGGCGGGCTGTCGATCGGGTGCGGAGCCTGCAGTCGAGCCGCGAGCGGGAGGCACGGGCGGCGGCGCTGGTGTCGCGTCCGTTTGACGAGGTGGTCGAAGCAGCGGAGGCCGCCGAGGCGCGGGACCGGGTCCGCAGCTGCCTGGGTGCCCTCACCGCGCTGCAACGCGAGGCCGTGATCGCCGCCTACTACGGTGGTCTGACCTACCGCGAGGTCGCCGATCAAGTGGCGGCTTCGCTCGCCGCGGTGAAGACGCGCATTCGCGACGGGTTGCTCCAGTTGCGCGGGTGCCTGGGGGTGGAGCCGTGAACCGCGAGGCCAGGGGACTTCTCGGCGCCTGGGCGCTGGACGCCGTCGACGACGTGGAGCGCCGCGTGGTCGAGCGCGCCATCGCTGAGGACGAGGAGCTCGCCGCCGAGGCACGGGCCCTGCGGGAGACGGTGGCGCGCCTCGCCCAGGCGGATGCCATGCCCGCACCGCAGGAGCTGCGCGAGAAGGTTCTGGCCCAGGTGGCCACCGCCCCGCAGCGTGGATCCGCCGGGCCGTCGGCCAACCCGGGCATCTCCCGGCGGCGGGGTTCGCGATGGTGGCTCACCGCTGCCGCCGCGGTGGCGGTGCTGATCCCCACCGGAATCGCGGTCCAGCAGGCCGATCGCGCCGGCACGGCTGAGGACGAGCTCCGCGAGTTCACCGAGGCACTGGCTCGACCGGACGCCGAGTTGCTCAGCACGGAGATCACAGGGGGCGGCCGGGCCGCGGCCCTCGTCTCCCAGGAGGAAGTGCTTTTCGCCGCCTCGGCTGTGCCGGAGCTGGGAGAGGACAGCACCTACCAGCTGTGGGTGATCGACGAGGGCGGACCGAGCTCCGCCGGAGTGCTCGGCGTCGTGGACGGTCGACTTGAGGCGCGCCTGGATCCCCTGCCCCCCGGTGCTGCCTTGGCCATGACCATCGAACCGGCGGGCGGCTCGCCCGAGCCCACCTCCGATCCGATCCTGATCCTGGGTGGCTAACCCACCCGGTCACGTTCGCGGCGCAGCGCCTCGCCGTAGGCCGGCACGAGCCGAGCCAGCTCCTCGTGGCTGCCGCGTGCCACCACGCGGGTGGGCCCGGCCTCGGCGGTCGCGCCCGCAGAGCCGAGGAGGATCACCTCATCGGCCGCAGCGGCACCACTGAGTCGATGGGTGGCGAAGACCAGCGCGCGCCCCGTGCGGCGCACATGCCCGGCCAGGGCGGCCACCACGGCATCCGCTGAGGCGGCGTCGAGATGCTCGGCGGGTTCGTCCACCAACAGCACCCGGGCGGGAGAGAGCAGGGCTCGGGCCACGAGCAACCGGCGGCGTTCCCCTCCGGAGACGGTGGTGCCCCCGGTGCCCAGCACCGTGTCCAGCCCGTCGGGCAGGGCGGCGAGCCAGGGGCCGAGACCGGCCTCGCTCAAGGCTGCGCGAGCCTGGACGGGGGTCACCGCGCCGTCGGCCACCCGCAGGTTCTCCAGCACGGTGGTGGCAAAGAGGTGCCCGTCCTCGGCCACGAGGAGCGGATCGGTGGCTCGCGCCTGCCCGCCCAGTGGCGGAAGGAGGCCGGCGGCGGTCATGAGGACGGTGGTCTTGCCGCATCCCGACGGGCCGGCGAGCGCCACCACGGCGCCGGGGGGCAGACTGAGGTCGAGGCCGCTGACCACCACTGCCCCCGGTGCCCAGCCGGCCTGCAGTGCGCCGAGTTGCAAGAGCTGCCCGGCGGGAGCGGGGGTGGCCGGTGCGGGTGCCGCTGCGGGCTGAGCCTGCCTCTGATTGGGCAGTAGCTGCAGCAGACGGCGGGCCGCCTCACGCGAGCGGCGCACCTGCACGGCTGCGGCAGGCAACACGGAGGTGACCTCGAAGACGGCCAGCGGCGTCAGCACGACGACGGCGAGCTGGGTGGGGCTCAGCGCCCCGCCGGGCCCCACGGCCCGCATACCCAGCGCCAGGCAGGCCAGCACCGCGAGGGTCTGTGCGGCGGCGCCCAGGGCCGCACCGAGACCGGCAATACGCGCGCCGTCCTCCCCGGTGCCGGCCAGCCGGGCATCGGCCTCACGCAGAGCGGCGAGATCCTCCTGGAGCCGGCCGGCCACCCGGAGCTGTTGTCCCTCCTCCAGGATGGTCAGCGCCCGCGTGGTGACATCCGAGCGTGCGGCCGCACCCTGCAGTTCCACACTCTCGGCGGCCCGGGCGGCCAGCCACGGCGCGAGCACGCCGATGATCAGCAGGCACAGCAACAGCGCCAGGCCAGCGGCCGGCAAGAGGGTGCCCACCAGCGCCACGGATCCCAGGCCCACCGTGACCGCGACTCCGGCGGGGATGAGGGCCTTGACCACCACATCGCCCACGGCGTCGACGTCGGCGCCGGCCCGGGCGAGCAGATCGCCGCGGCGCAGGGCCGCCACCCGCGTGGCCGGGGCCTGGCTGATGCCCTCGTAGACGTTGGCCCGCAGGGCCGCCATGCCCAGCAGGGCGACGTCGTGGGAGGCGAGTCGCTCCAGGTAGCGGAAGAGACCGCGGCCGATACCGAAGGCGCGCACGGAGACGACCGCCACGGTCAGGGTCAGCACGGGCGGCATCTGCGAGGCACGGGCGATCAGCCAGGCGGAGGCAGCGGCCAGGCCCACGGCACAACCCAGGGCCAGGGTGCCCAGGGCGATGGCGCGGGCCACCCGGGCCGGGCGGACCTCCAGCATCGGGAGCAGCCGCAGCAACGGATCACGGCGCAGGCTCATCGGGCCACCTCCAGGGGCTGAGCCGCGGGCAGACCTTCAGCGACCGGGGGCGTGTCGGTGGTGGTCTCCTGGCTACCGATCTCCACCACGTCGTCTGCCAGGGAGAGCAGCGAGGCGCGGTGCGCGATGAGCAGCACAGTGCGCCCGGCTGCGCGCCAGGAGCGCACAGCGTCGAGAATGACCTGTTCGCCGTCGGCGTCCAGATGCGCGGTGGGTTCGTCGAGGATGACCAGGCGGCGATCGGCTCCGGTCAGGAGAGCGGCGGTCAGGGCCACACGTTGGCGTTGCCCGGCGCTCAAGCCCACGCCTCCCAGGCCGATCTCGGTGTCCCAGCCCTGCGGGAGCGCGGCGACGACGTCGTCCAGCCCGGTGGCGCGGGCCGCGGCAACCAGCTCGTCCTCGGTGGCCGGGTTGCCCTCGGTGACCACGGCGCGCAGCGGGCCTGGTGGCAGCGCGGGCCGTTGCGGTACCCACACGATCTGGCGCCACCAGGCCTCGAGGTCGGTGTGGCTCAGATCGAGGCTCTCGCCCTCGGCCTCGAGAAGCACCCGGCCGGAATCGGGGCGCATGAGCCCGAGGAGGACCAGGGCGGCGGTGGACTTACCCGCTCCAGAGGGCCCGCGCCAGGCGATCACGCGGCCGTCGAGGGGGATGCGAGTGCTCAGATCGGCCGGAGCCTCCAGGCCGCGGTCGCCCGCGCGAACCGTGACGTGCTCGAAGCGCACCGCGTGCACGGCGGCAGGGGCGGCTCGGCGGCCGGCGTCGCTGATGTCCTGGCTGTCGGCCGGGGTCTCCAGGATGGCGAAGGCCTTCTCCGCCGCGGCCAGGCCGTCGGTGGAGGCGTGGAACTGGGCCCCCACCTGGCGCAGGGGCAGATAGACCTCGGGCGCGAGCATGAGCACGATCAGCGCCGGCAACAGGTCGATCTCGCCGTAGACCAGGCGTAGCCCCACGCCCACGGCCACGATCGCCACCGAGAGCGTGGTGAGCAACTCCAGCACCATGCCGGAGAGGAAGGCGATGCGCAGGGTGCCCATGGTGGCGCGCTTGGAGGCCTCCCCCAGCGCCCGCACGCGGGCACCGGGACCGATCTCGCGCCCGAAGGCCCGCAGGGTGGGCAGGCCGGCGAGCAGGTCCAGCACCTGGGCACCCAGGGCCGAGACGACTGCGAGACGGCGCTCGCTGGTGCCCGCGGTCATCACGCCCACCAGCCACATGAACAGTGGCACCAGGGGCAGGGTGACCACGCAGATGAGGAAGGAGACCCAGTCCAGGCGCAGCAACACCAGCAGCAGCACCGGGGTGGCCAGCGCGGTGAGCATCAGGGCCGGCAGGTACTTCACCAGATAGGGGGCGAGGTCATCCAGCCCCCGGGTGACCAGGGTGGCCACCTCGGCCTTGCGCGGCTCCCACCGGGGCCCCAGGGCTGCGGCATGGTTCACCACCTGCTCGCGCAGCTCCGCGATGGTGCGGGTGGCCGCGCGTTGTGCGTAGCGCTCCTGAGCCCAGGCAGCCACTGCCCGCGCGGCCGCCACGGCGGCCAAAGCCGTGAGCAACTGGATGGCGCGCTCGGCGTCGATGGACTGATCCTGGATGAGCGGGACCAGCAGCAGCGCCACGAGCACGGCCTGCGCCACCACGAGCAGGGCTGAGACCAGGCCGAGCACGGCAGTCAGTGCCACATGGTGGCGGACTGCCCGGGCTCGGCGCAGCAGCCGCGGATCGAGAGGCCTCATGACGGCGCGGTCACTGCGGGAGCTTGGAGGCCGGAGCGGCCGGGCCAGCGTCGTGCCCGAAGGCGGAGTCCTTGATTTTCTTCCAGCTCAAACCCGCCGGGGCGGGGATGTCCTCGGTGCTCAGGCGGCGGCGGAAGACCCAGTAGGTCCAGCCCTGGTAGACCAGCACGAGCGGCACCAGGAAGACCGCCACCCAGGTCATGATCGTCAGGGTGTAGGGGGTGGAGGTGGCCTCGGCGATCGAGAGTGACTGACCGCCGTCCAAGCCGGGCAGCACATCGGGGAACATCGAGCCGAAGATCAGCACCACGGCGGCCACGATCGCCAGGGCGGAGAGGCCGAAGGCCCAGCCTTCGCGGCCCCGCTGCACGGTGCGGACCACGCCGAGCAGCGCGCCGGCGGCCACCAGCACGGCTCCCCAGGTCCAGGCCACCGAGTAGGCGAGCTGCGCCCAGATCGCCCAGGTGCCGGCGACGGCGACTGCCGCGACCGAGAGGATGCCGGCTGCGCGGCGGGCGCGGTGGCGGATCTCGCCATCGGTCTTCAGGGAGATGAAGACCGCGCCGTGCAGCAGGAAGAGGGTCAGGGTGGTGAGGCCGCCGAGCAGGGCGAAGGGGTTCAGCAGCGCCCAGAAGCCGCCCACGTACTGGAAGTCGGCATCCAGGGTCAGGCCTCGCACGAGGTTGCCGAAGGCCACACCCCACAGCACGGCCGGCAACCAGGAGCCGACCTGGATGGCGAGATCCGCAGCGCGCGTCCACCGTTCGCTGTCGATCTTGCCGCGGTACTCGAAAGCCACGCCGCGCACGATCAGCGCGAGCAGGATGAGCAGCAGCGGAAGGTAGAAACCGGAGAAGAGGGTGGCGTACCAGTGCGGGAAGGCGGCGAAGGTGGCTCCGCCGGCGGTGAGCAGCCACACCTCATTGCCGTCCCAGAGCGGCCCGATGGTGTTCACCAGCACCCGGCGCTCGGACTCGCGCTGCTTGCGGCCGCCGCGCGGCAGGATCGACATGAGCATGCCCACGCCGAAGTCGAAGCCCTCAAGCACGAGGTAGCCGGTCCACAGCACGGCGATGAGGATGAACCACAGGATCGACAGGGGTTCCACGTCTGGTCTCCAGGGAGTGCGGTCGGTGAGCGCGGCGGCTCAGTAGGCGAAAGACATGGGGCGGTGGGTGTCGGGGTCGTCCTGGGCCTCGGGCGATTCGTCCCGCACCTGGGCGGGCACCCCCTCCACGGCGTAGCGGTGGATCAGGCGGTACCAGACCACCGCGAGCACGCCGTAGATGAGCGTCAGCACGATCATCGAGGTGAAGAGCAGGCCGGGTGAGACCACGGTGGAGACCCCGCGCTCGGTGAGCAGGCGGATCTGGTCGATGCCGGTGGGGTTGGGGGCCACCACCCAGGGCTGGCGGCCGACCTCGGTGAAGATCCAGCCGAAGGAGGCCGCGGCGAAAGGCATCGGAATGGCGAGCAGGGCGAAGCGCGAGAGCCAGCGGCTCTCACTGATCCGGCCGCGCCGGGTGGCCCAGAGCGCCCATGCGCCAAGACCCATGGCCACCATGCCCAAGCCGATCATCAGCCGGAAGGACCAGTAGCTGATCGCCAGCGGCGGCGTATAGGTGACGGGCTCCCCGGCGGCGGTGAGGTCGCCGTACCGCGCGGTGTACTCCTCCTGCACGTCAAGGACGCCGGGCAGGTAGGACTCCGGGCCGGAGAAGTGCCCGGTGCCCAGATAGCTGGCCAGCCCTGGGATCTCGATGAGGTGGGTCAGTTCGTCGCAGGTGGCATCCAGGGGCCCGACGGTGAGGATGGAGAAGGGCGCGGCCTCCTGGCCACCACAGAGGGCCTCGGCAGCCGACATCTTGCCGGGCTGCTGCTCGTACATGATCTTGCCCTGCACGTCGCCCGAGATCGCCACGCCGAGCCCGGCCACCAGAATCACCACCGCGCCGACCTTGACGGCCGGACGGTAGACGTCGCGAGCGAGCTGGATCAGATCCGGGCGCCGGGTGCGCGCCAGGCGCACCATCCACCAGGCGGCGACGCCGGTCACGAAGGTGCCCGCCACCAGGAAGGCGGAGGTGATGGTGTGCGGGAAGGCCGCGAGCAGGGTGTTGTTGGTCAGCACCGCGCCGATGGACTCCATCTCGGCGCGCCCGGTCTCGGGGTTGTAGATGGCGCCGACCGGGTGCTGCATCCAGGAGTTCGCAGCGAGGATGAAGAAGGCGGAGAGGTTCACGGCCAGGGCGAAGGCCCAGATGCAGGCCAGGTGGATCTTCTTGGAGACCCGGTCCCAGCCGAAGATCCACACGCCCAGGAACACCGACTCCACGAAGAAGGCCGCCAAGGCTTCCATGGCCAGCGGGGCGCCGAAGACGTCACCGACAAAGCGCGAGTACTCGCTCCAGGCCATGCCGAACTGGAACTCCTGGACGATCCCGGTGACCACGCCGAGCGCGAAGTTGATGAGCAGGAGCTTGCCGAAGAACTTGGTGAGCTTGAGCCATCGTTCGTTCTTGGTGATCACCCACGCCGTCTGCATCCCGGCCACGATCGGAGCGAGCCCGATCGTGAGCGGCACGAAGATGAAGTGGTACACGGTGGTGATGGCGAACTGCCATCGCGCCAGCTCGAGGGCTTCCACGGGTTCTCCAAGCGCCAGGCGCCCGGTGAGCGCCGTCGATGAGGTGACACTTCGTCACCACTGACACTCAAGCCGGTGGCTGTCGCCAGCCGCAGGGTCCAAGGTCCCTGCTTCCTCGGGCCTTTGGTCCCGACGGATTTCAGCTGGCGGCGCGGGAACTATCGATGAGCGCCCGGCCGAGGTCACGTGCCACCGGGAGCGGTTCGTGCGGGGCGCCGCGCAGCAGGCTGGCCAGGATCCCGTTGTAGATCAGGAGCAGTCCGTGGGCGAGCGCCTCAGGTTCGCGATAGCCCAGTGCGGTGGTGAGGGCCTGCAGGCGGTTGGCGACCAGAGCGGTGTCTTGCTCCAGCAGGGCGAAGACGGGATCAGACGCCGGGTCGGCGGGGCGGGGCCGCTCCGAAGCCGTGGCCAGGAAGCAGCACCACTGGGTGGGGCCGGCCGCAGCGCGGAAGGTCGCCACGGCGTCGAACAGGGAGAGGAGCTTGCCCTCCGGGCTGTGCGCCCGCTCCAGGGCCGCGTCCCAGTGCTCCACCCAGGAATCGAAGCGGCGGCGCAACACTTCGCGCAGCAGGTTCTCCTTCGAGCGGTGGTGCTTGTAGAGCGTCACGACGGACACCCCGGCCTCGGCGGCCACCGCGTCCACCCCGGTCACAGCGATGCCATCGCGGAAGAAGAGCAGTTCCGCAGCGTCAAGGATGCGGTCCCGGGTGTGCAGGGTGGTCACCATGGGTCTACTGTAACGATCGTTATGGTGAAACGATCGTTACAGGCCCCAGAGGTCGAGGTGCCCGCCGCTGCACAGGGCCTGGGCACCGCTCTGGCCGGGATGCTGCTCATTGCCACCACCTACGGGATGGCACGCTTCGGCGTCGGGCTCTTCGGCCCGGCTTTCGAGGCGGAGCGGCCAGAGCTCGCGGGAGTACTGGGGTGGGCGGCAGCCGCGCAGTTCACCTCCTTCTCCGTGGCCGCACTGCTGGCGGCACGCCTGGTGGGGCCCCGGCCACGGTGGGGGGTGGCGCTCGCCGGTGCCACGGCCGCCGGCGGTTCTCTGGTGGTGGCCTTTGCCGGCCACCCCGCGCTGTTCATCGCCGCGGTCTTCCTCGGCGGGATGGGAGCGGGCTTCGCTTCCCCCGCCCTGGTGCGAATCGTGGACGCCGCGGTGCCTGCGAGCTCGGCGTCCACCGCGCAGGGGGTGGTGAACTCCGGGACCGCGGTGGGTGTGGTCGGCGCAGGAATGGTCGCCTTCACCAGCCCGGGCTTGGCGGCGGCTTGGGTACTGATGGCCGCGCTCTGCGTGGGCAGCGCGGCGATGGTGTGGCTGCGTGGCTCGCGGGCCGATGCGCTGGAGGCCTCGGCAGCTCTGGCCGGGCGGATCGTGGCCGGGCCGCGGCGGGCGCTCGCCGTGCCGGCCGTGGCGGCAGCGGTGGCCGGAGCGGCCTCGGCCCTGGTGTGGACCTTCGGCCCGTTGATGGTGACCAGCGCCGGCGCCCTGCCCCCGGAACATGCTGGCTGGCTCTGGGTGGCGCTCGGGCTCGGCGGCCTGCTCGGCGTCCTCACCGGGGCCCTGGTCCACCAGCTCGGGATCCGCCTCGGCTGGTTGAGCTGCGCTGCAGCACTGGCCCTGGCCATCGGCGGTGTGGGCCTCTCGACGCACGGTCAGCTCCCGGCGCTCGCCTACGGGGGCATGGCACTGTTCGGGGCGGCGTACATGAGCCTGTCCGGCGTGTTGATCCTGTGGGCCCGGGAAGCGTGGCCGGGTCACGGCGGGGAGGGGACGTCCCTGCTGTTCATCGCCCTGGCCACCGGGCAAGCGGTGGGGTCGGCCACCTTCGGGCTGACGGATCTCTCCCGGCCGGGCCTGATCAGCCTGGCCGCGGTGGTCATCTGTGTCACCGGCGGATTGCTGGGCCTGGTGCGATGGCGGTAGCAAAATCTGCGCCCGCGCTGCGTCCGGGGACCTTGGTCCCTGGTGGCAGGAGGCGCCGGCGCGCCACCATGAGCGTGGAGGCGATCCTGATGACCCCACGCCGAGCCCTGACCGTTCTTCTTGCCGCCCCGCTGCTTGCCGGAGCCTCGGCCGCGGCGGCCTTCC
This sequence comes from Bogoriella caseilytica, assembly GCF_003752405.1. Classification (NCBI taxonomy): domain Bacteria; kingdom Bacillati; phylum Actinomycetota; class Actinomycetes; order Allobogoriellales; family Allobogoriellaceae; genus Allobogoriella; species Allobogoriella caseilytica. The sequence goes on along the minus strand of NZ_RKHK01000001.1, from coordinate 1,524,266 downwards.
TGCTGACCGGCACCCATCGCCGTCTGGGGGCGACGCGTGCCGAGGCGCGGATGCCGCTGCCGGGTGATGGGCTCCTGCAGTGCGCGGTGCAGAACGACCGCGCCAGCACGATCCTGGCGCCTCCGGAGGATGTGTGGCCATGGATCGCCCAGCTCGGGCAGGACAAGGCGGGCTTCTACTCCTTCGAGCTGCTGGAGAATCTCGCGGGCTGCCAGATCCACGGCGCCACCCGCATCCACGCCGAGTGGCAGCACCCCGCGCCCGGCGACCCTTTCCCGCTGCACCCCGAGGCTGTGCTGCGCGTCGCGCAGGTGGAGCCCGGGCAAACCCTGGTGGTGACCTCGGCGGGCGGCCGGCCCCCGGGCGACCTGGACTTCGAGTTCACCTGGGCCTTCCACCTCGCGCCCGAGCTCGGGCCGAGCGGCGAGCCCGCCACGCGGCTGCACATTCGCGAGCGCTACCGCCCGGGGCCGGGGGTGCGGCCGATCATCGAGGTCACGAGCATCATCAGTGCCGTCATGACCTGGCGCATGATGACTCGGCTGCAGGAGCTGGCCGGGCGGAGCCGTTCCGCCGCGTGAGCGGGTTCGGGCCTCACGCGGTCAGCGTCAGCCCTGGAAGAAAAGCCCGCGACATCAGCCTGACTGCGCCGTAGCGTGCCGGCATGCACTCCACTCCTTCCCTGCAGGGCCGTACTGCGCTGGTGACCGGTGCCAGCCGTCGCAGTGGCATCGGTTACGCGGTGGCCGCGCGCCTGGCCTCGATGGGCGCCTCGATCGTGCTGCACCACCACCGCCCGCACGATGCGGATCAGCCGTGGGGCGCCGACGATCTGGCCCAGGTGCGCGCGGGCATCGAGGCCCTGCTCGGGCCCGGCGCCGCCGTGCACGACCTGCCCGCTGACCTCGCCGATCCTGACGCGCCTTCCGCCTTGCTCGAAGGCGCGGTGGCGCGCGCCGGGCATCTCGACATCCTCGTGTGCAACCACGCCCGATCCGGCGGCGACGCAACCCTGGCCGATATGGACGTCGAGAAGCTCGACGGGCACTGGAGCGTCAACACGCGCGCCACGCTGCTGCTCACGCAGGCTTTCGCCGCGCAGCACGACGGCCGCGAAGGTGGCCGGGCAATCTGGATGACCTCGGGCCAGCAGCAGGGGCCAATGGCCGGAGAGGTGGCGTACGCCGCCTCCAAGGCCGCGCTCGCCGGCGTGACCGCCACGGTGGCCTCGGAACTGGCCCGCCGCGGCATCCTGCTCAATACGGTCAACCCCGGGCCGGTGAACACCGGCTACCTCGACCCGGGTATGGGCATCCCCGACGATGCTCTGGCTGACCTGCGCCAGGCCTTCCCTTCCGGTCGGCTCGGCGAACCCGACGACCCGGCACGGCTCATCGCCTGGCTGGTCTCCGATGAGGGCCGGTGGATGGTGGGCCAGGTGCTGAACACCGAAGGCGGCTTCCGTCTCTGAGGCCGTGAGAGCCTGGGCCATGCCCACCACGAACCCCTGGCTCGCCGGGCCTACTCCCACACAGGAGCTGCCGCGCGAGCAGCTCGAGGAGCGGATCCTCAACTTGCTTTCCTCCCAGAACATGGCGGTCGTCGCCACCGTGAATCGCGACGGCTCCCCCGCGGCCACACCAGTGCGGTACTCGAGCCTCGGCGTCGAGATCTTCTACTCCTCCTGGAACGCCTCGGTGAAGTCCCGGAACCTGCGCCGCGACCCGCGGGTCTCGGCCGGGATCTTCGCCCCGCTCGTGGGGCAGGCGAGCAGCCGCGGCGCCCAGCTCTTCGGCACCGCGCGCACACTCGAACGCGACGACCCGGAGGCCGAGGCGTACTGGGAGGCCTTCCGCTGGCAATCGGATCACGTCGAGCGCGGCCGGCCCGTGGAGCAGCCGCCCACCGACCCGCTGACCGTCATCACGCCCACACGGATTCTCTACACCGAACACTGGCTACGGCGATCCGGCTTCGCGCCGCGTCAAACCTGGAGGGCCGGGGTGGATGGCTAGCGGCGAGGCGTGGATCCGGCCGAATCGAGCGCCGCGCGGCGAGCGCGACTGCAGCAGGCGAGGATCGCCGGGAACTCCGCCAACTCGACGACGGCGCGGCACTGTGCACGTCACCTGGCCGAACACGACTCCCAGGCCGAACGCACACTGCGCCAAGCCCAAGAGGAGCTAGCCGAGGTAAAGATCGTCATCGGTGGGCACTCGACCCATGGCCGCCAGCCTAAGCGGGCGCCGGAACTATGCAGCCACCGTCGCTGCTGACGACGCTCGCTGCATACTTTCGTGCGGGCCCGCGCTAGCACCGGCGGGCTCAGACTCGCCGGTACTTCTCGACGTCCAGGTCGCGAGCCGGAGTGTTCTCCATGGCAGTGATGAAGCTCCAGGCGTCGGGGCGAGAACCATCGGCGTCCGTGAGGCCATAGTGCTGAGCCAGTTCGAAGGAGCTCACCGACCTGGTATTCCACTGCTGCCGCTCGGGGTCCCCAGCAAGAGCGGCGATCCCACGAGCGAGCATCGCCGGGGTCTCGGAGATCACGAACTCGTACGGCGGCAGAGCATCCTTCCCCAGGTTCGCTTCGGCACTCTCGCGCCAGGTCTCCTCGGTGACCCCGAAGGCCTCGAGCATCATCTCCGAACGCAACCAGCCCGGCGTCACCGAGACGGCGGTGCCGCCGTGCGCCGCCAGTTCGTGGCCCTGAGCGAAGGCCAGGCGGTCCACGGCCGTCTTGGTGACGTCGAGGAAGACCGTCTCCCGGTAGTGGTTGGCGTTGTAACTGCGCGTCCCATCAGTGACCTCGACAACCAGCCCGCCAGGCTGACGGATGAGGAGCCCGAGCGCGGCGTGGCTCGTGTTCAGGTGCGTGGTGAAACCGGCGTCGAACAGCCGGGCGCCGTCCTCCAGGTCGTACTCCCACAAGGGGGTGCCGAAGTGGACGTAGGCCTCGCCGCCGATGTCGTTGACGAGGATGTCGAGGCGGCCCTGCTCTCGGTCGATGCGGGCCACCAGCTCGCGCACGGCGCCCGCGTCGAGGTGGTCCACCACCGCGGAGTAGGCAGTACCACCCGCCGCGGCGATGAGCTCAGCGGTGTCCTCGATGGTCTCCGGCCGTCCGTAGTCCGAAGGCTTGTCGGCGGTCGAGCGTCCGGTGCAGTACACGGTGGCTCCGGCACGGCCCAGTTCGACGGCGATCGCCCGGCCTGCGCCGCGAGTGGCGCCGGCGACCAGCGCGACCCTGCCGCGCAGCTCAGTTCGAGCTCGATTCTCTTGCTGTGACTGTCCGGTCACGGCACACGTTCCTTTCGGCGGTTCACGCTGACCATGTGAGCCTCTCAGCAGTTCCCGACAGGTGATGTCGCCATTTCTCCGTAGTCTCCTGCCATGCGCACCACGCGGCTGCTGGCGGTCATGTTGGAGTTGAGCCGCTCGAATTCCACCGTGACGGAGCTCGCAACGCGCCACGGCGTCTCGACCCGGACGATCCAGCGCGACGTCGCAGCTCTCCACGAGATGGGCGTGCCGGTGTGGACTCGGACCGGTCCGGGGGGAGGCGTCGGCCTGGTGCACGGCTGGCGGTCACCGCTCGCCGGCATGACCGGCGCCGAACTCCAAGCTCTGGTGATCGGCGAGGCCGCCTCGCGTGGACTCGGCCTGCAGGAGGATTTCGTGACGGCGCGGTTGAAGATGCTCAGTGCGAGCTCTGCGCAGTCGAGGGCGGTGGATGCTGCACACGAGCGGGTGCTGATCGACAACGAGCGTTGGTTCGCCGAGCCCGGGCATCCGGCCGCGCTGCCCGCGGTAGCTCGTGCGGTGTGGTCCGGACGCCGCGTCGCGGCCAGCTATCTCCGGCCAGGGCAGGATGGCCCGGCACAGCGACTACTCGATCCACTGGGGCTCGTGCTGAAGACCGACGTCTGGTACTTGGTCGCCGCCCACCGCCGACGGGTGCGCACGTACCGGCTGTCGCGTCTCACCGACGCACGCGTCCTCGAGGACGTGGCACGGCGACCGCCGGGATTCTCCCTGCGCGAGTACTGGGAGCAGGCCTCGCGCGACTTCGAAGCCTCGATCTACACCCTGCCGGTGCGCCTGCGGATTCCTTCCGGCTCTGTCGCCATGCTGCGCTCGGCAGTGCCGGGCCCCCACACCGTCGCCGCACTGGGAGCGTGCCGGTCGGTGGCCGGAGACCGGATCGAGCTTGAGCTCCTGATGGAGAGCATGGAGATTGCCACGGCCCAGCTGCTCGCAGTGCCCGGCGTCGAGGTGCGCGAACCGGCCGAGCTCCGTAATGAGCTCTACCGGCGTGGCCTGGAGCTGACCGCGCTGAACCACCCTGGGCCGCATCGGGGAGAGTAAGTGGCCAGGAGCGCCACTTACTCTCCCCGATGTCGCGTTACCCCGCAGGGCCCGCGCCTGACGCCGCAAGCCCTGCGTGGCTGCCCGAGATCAGCTGCGTGGACCGGACCGGCGTCGCACTGTGAACAGCGCGAGCGCACCCAGACCCAGAAGGATCGCGGCGACCGCCGCCCAGGTCAGCACCTGAGCACCGGTGTTCGGAAGGCCGCCGGGGGCGAAGTCGCTGCCGGATGCACCGTCGTCGCCAGCGGCATCGCTACCTGCGCCGGTGCCATCGCCAGCGTTGTCACCGCCACCAGCATCATCGCCACCGATGTCGTCACCCCCTGCGTCGTCGTCGCCGGAGCCCTCATCGCCGGTCGGCGGCTCGGTGGGCTCCGGATCGGTGGGCTCCGGCGTGGGCTCTGACTCGGAGGGGATCAGTTCCAGGCCCTCGAGCGCTTCCTGAAGCTGGCCAACCGCGCCGTCCACGCTCTGCTGCCCGGGGCTGGCGGAGCCAAGCACGAAGGCTGCCCGCATCAGCGCGGCATCGAGCGAGGCGAGCGACTCCTCGGTGTAGTCCTCCCGCGAGACGGCTTCGGCTTGTGCCACCAGATCCCGGAGCGCTTCGAGGTCGGCGGGTTCCTCCTCGGAGACCTCGACGAAGGCGAAGTTGTCCATCGAGCCCCAGGCGTCACCGCTGAGGCTCAGTTCGGCCCGGATGGTGGCGGTGCCATCGGCGCCCACGGTGATCGGCTCGGTGACCGGGTACTGCCAGTTGACGAAGCCGCGCAGGGTGAAGTCCGCGGCCACCGTCGAGATCCCGGACTGCGCGGTGATGCGCAGTTGGTCGCTCTGGCCGGCGTCCCCGCCCTGGGCCACGGCCGAGAGCCGGTACTCCCCCGGGGTGAGCCCGGTCAGCTGTTGCTCCACGGTGAAGGAGTAGTCACTCCCGTGCCAGAAGTGCAGCGATCGTGAGCCCTCGTAGGGGTCACTGCTGCTGCTGATCGTGTAGCCCTCACCGGATCCCACCCAGGGCTCAGCGCCGTCCTCGAAGCCGGGGTTGACCACCGTGTTGGCGCCCTGGTCGGCATCGCTGAGCACCGTGATCGTGGCGGTGACGTCGTGCCCGCCGTCGGTGGTGCCGCGCACGGTGTACGTGCCCGGGCCCAGAATCCAGTCGGTGGAGTCGCGCCAGGTGACGGCCTGGGACTCGGTGGTGCCGTCGGTGTAGCTCACGCGCACGGTCTCGGGCAACTCGATCGGCTCCCCGAAGACCACCGTCATCGACGGGCTCTCGACGCCGTCCAGCTCAGGCGGCGCCACGGAACCAGTGCGGGCGTACTCGTAGACCCGCAACGATTCGAGCGGGTTGCCGGCCCAGTCGAAGAGCGCCTGGTTGTCCCAGCCGGAGCCGCCGTACACGTCGGCCCAGTCGTCCTCGGGAATGCCCTCGTACCAGCCGGGGTCGGGGCGGTAGAAGTCCTGGGCGTAGGAGGTCGCCCAACCGGAGCCGTGCTCCTGCCAGGTGGGCCAGTTCTCCCAGAAGAGCTCCTCGCGGTCCGCGCCGTCCTCGGGCACGGTCACCGGGATCCAGGCCGGCTCCCAGTAGAAGGTGCCCAGCCCGCGCCCGTCGGACACATTGGCCACGGCCTGCATGACGTCACGGATCGCCAGCGCCTGGCCCTGTGCGGAGATCGAGTAGGCCGGGTTGCTCACCGAGGCGACGGCGTTCTCCATGCCGTCGCCGTCCTCCAGGGTGTACGCCCAGGAGGTCTCGGCCACCGCCACCTCCTTGTCATAGGTGGTGGCCACGTGGTCCAGCACCGAGGTGAGATTCTCCAGCGAACCGTGCCAGAAGGCGTAGTAGGAGCTGAGGAAGACGTCGTAGTCCACGTCGCGCTCATCGAGCGCCGCCGCGACGGACGCGTACTGACCGGAGCGCTCCGGGTTGGTGAAGTGGACGGCGACCTTCACGTCCTCACCGAGCGTGTCCCGCACCGCGCGGGAGCCGGCATCAAAGAGGGCGGCGGTGTTGTCCCAGCCCTGGGTGCCGGCAATCTCTCCGGAGGTGGTCTCGTTGCCGATCTGGACCATGCCGATGTCGACGCCGGCGTCCGCCATCTGCTCGAGGGTTTCCACGGTGTAGTCGTAGAGGGCCTCGATGCGCTCCTCGTGGCTGGTCTCCGCCCAGGAGCGCGGGACCCGCTGCTGGCCGGGGTGGGCCCAGAAGTCGGAGTAGTGGAAGTTGACCAGCACGCGCATGCCGGCCTCGGTGGCGCGCACCCCGATCTGGGTGGCGCGGTCGGCATCGACGTTGCCGGCGCCGTAGCCGTGCTCGGGGTTCTCCGCGCGGTAGGGCTCGTTCCACACCCGCACCCGCGCCCAGTTGATCTCGGCGTCGGCGAGGACCTCGAAGAGGTCGGCCTCCGCGCCGGAGGAATCCTGGAAGGTCACCCCGCTCTCCTCCAGGGACAGGATCGAGGAGAAGTCGGCGCCATTGATCCAGTCCTCGCCCATCCCCTCCACCCTGGGCACGGTGATGGCGGCCTCCACCGGGCCGTCGTCGGCAGTGTCTGCGAGCGCCGGGGCGGCCAGCAAGGCTCCGGTCAGCGCGGCAGCAGCCACCACGGCGGCGTGGGCGTGACGTCTCACGCGTGTCGACATCATTGTCCTTTCGATCACCATCGATCACCTCCCGCGCGGCGCACGAGAGGGCCTTGCGTCGTGCGGCCGTCAGCCCTTCACGGAGCCGGAGGCCAGACCCCCCACGATGTAGCGCTGCAGAGACAGGAAGAGCACCAGGATGGGCAGCGCGGCGATCACCGATCCGGCCGCGAACAGGCCCCAGCGCGACGTCAGCTGGTTGGAGACCCACTGGTACATCCCGACCGCGAGCGTCCAGTTGCTCTCACTGGTCAGCACGATGCGGGCCAGGATGAAGTCACCGAAGGCGGAGATGAAGGCCAGCAGCCCCACTACCGCCAGGATCGGGGTGACCAGCGGCATGATCAGCTTCCAGAACACCTGGAAGTGGGTGGCGCCGTCGATCTTGGCGGCCTCGTCGATCTCCATCGGGATGGTGTTGAAGAAGCCGTACATCAAGAAGGTGTTCGCCCCGAGCGCGCCGCCGAGGTAGACGCAGATGAGCGCGATCTTGGAGTTCACACCCAGGGCGGGCACCACCTCGCCGAGGGCGATCAGGAGCAGGAACACGGCCACGAAGGCCACCGTCTGCGGGAACATCTGGATGATCAGCAGCGCGGTCAGCGAGGTGCGCCGGCCCTTGAACCGGTACCGGGAGAAGGCGTAGGCCGCCGCCGATCCCATGAGCACCGCGCCCAGGGCGGCGGTACCGCAGATCACCAGGGTGTTGACCACCCACGTCCAGTACAGGGTGCTGCCCAGGGCCTCGAAGTTGGCGATCGAGACGTCGTTGAACAGCCGGGCCGATCCGGCCAGCGACCCGCGCCGGTCGAAGGCCGCCGAGAGCGCGTAGACCAGCGGGAAGGCGGCGTAGAAGATGATGACCAGGGCCAGCACGTACTTCCAGCCGACGTCGAGGATCCAGCGCCGGCGCCGGCCGGCGGCGCGCTGCTGCTCGATCGCCCGCATCCTCTCCTCGCGGGTGGTGGCGCTGCTGAGCTGCGTCATGGCTAGATCTCCTCGAGCTTGCGGGTCTGCCGGAAGGCCACGATCGAGATCAGGCCGATGACGATGAAGACGATGATCGACAGGGCGCTCGCCAGGCCGTAGTCCGCGCGACCGCCGGCGACCCCGGAGATCTGGTAGATCGCGGAGATCAGGATGTCGGTCGAGCCGAGCGGCACGCTCGCGCCCGGGAAGGCGGGCCCGCCGCCGGTGAGCATGTAGATGATCGTGAAGTTGTTGAAGTTGAAGGCGAAAGAGGCGATCGCCAGCGGCGCGGTGGACACCATCAGCAGCGGCAGGGTGATCGCGCTGAACTGGCGCCAGCGCCCCGCTCCGTCGATGCGCGCGGCCTCCAGGACGTCGTTCGGGATGGCTTGCAGCGCGCCGGTGGTCACCAGCAGCCAGTAGGGGTAGGTGAGCCAGAGGTTGACCCACAGCACCGCGCCCTTGGCCAGCCAGGGGTCGGTCAGCCAGCCGATGCCGGCGCCGAAGAAGAACCACTCGTTGACCACGCCGAACTCGGAGTTGAACATGCCGCGCCACAACAGGGCGGACATGAAGGCCGGGAAGGCGTAGGGGAGGATGAAGATGGTGCGCAGGATCTTGCGGCCCTTGACGCGCGGATCGTTGTAGATCAACGAGATGAACAGGCCCAGGGCGAAGCTGAGGACCACCGAGAGCCCGGCGAAGGCGAAGGTCCAGACCGTCACCTGCGCCAGCGGTCCGGCGTAGGCGGCGTCGGTGAAGGCCCGCACGAAGTTGTCGAAGCCGACGTTGACGTACCAGCCGGCGGCCAGGCGATCGCCGTCCTCGCTGACGAAGCGGCCCCGGTCGCTGGCGAAATAGACGACGCCGGTATCGGTGTTCGTCAGGGTCTGGGCCTGGGGGTCCCATTCCAGGCTGGAGGTGTAGATCGCACCGGAGGAGCCCTCGCGAGTGCGGATCGAGCCGTCCTCGGCGTCCTCGGAGACCGGCACGCGCAGGCTGGTGACCTCGTTCTGCAGGTCGGGGTCGCTGAACAGCTCGGCTCGCGGCACCACCTCCCAGCCGGGCACCTCGGTGGGCACGCCCGCCTCGTTCACGGCCGCTTCGGCGACGGCGTCGAGCGGCTCATCCTCCGAGCCCACGTAGACCACGCCCTCGGCGTCGGTGATGGCGAAGCCCACCTCTCCGCCGTCGCGGACCACGGCCAAGGGGTAGGTCGGAGAGTCCTCCACCCGGCGTTCATCCTGGATCAGGGCGGCGTCGACAGCCTGGTCCATGGAGCCGAGGTGGCCGGTGCCGTAGTTCGTGAAAGCCACGTAGCCGGTGTAGACCAACACGAAAACCTGGAAGGCACCGAGGAAGACCAGGCCGGGGAAGAGGTACTTCAGCGGGATCGCGCGGCGGGAGAAGTAGATCCAGTTCGCGAGCGCCAGCAGCACCGCCAGCACGCTGAGGATGACCCAGGAGTCGGCGTTGTACGCCGAGAAGATCGCGGCCAGGCCGAAGGCGTTGACCAGCATCATCACCAGCAGCTTGGCCAGGAAGCTCCAGCCGTTGCCCACCCAGTTGCGGGCGTGGCCGGTGGGTTCGCGCTGCCCGCGGTCCTTCTGGGGCCGCTGCATCACGAACGGGGGGCGGGCTGCCATCTGCACTCCTCGGTGAGTCTGGCCTGGCGTGACGGGTGACCGGGCAGATCCCGGTCAGGGGGTGGGATCCCGGGGCGGGGCGCCTGTGTTGCGCATGCCCCGCCCCGGGAGTTCAGAGGGTGATCCGATCAGTCGGCGATCGCGTTCTCGACGTTCTCGACCATCGTCGGCCACACCGACTCCGGGTCCTCGCCGTTGATCAGCGCGATCTGGACGGGGTTCCAGAAGTCCCACACCGCACCCATTTCGGGGATGTTCGGCATGGGCACGCCGTTCTGCGCGGAGTTCAGGAAGCCCTCGATGATCGGGTCGGAGGAGACCTCCTCGGCCACGGCCGTCAGCGCCGGGATGCGCGGGTCGGCGTCGTAGAGAGCCTGCTGAGCCTCGTCGGTGGACATGTAGTTGGCCAGGAACTCGTTGGCGAGCAACGCGTTCGAGGCCTGCGAGGACAGGTAGAAGCCCTGCACGCCCACGAAGGGAGCCGCGGTCTCGTCACCGGCGGCGGGGATGGGGCCGACCGCGACGTCGACTCCGGCCTCGGTGAAGGTGGGGATGGTCCACGGACCCTGGACGATGAAGGGCGACTCACCGGTGGCGAAGAGCTCGTTGCCGATGTCGTAGTCGATGGTGTCCGAGAAGTACCCGGTACCGGCGGAGCCGTTGTCGTAGAGCCACTGCGCGTAGGCCAGGCCGGCGTCGCCGCCCTTACCGACCTCGTTGGTGTAGGAGCCGTCCTCGTCCTGGACGAAGACCGGCGCACCGAAGGAGGTCTGGAAGGCGTAGGAGGTGTACTGGTCACCCTCGGGGCCGTTGGTGTAGAAGATGATCGGCCGGTCGGCGAAGCCGGCGTCGGTGGCCATGTCGATGAGCTCGTCCCAGGTCTCGGGAGACTCCTCGCCCACCAGCTCGGTGTTCTGGATCAGGCCCACGGCCTCCTGCGCGTAGGGCAGGGCGTAGAGCTGGCCGTCGTAGGTCAGCGCCTCGAGGGTCACGTCCTCGAAGTCCGCTGCGCGGTCGCCGAGGTCGATGGTGTCGACCACGCCGGACTCGACGAACTCGCCGAGCCAGTCGTGCGCGCCGACGGTGATGTCCGGGCCCTCGCCGGTGGGTACCTGGGCGAGGAAGTCCGAGCGCAGGTCTTCGAAGTTCTTCTGCACCACGGTCACGGTGGCGCCGGTGTCGGCCTCGAAGTCCGCGGCCGCGTTGCGGATGGCCTCGGCGCGCTCGGCATCGGACCACACAACGAGCTCGGAGCCGGAGGCGTCGCCGCCGGCGTCCTCCTCACCGTCGGTCTCGTCGGTCTCGTCGGGTTCGGTGGTTTCGGTGTCGTCGGTCTCAACCTCGGCCGGTTCAGCGTCTCCGTTGCCGCCGCAGGCTGCGAGCAGGGAGGCGCTCGCGAGGAGAGCGACGCCGATTCCTACGTTCTTGCGCATGGATTGTCCTTCCTCATGGGCGCCGGTGGCGCCGCTGAAGCGATCACGCCATCGCGATCGCCGGGTGTTGCAGGTGGTGCCGTACTGGAATGGTGGTGCGGTACTGCTGGTGCTGCGGTCGGGCCAGGCGGGGGCCGCCTAGCGGTCGTGGGTGTTGTCCAGCCGGACGACGGCGGTGCCGCCGGCTGCGATCGTGAGTTCACCGTCAACGGGGCGCTGGGTGAACAGGTCGGTGCCGCGGGCCTTCAGCGCCACGGGTTCCTCGCGGTGGTTGACCGCGATGGTGTACGCGGCGTCCTCGCCGTGGCGGGTCATCACCTCGAAGCCGTCCGGGTAGGTCCCCGGTACGGGGCCGTCTGCGGCCAGGCCGGCCTCGTCGTAGACGGCGCGGAAGACCGGGGCCAGGGCCTCCAGGCCCAGGGCGGTGGAGACGTACCAGCCCGCGCCCTCGCCGTGCTGGTGGCGGGTGATGGCCGGGGCGCCGTCGGCGGGGCCGCCGCGGTAGGTGCCGCAGACCTCGGCGCCGGAGAGGACGAGGTCCTCGGCCCACACGGAGGTCTCGAGCTCGGCGGCGTCGAAACTGACGGCCACCTGCTCGCCGGTGCGGATCGGCAGGTACTCCTCGACCGTGACGCCGAGGGCGTCCTGCAGGGGTGCACCGAAGCCGCCGGGGTGGACGGCGTCGTGCTCGTCGACCGCCGCGGCGAAGCAGGACACGAGGAGGGTGCCGCCGCAGGACACGTAGTGGGTGAGGTTCTCGGCGTGGGCCTGGGTGAGCAGATAGGAGGCCGGGGCCACCACCAGGCGGTAGCCGGAGAGGTCATCGCCGGGGTGGGCGAAGTCCACTGGGACGCCGTCGCGCCAGAGCCGCTCGTAGTAGGTGCGCATCCGCTCGCGGAACTGCAGCTCATCGGAGGGGCGCCATTCCAGGTCCTGGGCCCACAGCGATTCCCAGTCGTAGAGCACCGCCACATCAGCGCTCACGCGCGAGCCCTGCAGTTCGCCCAGCTGGGCGAGCCGGCCACCCAGCTCGGTGACCTCACGGAACACGCGGCTCGTCGGGCCGGCGTGCGGGAGCATCGCGGAGTGGAACTTCTCCGCCCCGGAGCGGGAGGCCCGCCACTGGAAGAACAAGATCGCGTCGGCGCCGCGGCCCAGGTGGGTCAGGGCGTTGCGCTGCATCTCGCCCGGGCGCTTGGCGATGTTGTGGCCCTGCCAGTTCACCGCCGAGGTGGAGTGTTCCATCAGCATCCACGGGCGCCCGCCTGCCACCGAGCGGGTGAGGTCGGCCGAGAGGGCCAGCGCCACGTGGGCTTCGGGGTCCGGGGACCACAGGTAGTGGTCGTCGGAGACGATGTCGACCTCGCGCGCCCACTTCCACAGGTCGGTGTTCCAGGACTGGTGGGCCATGAAGTTCGTGGTGACCGGCTGCTCGGCGTGGGCGCGGATCGCCTCGCGCTCCAGGCGGAAGCACTCGCGGAGCTGATCGTCGGTGAAGCGGCCCCAGTCCAGCTTCATCGCCGGGTTGACGGTGGTGGGGGTGGCCGCAGGGGCCACCACGTGCTCCCACTGCGCATAGTGCTGACCCCAGAAGGCGGTCCCCCAGGCGGCATTCAGGGCCTCGAGCGTGCCGTAGCGGGCGCGCAGCCAGGACTGCCAGGAGGCGACGGCGGCGTCGGAGAAGTCCTCGGCCACCGGCACGCCGTACTCGTTGTGCACGTGCCAGAGCACGACGGCGGGGTGCTGGCCGTAGCGGCGGGCGAGCTGGTCGGCCATGCGCACGATGGCCTCGCGGTACTCCGCTGAGGCGTGCGAGGCCATGCCGCGGGAGCCGAAGCCCATGGGCACGCCGTTCTTGTCCACGGCGCGGGCCTGCGGGTAGGCGGCGAAGAACCAGGCGGGCGGAGAGACGCTCGGGGTGGCGAGGTCGACGGCGATGCCGTGGGCGTGGAGCAGGTCGAGCAGTTCGTCCAGCCAGGCGAAGTCGTAGACGCCCTCGGCGGTCTCGAGCAGGCCCCAGGAGAAGATGCCGACGCTCACGAAGTTGACGCCGGCCTCGCGCATGAGCGCGACGTCCTCGTCCCAGACCTCGCGCGGCCACTGCTCCGGGTTGTAATCGCCGCCGTAGGCGATCTTCCCCGGGAGGGGCCAGTTCTTTGCCAGCATGACGCTCCGTCGAGTCAGGTCAATCGTGGTTCACGATGGGGGTGTCGCTCGGGGCGACCTCTGGTCCATACTGTGAACGTGCACAGTCCATGATGTCAAGGGGGCACAGATGCCTGCAAGGAAGCTGCGACAACAATCGTGTAACAAGTCTGTGCTCGTGCACAGCTTGATGTCGGTTTCCGGTGGCCGGCGGCCCGGGTCGCGCTCCGGTAACGTTCGCGAACGCACTGCGGCCGTGGGACCGCGAGCCTCGCTGCGGCTCGCAGGCTCTAGGGTCTGAGTCCATGGACGTCCATGCCGCACCGCCCAGCGCGCTCTCCCCGGGCGAGGCGCAGCGCAAACGGCCCACCATCAAGGACGTCGCCGCCACGGCCGGGGTCTCCCGCGGCACCGTGTCCCGCTTCCTCAACGGCGGGAAGTGGGTCTCGCCCGATGCGCGCGATGCCGTAGAGCGCGCCATCCGCGAGACCGGCTATCGCGCCAACCAGCACGCCCGGTCCCTGGTGACCGGCCGCGCCGATGCCATCGCTTTCCTGCTGGCCGAACCGCAGGACCGGCTCTTCGCCGACCCGAACTACGCGCCGCTGCTGCGCGGCGCCGCCGAGGCCCTGGCCAGCCGGCAGATGACGCTGACCCTGCTGGTGGCCGGTACGCCGGAGGAACGCGCGAACGTGGTGGCCTACCTCGAGGCCGGTCACGTGGACGGCGCCATGCTGCTCTCTTCGCACGAGAACGAACCGCTGCTGGATGAGCTCCTGGCGCGCAACGTGCCGCTGGTTTCCTGCGGGATCCCGCTGGGCCGGAGCGACCGTGTGGCCTCGGTGTCGGTGGACGAGGTGGGCGGCGCGCGTGAGATGGTGGCGCACCTGCGCTCGCGCGGGCACCGGCGGATCGCGATGATCACCGGTCCGCTGGACCTGCCCGGCGGGCGGTACCGCCTGCAGGGGTTCCGCGAGGAGATGGGCGAGGATTTCGATCCGGCCCTGGTGGCCCACGGGGATTACGGCGCCGAGTCCGGTGCGCACGCCATGACGGCGATCCTGGAGCGCTCGGCGGATTTCGATGCAGTCTTCGCGGCCTCCGATGCCATGGCCGCGAGCGCGATCTCCGTGCTGCGTAAGGCCGGTAAGCGGGTTCCCGAGGATGTAGCCGTGGGCGGCTTCGACGATTCGGGTCTGGCGGTGAGCCTGGACCCGCCGCTGACCACCATGCGTCAGCCCTTCGACCGGATCAGCGCGGAGATGGTCTCGCTGCTGCTGGAGATCATCGGCGGCGGGCCGGTGAAGTCGGTGACGATGCCGGCCTCGATCGTGGTGCGCGAGAGCGCCTGAGGGGCGGGGGCCGGGGGGCGGTGCGCCCGGGGGGGGCGGTGCGGCACTGGCCCCGGCCCCGGAGGCCCCGACGACCCCGCCTCAGACTCAGACTCAGACCCCGGGATTATGCACGGAGAGTCGCTGGGAGCGACGCTCACTGCATAATTCTCGGCGCCGGTGGGGTGCGTTTCCGAAAGGGGAGCCTCAGCGACGCCTCCACGGGTCCTCCGGCCGGGATCCCGGCTGAAAGCCCACCGACTCAGCGAGCAACGCGGCCTCGGGGAAGCCGTTGGCGAGCTTCGTCGGGTCATGCGCGTCGCTGCCGAAGGTGACCTCCCGGCCCCCTTCCTCGGCCCACCACTGCACCTGCCAGGCGCCCAGACGCCGCGTGTTGAGTTCCAGCGCCCGGCCGCTGTGCGCGATGGCGCGCATGGCGCCGCGGAAACCTTCCTCGAAGCGGGCGGGGTCGAAGGGCCCCTCGGTGGCCACGGGCCAGCTACGCACCGCGTAATCGATGTGGGTGAACACCGAGAAGCTGGAGGAGCTGGCGATCATGCGGGGGATCTCCTCGAGGTAGGCCCACATGACGTCCGCGGCCGGCAGGTGTCGAAACATGGTGTTCGGTTCGGCACGGTCGTCGCGGAAGGGGAGGGTGTGCAGCGAGCCGTTGACCCGGTCGAGAGCCGTGAGGTCAACGACGTCGGCAACGCGGTCGTCACTGCGGTGCGGTTGGCCATACTCGATGCCGGCGAGGATGCGGAGATCGGGGAAGGCCAGACGGCACCGGTCGATGGCCTCGAAGTAGCGGTCGGCCTGGAACCGGAGCGGATGGAACCGGCCCTCGCGATACATCGGGGTCTGGTGGCCCATGACGTCGTCCGGATCGGTGATCCACGAGTCGAGGTCGACGTGCTCGGTGAAGATCAGCGCGCGTAGTCCGATGGCGGCCGCGCGCTCGCAGGTCAGCGTCATGCGGCCCGCGGCAGCCGAGTCGGGCCCACCCGTGTCCCAGGAGAACTCGCTGTGCACGTGCGAGTCGCCAGGCAGCTCCATTCCGCGAGGCTAACAACCGGGCTCGTCAAGATGAGGCGCGCTCACGCTTCAGGCAGCGGGGTGTGCTGGTGGAGCAACAGCACCGGCTCACCGTCGGTGCGGTAAACGCTGGTGAGGGAAGCGCGATAGGTGGTCTCTCCCCGCCGGCCCTCGAAGGTATAGGCGACGGCCTCGGCGCCGTCGTTGATCGGGACGAGCTGACCGTCGGTGATGCTGATCGTGTCCCATCCCGGGGAGTCATCCATCGCGGCGGCACACTGCTCGAGGTTCAGCACCATGCCGGGGAGGACGAAGATCGCCTCAGGGGCGCACATGGCCCGGTAGCGGTCGCCGTCGCCGGTGGCGAGGAGCCGTTCCCGCTTGAGGAGCTCGGTCAGCCGGGCGGCGTCAGTCTGAGCGCTCATGGGGCGATCCTGCCATTGGCGTTGCGGAGGTTCGCGTTGGACCGGAGGGCAGGGGGACCAGCGTGGTCTTCCCGGCCCCTGTGGCACCGCTCTGCGGCTATCCGGAGCTGCTGGCGGCGGCTCCGATCACCCAGTAGAGGTCGTTGTTCGCGATCACTTCGACGTGGACCGGAACATCGTTCTCGAGGCGATTGCCCTCGCCATCGGCAGTCAACCCCATACTCAGTTGCGACACGCCCTGACAGTCCTCGGAGAAGCGCTCCTCGCCGTCAACTCGGATAGTCACCTCCCCAGTCCCGAGGCACTGGAGCCTGACCAGACGTTCGGACTCGGCAGCGGGGATCTCATAGGTCGCCAAGCCTTGACCCACATGCGGTGTGATCAGGACGTTCTCCTGAAGGGCCACTGAGTAGCCATGCGCAAGCACAGCGAGGCGTCTCCACCGCGGCACTCCCGGCTCCCCGCGGCCGCTCATCGTGCGCAACACGAGTGCTGAAAGGGACTGGCTGCAGGCCTCCGAGTTCGAGCGGAGGCCGGCCGCTAGCTACTGTGTCGCCATGGCTCAGATCGTCGTTTACGGCACACGTGACTCGATCCAGAAGAACCGTCGCACTCTCTCCGATGCCATCCACCGTGCGGTCAGAGCTGCGCTCGCGTATCCCGTTGAGAAACGTTTCCATCGATTCATCGCCCTCGACCCGGAGAACTTCATCTACCCAGAGGATCGGGGTGATGAGTACACGATCATCGAAGTGTCGATGTTCGAAGGTCGGTCTGAGGCCGCCAAACGACGACTGATCCGCGAACTCTTTGCACGGATCAAAGCAGAGGTGGGAATCCCTCCGCACAGCGTGGAGATCACCATCACCGAAACCCCGAAGGTGAACTGGGGCATCCGGGGGCTTAACGCGGAGGACCTCAGCCTCGGATA
Organism: Bogoriella caseilytica; assembly: GCF_003752405.1. Taxonomy (NCBI): domain Bacteria; kingdom Bacillati; phylum Actinomycetota; class Actinomycetes; order Allobogoriellales; family Allobogoriellaceae; genus Allobogoriella; species Allobogoriella caseilytica. The sequence continues at coordinate 1,507,337 of NZ_RKHK01000001.1, read as the reverse complement.
CGACGTCGATGTCTAGGGTGGTCATGTGACTCGCCACTCCGAGCTGCGCGCCGATCACCGGAACGCAGGGACCCGGCACGCGCGGTCGCCCCACGCCCTCAAGGGCGCCCGCGTCGTGCCAGTCCCGGAGACGGAGACACTGTGGGAGAACCTGCGTGAAGGGCGCCCTATCGACGCGGATCTCGACGGCACGGGCGAAGAACCCCCTGCAGATGCACCCGAAGAACCCGGCAACGGCGACGACGACCCGAGCGCCCCGCCCGGGGGGCCGGCGCCCGTCGAACCGGAACCGGAGCCGACCCCGGAATGCACCCCCTGAGTTGCTTGCGAACGCTCTCTGAACCGCCACACAGCCCGGAGCCGTGGCGGTAAACTCTTCCCGGGTGCACGCAGCGGTGCGCCCATCGTCGCGTCTATGTTGATTACTACTAATGGACGCTTCAGAGCTTTATGGGCGAGCCATACCCTGACCTTCGGCGCCAACACCATGGCGACCCTCATCTTTCCAGTGTTGGTCGTGGCGGACCATGCCAGCCATGACGCCGCTCCGGCAGCCATCGCTTTCGCCTTTGGCCTGCCCTGGTTACTCATTGGACTACCGGCCGGTGTGTGGGCAGATCGGATTCAGCCGCGCCTGCTCATCGTCTGGTCGTGCCTGGCACGGGCTGCCACCCTCGGCACGGCTGCGGTCCTCATTCAGTCGCACGGAGGCAGGTCTGACATCACCCTCACTGCACTGGCAGCCGGTCTCGGAACAACCCTGGTGGTGCAGGCGGTGGCCACCCAAGCTGCCATCCCTGATCTCGTCGAGCCAGAGGAGCGTCAAGAGGCGAATACCTGGCAGTTCCGCGCCACCAGCGTGATCGAACTGCTGAGCTATATCGTTGCCGGCCTCCTCACCTCGGGGAACCTCGCCATCGGCCTAGCAGCCGCCGCCGCTGCCTCATTGAGCGGTGCCGCCCTGGCGACCCGGATCAGCGACCTACCCTGCCGTCACGGTGGCCGGCCCGAGGTGATGGCAGGGTTCCGGGCCCTCCTCGGACCAGGGACGACCCGTCAAGCAACGGTCGTCACGACAGTCTGGCGGGTCTCGGCGGGACTAGGAGCCGCACTGTCCGTCCCCTACCTGTTGGAGGCACAGCAGGTCAGGTCTGGCGCCCTTGGTATCGCTATGGCGGGCGTCGGAGTCGGCGCTTTCCTGGGCTCCGTCACCCTCGGAAGAATCTCCGACAAGGTGCCTCACACTGCGCGACTCTGGCGGATCATGCTGACTGTCGGAGCGCTCGGAGGAATCGTCCGAGCCGTCGACTACCCCCACCCTGCTGCCAGCGCTATCGCCTTCTCGCTCGGCGGAGTACTGATCGGAGTCGCACTGTCGACGACGAGCATTCTCGTGATCACTCAGCGGATGAACACCGTGGACCGCGCGCACATGGGGCAGGCTGCTGCCGCCTTCTCGATCCTCAGCTGGGGAGCTGTGCCCGTCGGCGCGCTTATCGCAGCACCCATGTTGGCCACGTTCGGTCCGGAACTCGCCTTCCGAGTGGCCGCTCTCGTCCTGCTCCTGTGCCCCGCGCTCTCGCTACTCCCGCCTTTGGGACGCCGACTCGAGATGTGAGGGGCTGGGTCGTCGTGCGGGAGCTCGGAGTACCGCCGTCACAGCCGCTCGCATCTGCTGGTCACTTGTCGCTCAAGGAAGTCTGGCCGGCGTGCCGCGCGTTGCGTGAAGGGCCCGACCCGCCCCTACGGCACCACCATGCGGGTCCACTGGTCGTGGCCTCCATCGTCGGACCAATCCCAGGTGACGAATCCACCGATGGTGCCCATCAGCTCCAGCTTCAGGCCGCTCCGCAGCGCGCAAAGTCCAGACTCTCCTCGATCACGGTGAGTGCCGCTTCGAGTTCCGCTGCATTCCGAGGGCCGTAGATCATGAACTCTGTGCCGTATTCCGCGTACTGATGCGGTTCGGCCCAACCCAGCCGAAAAAGCTCATCTCCACGCTCGGCGGGCAGCACCAGATGCACGCTGGTGTCGTTGACGCCGTGCAGGTGGACCGGCTCGAGCCGCATGCCTGGCGCAAGCGACGTCTCCGGGGAAGTCTCTTCTGGTTTGCCGACGAGGTACACAGCCCTCGACGACGGAGGCGACACTTGGCTCGCCCCCTCGACAACCCCGTCCATCGAAAGGACCCTCGCAACAAGCTCACCCCACAGAGCTGCCGGCGCACACTGATCCACTTGCCGGTGCGGCCCCTCATCGGAGGTCACCGGACGCGCCCCCGGCCTCTGCTCGCTCAGCACGCCCGGACTCTACCCACGCCATCGCCTCAGGCACCATGCTTTTGAGGTGCGCGGCATCGCAGGTTCTCGCCAAAACCGACCTCGACCTGGTGCTCACAGACCCCGGACAGGAGCGGCCGTGCTACGGATGACGACTGCGGTGACGGTATGCGCGCCTCGCTCCGTGCCCCTCACCAACCGCCGGCCACACCCTGGCCTAGTCGTCCTTGCGGGGGTGCGGATGTACTTCACCAGCGCCACACAGCCCAGGATCATCAAGACCAGCGCCGTGGAGACCATGACGATGTAGACCGCGCTCCAGATGAGGTCATACGTTCGAAACTCAAGCATTCACGTCCTCCTCGGTGTTTCAGAGCCTGGCGAGTCTTGGCTGGGTTCGTCCAGCACTAATCGTTGCGCTCTGGCCATCGCCGCCAGCGCTCCGCCGCCGATGCCGGCGAACCAGACGAGCCACCCAGCACCGAGCCGCGGATCGCTGGGTACCAGCACCAGCAAGGGTGCCGTGACGAACGCGGGGATCATGATCCACAGCGCCGCGCGATGCCCCAAGATCCAGGTTGCACGACTGCGCCCGACAGCAGGCATCTGGATTCCAACGATCCGGGACGACGCGCCCACGCCGCACGCTGCCGCAATCACGATCGCCAGTGCAATCACGCACCCCGCGAACAAACCCTCGGCGGTCGAAGGAAGCGTCTGCATGTCAGGCCCCCCGCCCGATCGCCAGCAAGATGCCCCCACCATGCCTGCTTTTCGTGGCCTGCGCCACTATCGTGTGCGCCAGAGACCTCGACATTCAGGGGAGCGAACCGATGCGGGCACGGCAATGGGCAGGGATCCCGGCAGCATTTCTAGTGATCGGAAGCATCAGTGCGTGCACGTCGGACGGCGAAGCCGAAGCAGCCGACAGCACGACACCGCCACCGACATCACAGCCAGAGGAATCCGCAACGCCTGCGGCGGACGAGCCGATGGACGACGCCGACCTCTGCTCTGCCTACGGTGACGTGCTGACGATCCTGGAGAACGCGGACCTGGCCCTCGATTCCGGGCGCATGGACATCCAGGAGCACGAAGGTTGGTACGCACTGGCCACGCGCGTCCTCGACCGTCTCCCCGCCACCGGTACGAGCGAGGTCTCCGAGGCCATCGCAGATCTCCAGAGCATCGCCCCCGCCGTCGCGCCTGGTGCCTCGGGTGACATCGGCGGTGTCGGGTCCTCTGACTGGGACGACGCCGAAGAGTCCCTGGGCTCGGCCTGTGAGGACCTCGATACGCCGCTGACCATCAGCGTTTTCAGCGGCGGATGATCCGGGAGGGCCATGAGTTCCTCCGCGAGATGGCGTCATGCCAGCTGCGCCGCCTTCACAGTTCTCGCTCTCCTCTGTACCAGCGCTCTCGCAGGCTGCTCGCATGCCTGCGCGCCCCAGGGGTGGCCCAGTTCGCTCCGGGTGCAACTCACCGGTGCCGTGGACGAGGTCGCCGACGTCGGGTTGTGCGTCGGCGACGTGTGTGTGCCGGGCGAAGGCGAGGATCCAGACCCCGCCCTCCTCGACCTCTCGGGCGTCACGGAACACCGCGCCGGCAACTGGGAGTTCACCATGCTCAGCACGCCGGCGGAGCTGACCATTCGCACGTACACCGCTGAAGGTGACGTCGTGACCGACACGGCCGTGGAGTTGGAGTGGCACCGCGTGGGAGGAACAGCGCGATGCGGGGGCCCACATGCGGCAGTGGTGACCGTGGAGGTTTGATGTGCTGTTTCGCGCTGGTGTCCCCGGGGCAACGAAGAGGCACTGAGATCGCACCGCACTCCACGCGCACAACCGAGTTCTGGCCCAGTCCTTCGTAGTGTCGTGTTCGAAGAGCGACCGCTATGCCGTCACGGGCCTCTTCCGGGCCACCTCCGCCAGTGTGGACGTCGCACGCGTCCAGGCGCCCGCATCTGGACACGCCCATTCGGCGAGGTCGATTGCTGCCCGAAGGTCGTTCAGTAGGTCCCGCCGGTGGATCGGCTCGTGGTGCGCCGCCCGATTGCGAACGAACGTGAGCTGTTGAAGACGATTCTTGACGGCTCGCTGGCGGGCCCGGAGATCGGCTGGGCCGCCAGGGAAGGACGCATGAGTGGCCGGCACCCACAGGGAGGTGAAGTATCTCTGCTCAACGAGAAACCTCCAGAATCCCAATGACAACTCGGCGATCACCTTCCCGTGTCGCTCCGGCTGCTTGCCTCGGCGCGTCGCCCGATCGCGAGCTTTCGCGAGGTCTTGTCGTCCCTGCGAATCCAGCGGCGCGAGGTCGAACCACTCTCTGTCTGCATCCTTACGCGCTGCCCAAGCAGTCAGCTCCCGATCGAGGGCGTTGCGCACCACGACCTCCGTCATCGAGGTGAGGCTCAGTACACTCGCCGAAGCCTCCATGTTCCACTCGTAGAGAGCGAAGGCTTCACTGAGTTCGTTCCGAGACGCTTTGAGATATGAGCCGAGCCGCTCATGGGTAAGGCAGTCACGCAGAGTCTCGTAGCTCCAATCTGTCCCACCTGGCGGTCTTGTTGGAGTTGACACTTCGAATGTCTCCTCTACAGTGGAACCCGAAGACCCCGGAACGATCCCTGGCCTGCAGGCCACATCGCCGGGGTTTCGTCTTGACCATGGTCGACTAGGCTGCGCTGCTGCTCGATGTGCCGGTAAGCGCGCCGCCGGACCTTCATGACTCCCACGCGCTACGGAGCCGCGAAGAGTCCTGCCACCAGGCCCGACTGACGTCACGGATCCACCGTGAAGGCAGTGGCGACCCAGTACACCATCCGTCGCGATGACTTCGACAAGAACCGTCACATCGTCACCGTGGCGGTTGTTCTCGCCGTCGACGCCACCCAGCCCGCTACCCATAGTTGTGCCGGCAAAGCAGAAGTCGGAGAACCGTTCCTCACCATCGATCCGAAGAATCACGTCACCTTCGCTAAGGCATCGGAACTTCACTTGCCGCGCCAGGTTGGCAGGGGCGACCTCGAATGCCGCCGCCCCACGGCCCCCATGCGGGTAGACGAGGACATCCTCCAGGTAGGACTCGCGAGAGATGAGCCTTTCCGCATCCTCGATCGCTACATCGAGACTGACCGGCACCGAGCTCGAGCATCCCGAGGCCAGCAGGAACACCCCGCACCAGACCGCCACACGCAGCGTCGAAACCGGTCGCCCACCTCGGATTGCCATCGGTCCAACGCACCGGGACGTCGCTGACCTCGACACTGGTGCCTGAGCGTGGAGGACACCCTCCGGCGCTGACGGCCTCGCCGTGTCCGAGCTCCGCCCCCGTGCTTCGATGAGGTCATGACCTCCGAGACGCGCGCAAAGCTGCAGGCCATCCCGGCGCTCACCGGCACGCCCCCGTCGCTCGACCTCGACGCCCTCCCGGCCTCGCCCGTCGAGCTGTTCCTGAGCTGGTTGGATGTGGCGCTCGAGGCCCAGGTGCCCGAGCCACGCAGCATGACCCTCTCCACGGCGGACGAGGCCGGAGTTCCCGATGCGCGGGTGCTCATCCTCAAGGACGTCGACGAGTCCGGCTGGGCCTTCGCCACCACCGCCTCGAGCCGCAAGGGCGCCCAGCTCGCCGCCTCCCCGGCGGCTGCGCTGTCCCTGTGGTGGCAGCCCATCTCGCGCGCCGTGCGGGTGCGTGGGCCCGTCATCGAAGCCAGCCGCGAGGAGAGCGAAGCGGACCTGCGCACCCGCAGCCCCCAGGCCCAAGCCTCGGTGGCTGAGGGTGATTGGACGCTCTGGCGGGTGCAGCCCACCCGCGTGGAGTTCTGGCAGGCCTCGCTTGATCGCCGCCACCACCGGATCGTGTACGTCCCCACCGAGGACGGCTGGACGGTGGAGGCCACCCGGGCGAACTAAGAGCAACGACAGCGAGAGGTACCGAGATGACCGAGCCCGTCGACATCGCCGAACTGCGCAGGCGTCTGGCCGTCGACCGGGAGAACACTCTGGAGCGCATCGCCTCGCTGGATCGGAACTTCGCCGCCGTCGTCGAGGGATCACGGCTGAGCTCAACCGACGACGAGCACGACCCGGAGGGCGCCACCATCGCCTTCGAACGTTCGCAGATCAGTGCCCTGTTGGCCTCGTCCCGTGACCATCTGGTCGAGGTGGACCGGGCGCTGCAGAAGATCGCCGACGGCGGTTACGGCTCCTGCGAGCGCTGCGGTCGTTCGATCGCCCCGGCTCGGCTCCTGGCACGCCCGGCGGCGCGGACCTGCATCACCTGTGCGGCGCCAAGGCGGGCATGATGGTGGGGTGAACGACGCAAGCGCCTGGCAGAAGATCACCGCAGCCAACCCCGATCACTCCACCTGGTACATCGAGCGCTTCCGCGCCATGGCGGCCTCCGGCGCCGACCTCGTGGGCGAAGCCCGCTTCATCGATGCGATGGTGCCGCGAGGCGCCCGGATCCTCGACGCCGGCTGCGGGCCCGGCCGCCACGGTGGCTACCTGGCCCAGGCCGGCCACGACGTCGTCGGCGTGGACGTGGACCCGGTGCTCATCGCAGCCGCCGAGGAGGACTTCCCCGGCCCCACGTGGCTCGTGGGCGACCTGGCCGAGCTCGACCTCCCCACCCGTGGCATCACCGAGGGCTTCGACGCCATCCTGTGCGCCGGCAACGTGATGGCCTTCCTCGCGCCCAGCACCCGCCGCGAGGTGTTGCGCCGCATGGCCGCTCACCTCAAGCCCGAGGGACGCGCCGCGATCGGCTTCGGCGCGGGTCGCGGCTACGAGTTCAGTGACTTCCTCGACGACGCGCGCGCCGGCGGTCTCGAACCAGACCTGCTGCTCTCCACCTGGGACCTGCGCCCACTCGAGAAGGGCTCCGGCTTCCTGGTCGCGGTGCTGCGCCGAGCCTGAGCGGCGCCCGGAGCAGCAGAACCGTGAGGCCACTCACCGGCTGTTGAGCCGCGCCGCCTGACGCAGCAGGTGCTCGCGTTCGGCGAGATTCGGCGCCTGCCGAGCCGCCTCGGCATACAAGCGAGCCGCCGTCGCGCCGTCGCCGGCTCGTTCGTGGAGATAAGCCTGCACCGCCGTGTAGCGCGGCACTGCGGGATCAACGTCCGCGAGCGCCGCCAGGCCGGCCTGCGGGCCATCCGCCTCCCCCACCGCCACCGCCCGGTTCAGCCTGGCCACCGCGCTTCCGGTGAGCGCGAGCAATTCGTCGTACCACTCGACAATCTGCACCCAGTCGGTCTCCGCCACGGTGGGCGCGTCCGCATGCAGCGCAGCGATCGCCGCCTGCGCCTGGAACTCGCCGAGCCGACCGCGCGCGAGAGCACGTTGGAGCAGGCCCACGCCCTCCGTGATCAGCGCCGTGTCCCACCGGCTCCGGTCCTGCTCGGCGAGCGGCACGAGCGCGCCGCCGGCGGTGAAGCGCGCGGCCCGGCGCGCCTGGTGAAGCAGCATGAGCGCAAGGAGACCATGCACCTCCGGGTGGTCGATGGCCGCCGCGAGCTGCCGGGCGAGCCGGACGGCCTCGACAGCGAGGTCCACCTCCCCGGAGTGCCCTTCGTTGAATACCAGGTACAGCACGCGTAGCACCGTGGCGACGTCGCCGGGCTGGTCGAGGCGCCGGCCCGAGACCGTCCGCTTGGCGCGGCTGATCCGCTGCGCCATGGTCGCCTCAGGCACCGAGTACGCGCGAGCGATCTGCGCTGTGGTCAGTCCGCCCACCGCCCGCAAGGTCAACGCCACCGCCGAGGACGGCGTCAATGCCGGGTGCGCGCAGAGGAAGTAGAGCCAGAGGGTGTCGTCACGTGCGACAACCGGGCCCGGCGGAGGCTCGAGGACCACCTGATCCTCACGCCGATGCCGCGCCGCGCTCGCACGAGAGGCATCGAGGAAGCGGCGCCAAGCAACGGTGATCAGCCACCCCTGAGGGTCGCGCGGCGGCTCCGCGGGCCAGCTGCGCAGAGCCTCGACGAGTGCGTCCTGCACCGCGTCCTCGGCTGCGGTGAACTCCGCACCGCGCGCGGTCACGGCAGCGAGGGTGGTGGGGATGAGGCTCCGCAACAGAGCCTCATCCCCACCAGCGAAGGTGCCGCTCACTCGACCGCCGGCGGTGCACCGAGGAAAGGCCGCACCTCGAGCCACTCGTGGATGGGCTCGCCGCCCGCTCCGGGTGCGGCGGAGAGCTCACCGGCCAGCTCCACTGCGCGCTGGTAGTCGTCGACGTCGATCACCATCCATCCCGCGATGAGGTCTTTGGTCTCCGGGAAGGGCCCGTCGGTGACCGGCGGTCGCCCAGCGCCGTCATAGCGGACCCATGCGCCGTCCGGGCTCAGGGCGTGACTGTCCACGTACTCGCCGGACTCCTCAAGCCGCGCGGCGAAGTCGTTCATGTACTGCACGTGCGCATCGACCTCCTCCGGCGTCCACTGGTCCATGGGCACGTCGTTCACTGCTGCCGGCGCGCCGCGGTAGTGCTTGAGCAAGAGGTACTTCGTCATCGTGTTCTCCTCGCCTGGGTGCGACCCATTGTGTCGCTCGTACCCCTGAGACGGAGCCGGTCGGGGACTCTCGACATCGCCGCTGTTTCTGCATCGGTCACTCCACTTACTCGCGAGCGCGCCAATGGCAGGCGCCTGTGGGTGGCGCGCTCGCGAGCAACTGGCGCGTTCGGCGGAGGAGCCTGGCGGTCCTCGGCGCGCCGGACTCAGGCGACCGACCGCTCAGCGGAGAAGTCTGCCGAGTGAGACGGCCCCGGCGAGCGCCCGCGGCCAACGCGAATCTTCCCTATGGTCAGCCCGTGCCGACCTCCGCCCTCGACTTCCTGCCCATCCCCGCGGGCTCCCTCGAACTCCGGGACGCCCGGCGCCAGACCACCCGACTGGTGGAACTCGCCGAGTACTCCATCGCCGCCACACCGGTGACCTGGGCGCAGTACACGGCAGTGACCGGCGCACCGCTTCCGCCAGGCGTTTCCCCCAGCAGCCCGGCCCATTCGATCTCCTGGTTCGACGCCGCGCACTGGTGCAATGCGGCTTCCGCTCAGCGCGGGCTGCCCCCGGCCTACGAGTTCGACGGCGACTCCGTAGGGTGGCGGGTCGAGTCCGCGGGCTACCGGCTCCCCACGGAGGCCGAGTGGGAGTGGGCCTGCCGCGCCACCACCACCGGGCCCACCTACGGTGACCTGCAGGACATCGCCTGGGCCGCGGCGGACGAGGTGGACGGGCCACAGCCGGTGGGCACCAAGAAGCCGAACCCTTTCGGGCTCTACGACATGCTCGGCAACATCTGGGAGTGGTGCTGGGATTACGCCGATACCGCCCGGTACGCCGACTACCGGGTACTCCGTGGCGGGGGGTGGGCCGACAAGCCGTGGAGCATCCGGGCCTCGGTACGGCGGGCCAGCACGCCCGGCACCAGGCTGGACGACGTCGGGTTCCGGCCAGCACGCGGCGTTGTCGGCGAGCCCGGAAGCCAATCAGCACAGGGGTGGTCAGCTCGCGCTGACCGAGAACGCGCTGACCGCCCCGGCCCGCGCCCCGCGGGATGGACGCCGCTGGAGTAGCCGAAGAGCATCGGCGCGGTGGCGCGATCAGTGCGCCAGCCTCGCGGTTAACCTGGCCCGGTGACCAGATTCCTCGAGGCCTCCGAGACCGCCGTCGATACCCGACCGCCCCTGTCCGACGTCGCCGAGTACGCCTACGCCGCGATCACCCGCGGGGGCGCCACCCTGATCCACCTCGCCGGGGCGTGCCCCCTGGCCGCCGACGGATCGACGACGCCGATCGGGGACGTCCGCGGGCAGGCGGCTGTGTGCGTGGCGAACCTGGAGCAGTCGCTCGCCGCCGCCGGCGCCTCGATCACCGATCTGGTGAAGACCACCGTGTACGTGGCCTCGGCAGATCAGGCCGATCTGGTAGCAGCCTGGGAGGTCATTCGCGATGGGCTCGCCCCGCATCGCCCGCCCAGCACTCTCCTGGGCGTGGCGGCGTTGGGCTACGACGACCAGCTCGTCGAGATCGAGGCCGTGGCCGCCATCGGCGCGAGCGGCCCGTGAGGTTCCTCCTTGTGGCTGCCGGAGCGCTGCTGCTCGGGCTGGGCGCTTGCGACTTTGCGCCCTCAGCCGATGAGGCGTTGGCACGTATCGAGGCGATGGACTTCTACGAGCTCGCCGCCGACGGGTCTGCGCTCGAGATCACCGCCGATGGGCCGGGCACGCTGTACGCGCTTGCCCCACGGCGAGCACAGGATGATGTCGAGCCGGAGCTGTGCGAGGTCGACGGCGAGCCGATGCAGCACACGGGCTCCGGTCTGAACGTTCCCGGGCAGGGCGGCGTGACCGTCTTCGCCTTCGCTGCCGCAGAGATCGAGTCGGCCACCAGTCTCCGCCTCAGCTGCGATCAACCGGGCGATCCCGGCATGCTGGCCGCCTTCGCGCCTGAGGGCACCTGACTAGTTCAGCTGCGCTGAGTGCTCTGCCGGCCGTCAGCTCAGCTGCGCTGAGCGCTTTGCCCATGGAGACGTTCGATGAACTCGTCGGCCATCTCCAGGGTGCGGGCCAGCTCCTCACGCCGCGATTCGGCGTCAGCGATGAACTCCTCGAGCCGTCGCTGCGCCTCGGTATCGGAGCCGCTCGCCAGGTGATCGGTGAGCTCCAGCAGCTCGCGCATCGCATCCAACGAGAACCCGAGCGGCTTCATCCGCCGGATCAGCATCAGGCGCTCGACGTCGTCGTCGGTATAGAGCCGGAAGCCACCTGCGCTGCGCCCTGAGGGGGTGAGCAGGCCGACCTCGTCGTAGTGGCGCAGGCTCCGCAGTGACATCCCGGCACGCTCGGCGACGGCACCGATGTGCATCGTGCTCTGTTCGGGGGCGGATCCGGCACGTTTCATCCGGCCATTGTGCCTGGTTTCATGCTCAACTCGCCGTTGACGTAAGGGTAGAGTCGCCGTCGGTGCTCGGCTGCGTCGATACCTGCCGCACGTCTTCCTGGGCCCACCCCTTGGCGAATGCGCCGCGTGACACGCCCAACGCGGTGACCTGAGACGATGAGGTCACCGCACGGCGCCACCGCCGCGGCGCGCCGTTCCCCCTCGAGCACGCCGCCGCCGCGTGGCATGCCGTGGAACACAAGTACTCACGAAGGACCAAGCCAGTGCGTCCGAATGGACCAGCAACAGACACCGAGGCAGCGACCCAGGCGCGGCGACGCCGCACCTTCGCGGTCATCTCCCACCCCGACGCCGGGAAGTCGACCCTGACCGAGGCGCTGGCCCTGCACGCGCAGGCGATCACCGAGGCGGGCCACATCAACGGCAAGGCGGGCCGGCGCCACACGGTCTCGGACTGGATGTCCATGGAGCAGGCCCGCGGCATCTCGATCAGCTCGGCCTCCCTCCAGCTCACCTACCGCGACACCGTGCTCAACCTGGTGGACACCCCCGGTCACGCGGACTTCTCCGAGGACACCTACCGGGTGCTCGCCGCGGTGGACGCAGCCATCATGCTGGTCGATGCTGCCAAGGGCCTCGAGGCCCAGACCATGAAGCTCTTCGCAGTGTGTAAGCACCGCGGGATCCCGATCATCACGGTGATCAACAAATGGGACCGGCCCGGGCGTGACCCGCTGGAACTCATGGACGAGATCACCGAGCGCACCGGCTTGACGCCGACGCCGCTGACTTGGCCGGTGGGGATCGCCGGGGACTTCCGCGGCGTCATCGATCGCAGCGAAGGCTCCTACGACGCCTTCACCGCCACCGCCGGCGGCGCGCAGATCGCCCCGGAGGAGCACATGGATGCCGAGCAAGCCGCGGCGCGTGAGGGCGAGGCCTGGATCACCGCCCAGGAGGAGTCCGAACTCCTCGAGGCCTCCGGCGCGCAGCACGAGCAGGAGACCTTCCTGGCCGGGGTCTCCACCCCGGTGCTCTTCGCCGCCGCGGTGAAGAACTTCGGCGTCCGGCGCCTGCTGGACACCCTGGTCGAGCTCGCCCCACCGGCCACCCCACGCCCGGACCACGCCGGGAACCCGCGGCCGGTGGAGGCACCGTTCAGCGCCATGGTCTTCAAGCTGCAGACCGGCATGAACACCGCGCACCGCGACCGCGTGGCTTTCGTGCGGGTGTGCTCCGGGGTTTTCGAGCGCGGCATGGTCGTCACCACCGCCCGGACCGGGCGGCCCTTCGCCACCAAGTACGCCCAGCAGGCCTTCGGTCAAGGGCGCGACGGCGTCGACACCGCCTACCCTGGCGACGTCGTCGGGCTGGTCAACGCCGCGGCCCTGTCCATCGGTGACACGATCTACACCGGCGAGCCGGTGGAGTTCCCGCCGCTGCCCACCTTCGCGCCCGAGCACTTCGCCGTGGCCCGCGCCGTCGACATCGGCCGGTACAAGCAGTTCCGCAAGGGCATCACGCAGCTGGAGGCCGAGGGCGTGGTGCAGGTACTGCGCTCGAACCTGCGCGGTGACCAGGCCCCGGTGCTGGCGGCCGTGGGGCCCATGCAGTTCGAGGTGGCCGAGCACCGGATGGCCGACGAGTTCAGTTCACCGGTGCGGTTGGAGACCCTCGGCTACACCCTCGCCCGCCGCACCGACGCCGAATCAGCCCAGGTGCTGGCCAATGAGCGCGGCGTCGAGGTGCTGCACCGCACCGACGGCGAGCTGCTGGCCTTGTTCGCAGACCAGTGGCGGATGCGCGCCGTGCAGCGCAACCACCCCGATCTCACGCTCGAGGCGCTGATCGCGGCCTGACGCCGGCAGGTGCAGCCGGGTGCGCTGGCGCTCCCCTGGCTCGACCCACCCTTCCCTCGCCGGTCGGCCACGGCCTCATGGGGTAGAGAAAGTGGCGCTGAGCGCCAGATTCTCTACCCGTTGGCGCGTGGCCTGCGGACGCTACGCGCTCGCGCGGGTGATGAAGTCGATCATCTCCGGGCTGGGCCCGCCGTGATCGCGGCGGATCTGCTCGGCGTTCTCCTGCTGCATGGTGAACAGCGACTCGCGCATCTGCTCATCGCCCTGATGGAAGGCATGCAGCAGCGCGCCCCACTCGCGGGCCAGTGCCCGGCCCTGCTCGCTGGTGGGGTCCACGCCATCGTCCACGGCGGCCTGCACGCGGGCGATGAGGTCGGGCCAGGCGGCCTCCACCTCGGCGATGTGCTCACCCTCGCTGTCCTTGCGCTCGGCCAGGGTGGCGAGCTGTTCCGGGCTGAAGTACTTCTCCACGATCTCGTCCACGACGATCACCTTTCTGATGAGGTTCACGAAGTCGGCCGGGGAGCCATCGGCCGCCGTCTTCAGGGCGGAGGCCAGGCCGGAGCGCAGCCGCCGCAGCGCGAGCATCTGCTCCTCGACCAGGCGCAGGTGCTGCGCGAGCACCTCACCCACGTCCTGCGATCCCTCCAACAGCGAACCGATGGTGGCCAGCGGAACGCCCAGGCGCCGCAGGGCGAGTACCTGATACACCCGCTCGACCTCGGCCCCCGAGTAGACCCGGTGACCGGAGGACGTGCGCCTGGACGGCACCACGAGGCCGAGCTCGTCCCAGTGGTGCAGGGTGCGCACCGTCAGGCCGGTGGCCCGGGCGAGCTCACCGACCTTCCATGCTCGTTCCTCGTCCACGCCTGACTCCTCTTCCGACTTCACCGGCGCCCGATGCGCCGGCCTGGACGACGCTAAGACCTCACGTCGCGTGAGGTTCAAGCCCTGCGAGCTCCTCACCCAGGGCGGCGCCCACGCGGCGCTGGAGTTGCTCCCACTGCTCGGCCGGTTTCAGGCTCACCGCGAGGGTGTGCAGCTCCACGGTCGGGCCCGCGGCGCGGTCGGGCCCGACCACCGCGTTCTCCGGCGCGGCGACACCCTCGGCGCCGCCCTCCGCCCCAGCGCCCATCTCCCCCTCGCCCGGGAGCACCCGCTGCACCATGGACCCGGGCATCAGGTTCATCATGAGCAGCGCGAGTTGCCGGGCGTGGCCCTCGGGCAGCCGCACCGGGGCGCGCACCACCGCCGGGTCGACGGCGACCGGCCGCCGCAGCGCCCGCGCCGCGACGTCGGCACCACCGGCCGCCGACTTCCCTGCGAACCACGCGAGGAGCACCACGGTGTGCCACGCCCTCCTCGGCCACGTCGCCACCCGCACCTGGCCCCGCGGTGGCAGCAGCGCCAGGCTGCACGCGGTGGCGAGGCCGACACCGACCACCCCGTACAGCGCGTAGTCCGCGTCCCAGCCGGCGAGGACGACCCAGAGCACGCCGAGCACCAGTGCCCGGGCCGCCGTTGCGGCGATCCAGCGCGTCATGTCAGCCACCGTCCCAGCACTCCGGCGGCGAGCGCCACTGCCAGGATCACCAGCAGCACCGCTCCGGAGGCCTCCCAGGGCACGAGCCGCCGGTCCGCGGCGCCCGCGGCCCGGCGGAACGTCTCGGCGGCGCGGGTGAGCCACCGCGCCGGCGCCGCCACGCTCGCCCCCGCCAACCGGTGTGCGGTGTCCAGGCCGCGGCCCGCTGTCCGGCTCACCCAGCGCAGTGCCCCTTCCTCGGCCACCACCAGGTCGCCGGGCTGGATCACCGTGCCATCGGCCTGGGCCACCGCATCGGGCAGCGTGCCACGGCGCACCAGCAGCACCGCGAGCGCGCCCAGGCCCGCTCCCAGCAGGATCGGCCAGATCGCGTCCCAGAGCACCCCCGCATCCCAGTCGGGTGTGCCCAGCGGCATCCACTGCACCCCGATCCACCAGGGCACGGCGATGCCGGCGGCCACCACCAGCAGCCAGGAGAGCAGTTCGCCGTCGACGCCGCGACGCGGCTCGCGCTCGGCGCGCCAGAGCACCCAGCCGAAGCGCAGCAGCAGCGCGGTGGAGCCGGTGGCCACGAAGGGCAGCACCGCATCGAGGCCCACGCCCAGCACCGAGACCGCCTCCACGGCCTCCTTGGAGACGTACTTGCTGAAGGCGCCCGAGGTCAGCGGCGCGCCCGCCACCGCGAGCGCCGCCCCGCTCACGCCGATCGCCACCAGCACCCCGGTGGCGCCGCGGCCGTAGTGCTTGGCCACCGGCACGCCGAGGAAGAGCGCTCCTTTGGCCAGGCCGTGGTGCACCGCGTAGATCACGGCCGCCGCGGTGGTGACCTCGGCGTAACGCGGCTCGATCAGCCCCACCGAGACCACGGCGGCGATGAAGCCCATCTGGGAGATCGTGGAGTAGGCGAGCACCACCTTGGGATCCTGCTGCAGCACGCCAAGCGCCACGGCGAGGAAGGCGCCGGCCAGCGCCGAGATCAGCAGCACCCAGCCGGCCACCGTCACCGCCGTCACCGCCGTCACCGGCTCGGTGTCTCCGCCGTCCAGGAAGCGGAGCCAGCCCACCAGGCCGGTCTTCACCATCGCACCGGAAAGCACCGCGGAGGCGGCCGGCGGTGCCGCGGGATGGGCCAGCGGCAACCACACGTGCAGGGGCATGGTGCCGGCCTTGACGGCGAAGCCGGCGAGTAGCAGCGCGATGATCAGCCCGCGGTGGGGTGATCCGGCCACGGCAGCGGGCACGTCCCCCAGGGCGAGCGTGGTCATCTGCGAGGCGAGCATGAGCAGGCCGGCGAGGATCGCGGTCTCGGCCAGCACCGACATGACCAGGTAGATCCGGGTGGCCCGGCGGGCGGCCGCGGTGCGGTAGTGCATCACCAGGCCGGCCGCTGAGAAGCTCATCAGCGTGAAGAACAGGTAGAAGCTGACCACGTCGGCGGCCAGGTAGGTGCCGATGTTGCCGGTGAAGCAGACGAGCAGGAAGGCCGAGAGGGTGCCGGAGCCGCGCTCGGCGTCGCGCAGCTTCAGCCAGGAGATGCTCATCAGGGCGGCGCCGTAGAGCAGCGCTGCAATGAGGACCAGGGGCCGGGCGAGCTCGTCGAGTGCGAAGGACGATCCCAGCAGCAGCCATTCGACCTCGAGTCCGGCGGCCCGCGACCCGGGCTCGGTGAAGCTCAGCGCGGCGGCCGGGAGCACGGCCAGCGGCGCGAAGATGGCGGCGCTGCGGCGCACGCGATGGCGCGCCTGGGCGGGGAACATCCCGGCCACGGCGATCACCGTGACCACGCTGAGGGGCAGCAGGAGGGCGAGGGCGGTGATCATCGGAACACCCCCTCGGCGATCAGCTGCGCCATACCCAGCGGCGCGAAGGACAGCGAGGCCCCGATGCCCAGGGCGAGGGTGAAGCCGGCCGTGACCAGCGCCGGCAGCAACAGGCTGCGCGGCTCCCGGAGCACGCCGGTGGCCGCGATCCCCTCCGGCACCTCGGTGGCATCCGACCACCAGAGCCGGTAGACCACGGGCAGGAAGTAGGCGGCGTTGAGCACGGACGAACCGATCAGGATCGCCAGCACCCAGGTGTGCTCGGTGCCCATGGCCCCCTGGGCGAGCTGCCACTTGGAGATGAAGCCCGCGGTGGGGGGCAATCCGATCATGCCGAAGGCGCCGATGGTGAAGGCCGCGGAGGTCCAGGGCATCCGCCGGCCGGCGCCGCGCAGATCCTGAACCGTGTGGGCCCTGAGCACTTCGGCGAAGAGCCCGGCACAGAAGAAGAGCGTGATCTTCATGATCCCCTGATGCACCAGGTGCACCACGCCGCCGGTGGTGGCGAGCACGTTGGCCGTGGCGATGCCGAGCGTGACGTAGGAGACCTGGGAGACGGTGGAGTAGGCGAGACGTTTCTTCAGGTCCGTCTGCCGCAGTGCCTGGTAGGAGCCGTAGATGATGGTGAAGGCCGCCGCGGCCAGCAGCGGTGGCAGGACTCCGAGCTCGCTGGCGACGTCGATGCCGTAGACGTCGTCCACGGTCCGCACGATCCCGAAGACGCCGGCCTTGACCACGGCCACCGCGTGCAGCAGCGCGGAGACCGGGGCGGGTGCCACCATGGCCGCGGGTAGCCAGCCGTGCAGCGGCACCAGCGCTGCCTTGACCCCCATGCCGCCCACGATGAGCACGAATATCGCGATCGCCAGCTCGGGGGTGTCGCCGGCCAGCTCGGCCACCCCCGCCGCACCGCCCTCGGCGAAGTCCACCGGCCCGGCGACCATGGTGAGGGTGACGACGCCGATGAGGACCGCCAGGCCGCCCGTCATCGCGTAGCGCATGTAGGAGCGGGCCGCCCGCAGCGACTGCGGGGTGCCCCAGTGCGCCACCAGCGGATAGGTGACCAGGGTGAGGAGTTCGTAGAACACCAGGAAGGTGACGAGGTTCCCGGCGAAGGCGATCCCGACCGTGGCCATGACGCAGAGGCTGAAGAAGCCGAAGAAGCGGCTGCGGTGGGGCCGGTCCTCGAGGTAGCCGATGGCGTAGATGGTGGTGAGCAGCCACAGCACCGCCGAGAGCCCGGCCACGAACAGCGCGAGCGGGTCGGCGCGGAGCACCAGGTCCACCCCGGGCAGGAACGGCACCGCGAACTCTGGCCGCAGACCTTCGGTGACCACCACCGGCACCAGGAGCCCGATGAGCACCACCTTGGCCACGGCGGCCACGATGTTCACCGTGGAGCGCAGCCGTACCCGGCCCTCGGCCATGGGGAAGATGACCAGAGCGGTGGCCAGGGAGAGCAGGATCAGGCCCGGGAGGAGCACCGGGCCGGCCAGGGCGAAAAGCTCGCTCACGGTGCGCCCACCTCCAGCAGTCGCGCCATCCACACTCCGAGGAAGCCGGTGGCGACGGTGAGGGCACCGAGCGTGAAGGGCGCGACGCGGGCCGCCAGCGGGAGGGACGGAAGCCGGCGGGCCGGCGGCTCGATCCGTTCCTCGTCCACGGATTCCACCAGGAGCGGCGCGATCATCCGCAGCAGGTAGGCGGCGCTGAGCAGGGTGCCGATCACCAGGACCGCGAGGATCCAGTGATGCCCGGCCGCCACCGCGGCGGTGGCGAGCTCCCACTTGCCGGTGAAGCCGAGCGAGATCGGCAGGCCGGCCAGGCCGACGGCCGCGAGTCCCGCGGTCATCACCAGCAGGGGGTGCTCCCGGGCCACGCTGCGCAGCCGGGAGATCTCGTCGGTGCCGTAGAGCTCCTTGAAGGTGCCGGCCACCAGGAACATCGCGCCCTTGGCCAGGCCGTGCCCGATGGCCAGCGCCACCGTGCCCCCCAGTGCCGCGGCGAAGACGTCCTGGTCGGCCAGCTGGCCCGCCGCCCAGCCGTCGTCGCCGAGATCCGCACCGGGGCCCAGCACCACGGGGAACAGCAGCGTCCAGTAGCCTGCCTGCGCCACCGTGGAGTAGGCCACCAGCGGCTTCAGGCGATCCTGGCGCAGGGCCATGACGGAACCGAGCACCACCGCCGCCGCACCCATCAGAGCCGGGATCCACGCCATGAGGCCCAGGGCATCGAGGGACGCAGACGTCGCGCCGTCGGGCACGCTGTCGGTGACGCCCGGGCCCACCACCCAGAGCCAGCAGCGCAGCAGCACGAACAGCGCGGCCTTGATCACCAGCGCGGAGAGCAGCGGGGAGATCGCACTGGCGGCCCCGGCGTGGGCGGGCACCAGCCACTGGTGCAGCGGCACCAGCGCGAACTTCACCGCCAGGCCGAGCGTGGCCAGGGCCAGCGCGGTCAGCGCCACGGGGTGGGTCTCGGGGCTCTGCGCGAGGCGCTCAGCCACCTGGGCGAAGTCCAGACTGCCGGTGACCGAGACCAGCAACCCGACGGCGATGAGGAACAGCAGCGATCCGAGCACCGCGACGAAGAGGTAGCGCAGCGCCGGCGCCCAGGCACGGCTGCCGCCCAGGGCCACCAGCGCGACCGCGCACAGGCCCACGAGCTCGAGGGCCACGTAGGTGTTGAACAGATCCCCGGCCACGAAGACGCCGTTCAGGCCGGCCCAGCAGCCCAGCCAGAGTGGCCAGAAGGCGGGGTGCCCAGGCTGCCAGCGCGGCGCGGGCGCCTCTCCGCTGGAGGCGGCCGGGGTGCGGAGCCGTTCTCCGGTGGTCTGCGGAAGGGCGGCGGCGTAGACCGTCACCGCGGCGCCCACCAGCGCGGCCAGGCACAGGAAGAGCACCGAGAGCCCATCGGCCCGGATCACGATGCCGAGCGGTGGCAGGAAACCGCCCAGGGGGAGTGCGACGGCCTCGCCTCCGGCCACGATCACGGTGAGGTAGCCGGCCAGCACCAGCACGCCGGCGGCGGTCATCAGGCCGAGTACCCGGCGCGCCCGAGGCGCGAGCAGCACCGAGATCGCCGCAGCGAGCAGCGGACCGAGGGGCAGGGCGCCGAGGGTGAACTGCGCGAGGGTCATGACGGTTCCTGCTCTCGCGGACGGCGCTCCGGCCGCGCGCGCTCCGCCGGGGCGCTGTCCGGCGGGGTGTGCGCTGGCGGTGCGCTCTCGACTTCGGCCGCCTCGGTGGCGCCGGCCTCGGCGTCCTCCTCACCCTCGATGCGGCGGATCAGCACCGCTCCGAGGCCGGTAAAGGCCACCGTGATGACCAGCCCGGTGATCACCAGCGCGGAGAGCACCGGGTCGGTCGGCTCCTCGCGGGCTCCGAGGGCCAGCAGGATGATCAGTGAACCGATACCGGTGACGTTCAGGGCGATGAGCCGGGCCACCAGATCCCGCCCGAGGAGCAAGCGCACCAGGCCCGCGAGCGCGATCACCACCCCGATGGCGAGGTACCAGCCGGCGGCGGCTGCGGCGCCCGTCACCGCGCACCCACCGGGTTCTCCAGGGCGAGATAGAGCAGCGACAGGGCCGCGGCGATCCCGCAGGTCAGCAACACTTCGATGCTGAAGACCGCGGCGAAGGCCCAGGCCGGATCCCAGGCGAGCCAGGCCTGGCCCATGGCCGGGCCGAGCAGGCCGGCGGCGAGGAAAGCAATCACCCCCGCCACCAGCAGCGCCGGCAGCGCCCGGATGACCCTGCGGTTGACCGGCACCTGCGCGACCCGCAATAGGATGAGCAGGCCCGCCAGCACGGCGCCGGATTGAAAGGCCCCGCCCGGCTGGGAGCTGCCGGCCACCAGCAGCCAGAAAGCGAGCAGAAGCAACACCGGAGCGGTGGCCCGCACCAGCCAGCGCAAAGTGCTCGGCATGGCCGGCGCGCTGACCCGCAGCGCATGGAATCCGTCGTCGCGGCCCAGGGCGAGCACGGCGACGGCGGCGAACATCAGCACCGCTGATTCCAGCAGGGTGTCGTAGGCGCGGAAGGACAGCAATACCCCGGTGATCTCGTGGGTGACGCCGGTGCCGTCCATCTGCTCGGCGAGCGGCTCTCCCCACTGCGGCGGGAGGAGTTCGGCGCGCGACCACACGCCCAGCACGATCAGAGCCGCCACCGCGCCTGCGAGGACGCCGAGCGCCGGCACCAGGAAACGCCGAGGCCCGCCGGCCTCGGAAGCGGCTGCGGTTGGTGCGGCGTCCGGCCCGGGCCGCGGCCGCCCGCGGGCGGCCAACCACACCAGAAGCGCGCTCAACAGCCCCGTGCCGAGCGCAGCCTCGGCCAGGGCCACATCCACGCTGCCGAGCCGCAGCCAAGTCAGGGTCATCAGCACACCCAGGCCGAGGAAGGCCATGGACTGGGCCAGGCGTGACCGCGGGATCAGCGCGAGCGCGGCCGTCACGCACAGGGCCAGGCCGAGGGCGACGTCGAGGGCTTCCGGCGCGTGGGCCGGATCGAGAGCGGGGATCACCGGGGCGCGTCCTGGGCGTCGAGGCCACCGAGCAGATGCGCCGAGGCCGCCGCGGCTCCGAGCGCCAGCAGCCAGGTCAGGAGCAGCAGCCCGGCCCAAGCCCAGCTGCCGAGGTGGAGTGCCACCCCGGCCAGCACCAGGCCGAGCCCGAGATTGTCCGCCTTAGTCAGGGCGTGCAGCTTGTTGCGCACCCCGGGGAAGCGGATCAACCCGGCTGTTCCGGCCGTGAAGAAGAAGGCGCCGGCGAGCACCAGCACGGCGGTGGCGAGGTCGAGAAGCACGGCGATCACCGCTGCACAGCGTCGGTGGCGGGCCGCCTGCCTGCGGCGACGCGCACGGCCGCGGTCAGGGCGGCGAAACCGGCGAGGATCAGGGCGACGTCGAGGAAGCGTCCCGGGTTCTCCGACAGAGCGGCCAGCAAGGCGGCCACGGCCGCACCGGTGGTACCGGTGAGCAGCACGACCAGCAGCCAGCCCGCGGTGTGCCGCGCCCGCGCGACCGCAGCGAAGGCCGCGAGCAGATTGATCACCAGGAGCACGGCGACGCCGGCGAGAACCGCCTCGACCCAGGACACCCAGTCACCTCCTCGGGAACGTCGGCCACCTCAAGCTAACACCGCCATTGTCCCAACGACCGGTCAGGGAGCGGTGCGGGGGCGACCTCGCGGCCGCCTCCAGTGAGTCGACAGTCAGCCACGGAGGCCGTACCGAACGCCGTAAGCGCTCTCTGCGAGCTCGTCGCAGCCCTAGGACAGGAACAGCAATCGAAGCGCAGCGGCACGGGTTCTCCCGACAGGGCGGGCCGGACGACGGGATCGAAGACACCAAGACCGGGAGCCACCCAGCAACCCGCGCGCCGTGTGGATACGTCACGCACCCTCAGCACGGTGGCGACGATCGCCGTAAGGGCGCCGCCCCCGATCGCCATTGCAGGGCCAACCCGCTGACGAGCAAGCCGACTCCGATCGCCAGGTGTGACCCGGAGGTCTCATGGTTCACCAGCAAGCTCAGAAGTGGCAGTGGCGTGAGCACGCCCGCCAGCACGAGCACAGTGGGGAGCGCCCACGCCCAGGTCACGCTGAGCCAGCGAAGACAGATCAGGGTGAGACCGACACTCACCAGAGCGTTCTCGGCGTTACCGCCGACGAAGTCTGCGAGATTCCTCGACTGCGCGGGGCTCACGTCAGTCGGTGAGCCAAATGCATGTGCTGCGACGGCTGATGGCAACACGGCAAGCACAGCCGCTAGGCACACGATGCCTGAGTAGAGCGTGAGCCAACCGCGGCGCCGGGCCTGCTGCTCGATCCACGCCGCAGGCGAAACAAGCCCTAGTGCCACGACGACGGGGAGGAACATTGGCGCGACCATGTACGCCAGCGGGTAGATGTCGCCGGTGGACTGTGCCCCCGGAAGGGGTACCGAGCAAAGCGCGGTCGTGACCGCGGTGATCGCTGCAAGTGCCCCCACGGTGTACGCGGGGTGACGCACCCGCACGAGCACCCACAGAGGTTCGACCACGGACCGCGTTGTCATGCGCCGCAGTGCGCGATCGGCTCGAGCCACCACTGCCATTGCTCGTCTTCCGGGAGGTCACTGATCTCAGCGAGGGCCGGAGCGGAGCCTACTGCCGTGGCATACCCCGAGCGATCCCACAACCATTCCCGCCGGAGGTGGTAGTCATCGCCGTAATCCGCGAGCCACTCATCGCACACGCCCCAGGACGACAAGGGCTGTATGAGGTTCTGCGCAACGGTCGTCGGGTGTAGCGCTGGGCGGGAGGGCAGAACCACTGTCGCGCCGTCGTCCATCCCGGGCTCTGTCACCAGGGGAGGAAACGCCCCGGCAGGAGCGTCTGCAGTGATCTCGGCGATCACGCTGGCTACGTCATCCATGACGTCCGCGTTCTCGGGATAAAGGCAGACCTCGATCGCGCCGACCACCTGGCACTCCGCGTCTTCGACGCCGATAGCTCGTTCCGTGAAACGCGCGCCTTCAGAGTTCAGGAGCAAGACCCCAGACACCACCGCTCCGCACGCCACGATCCCCCACACACCCCACGCCAAGCGCGACGAAGTCCCAGGCGCACCGGGGGGACGGAGGAAAAACTGCACCCCCAACGCAGCGAGAGAGATGAACCAGACGGCTTGGGCCATGATGACGTGCGACTGGATTTCAAACAGCGAAGGAAAGCCCACCGACGACAGTGGAGTGAAGACACTCACCACAGTGTCCGGCTCGCTCCCGGCGTAGACAGGCAACAGAAAGCTGGCCACCATGAGCGAAGGCACGGCGACGACGAGGGGGAGGCGAGAACCGGCAATCACGGCGATAGCCGCCCACATGGCGATGGATCCGGCTCCCATGAAAAAGAGTGCTGGCTCAAGACCTTGGAGCGATCCATGCAAGGTACTTGAAGCCAACAAGAGAAGCGTCAGAGCGAGGTAGCCGCCCAGAAAAGGCGCCACGAAGCCCACATACGCAGACAACCGCGCCATGCGCGCTCGCCCTGGGTCCTTCTCGATAAACCGCAAGCTGCCATCGAACATCCTCTTTGAGGCCACTGCCAGCGTGGCGGTCATCAGCGGGTTCATCAGCACCGAAGCGGTCGCTGCCATTTGCAGTGCCGAGTTGACCTCACCCATCCAGAGGGAATTCGAGTGGGCGTAGTACGTCGCAACGACAGTGCCCGCCGCGGCCAGCGCGAGATTGGCGCGGTTTCGTAAAAATATGCCGATCACGCAGGACCACCTGGGTCGGCGGTCGGGTCCATGGCCATGCGCTCGAGAATGGCCCGGTTAAGTGCCTCAACGGTGAGGTCGTGAGGCGCGCACAGTGCCGCAGGGTTACCACTAAACTGCGCGCGACCATCATCGAGCAGTACAATCCGATTCGCGTCAACCGCCATCGCATCGACCACGTGTGTGGAAATCATCACCGGCATCGCGTCGCTGAGTCGACTCAGTAACGCGATAAGCCCATCACGCTGAATGGGGTCGAGAGCGTTCATGGGCTCGTCGAGCAAGAGCACCGCGGGGTTCCCAGCCAGGACTGCGGCCAGTGCGCAGCGCTGCTGCATGCCTCCTGACAGTCGACCGATTCGATGAGCGCTACGGTCGGCGAGATCGACCTGTTCGATCGCTTCCACCGCGCGCTCGTTCGCCTCGAACTTCGCTTGGCCCTGGAGCCAGGCGGCGTAGGTCACGAACTCCTTGACGCTCAAGTGCGACGGCAGGGTGAGCGTCTGCGGCAGATACCCAATGACCGGGCGGTCACCCTCGGGTGCGCCGCTGAAGGCGACATCACCTGCTGCCCGGATGAGATCACCTGCAAGAAGCCGCAGCAGCGTCGTCTTGCCGGCCCCATTGCGACCAATGAGTAGCGTCAGCCCTGAGATTGCAAGATCTAGTCCGCGAATCACCTCGCGGCCACGATATCCGCCACGGAGAGACCGCACTTCCAGCAACGGGGACAGGTCAGTCCCACCCTCTCTACTTACGAACCGTCTGTTGTAGGACTCATTCAGTGCGCCAGGATCTACCATTCGACCTGAGAATACCCGAGCCCGGTAAATGCTGGCGTCTGAAGCGGCATTACCCCGAAGTGATACTGGCCCGCCGCCCACGAAGCCGAGTTGGTGACTGCGGCATCCAGACAGTATTCTCTCCCAAAGAGGTGGTATTCGATCGCATCCGGCAAGAACGCACGGTGGCGTCGGAGCTGCATCTCGTACGTAGCCTCCGAGTGCGGGCAGCCATAGACATCACTCTGAACTCGACCCGAAGATGTTCGGGCGGGCATTGTCCAGTCGCCGGAACTGCTTGCCGGGATTCGATTGAGCGTTGCGGACGACAGGGATCCCATCTGATAGTTGTAACCCACCGTGACCGCCTGGACCGCCGTGGGCAGCGCAAGCACCATGACCACAGCAGTCACCAGCAGAGAGAATGAACGCCTAGTTGATGACAACACAAGAACCCTCTTGTTTCGTTGATGCGTGGAGGCTACGCCTCTCACTTAGCGGGAGTCAAGGAAGTGGGCGACCTACGTCTGATTTACTTGTTGTTCTCCTGACGGTGGTCAGGAGAGAGGCCAGCAGGCGGTTCCTTGTAAGGCAGCGGAGCGCCCTTGCGTGCCTGGTTCTCCTGGGTTTCGACATCGCTGGCGGTGAATGGCCCTTCGGGGTCCATCAGGAAGGCGATGTGGTGGTCGGCGTTGTCGCGCCTCCCGCAGACGTTCGCGGCCCCATCGTGAACCCGGAGCAGCAGGGTGTGAAGGGGCCTCAAGGCCGACGGCGAGCCGGTTGCCTACCGGCGGAATCCCGCGGTGTGTGGGCAGTCCGAGGTCACCCCCGCCGCAACAGCACCCTGGCGATCCGTGGCTGGGCGGCCTTGCCGAGCTCGGTGAGCAGGAAGACCACGAGGGACAGGCCCACCACCAGACCCCACTGCGCGGGCGTGATGGGGGCGGAGCCGAACCACAGGTTCATGAAGGGCGCGTAGACGAACACGCTCTGCAGCACGAGCAACGCCCCGGCGGAGATCCAGATGACCCGGTTCCCGCGGAACACCTTCGGCGTGAGGCTGGACTTGTCGAGGTAGCGGCAGCTGAACAAGTAGGCCAGCTGGGCGAAGGCCAGCAGGGTCACCGCCGTGGTCTCGGCCTGCGCGGTCGGCGTGCCCGCACCCACCAGGCTGTAGAAGGCCACCAGAGTGATGCCGCCGATGAGCACTGACACGATGGCGATCCGCACCACGTAATGAGCGGTGAGGATGCCGGATTTCACCGGCCGAGGTGGCCGGTTCATGATGTCGGGCTCGGCCGGTTCGTAGGCGAGGGCCAGGGAGAGCGTGACCGCGGTGATCAGGTTGATCCACAGGACCTGCACGGGCGCGAGGGGGAGCTGGAGGCCGAGGAAGACGGCCACGAGGATCACCAGGGCCTGCGCGCCGCTGGTGGGCAGCAGGAAGAGCACCGACTTGCGGATGTTGTCGTAGATCCGCCGCCCTTCCTCCACCGCCCGCTCGATGGTGGTGAAGTTGTCGTCCGCGAGGACGATCTCGGCGGCCTCCTTGGTGGCCTCGGTGCCCTTGATGCCCATGGCCACGCCCACATTGGCCTGGGCCAGGGCGGGGGCGTCGTTCACGCCGTCGCCGGTCATGGCCGCGACCTCGTCGTGGGCCTGGAGCGCGGAGACGATGCGGAGCTTGTGCTCGGGGCTGGTGCGGGCGAAGACGTCGACGTCTCGCACCACGGCGCGCAGCTGCTCGGTGCTCATCGCCTCGAGTTCCGCTCCGGTGAGCACCGCGGGGGCCTCGGTCTCTGCGGTCTCCTCTTCCTGCCGGCGCTCGTCGGTCACAATGCCCATCTCGCGGGCGATGGCCAGCGCTGTGCCGGCGTGGTCGCCGGTGATCATCTTGACCCGGATTCCGGCCTGCCGGCACTGGGCGATCGCCTCAATGGCCTCGGGCCGGGGCGGGTCGACGATGCCGACGATCCCGCACAGCTCGAGCCCGCTCTCCACATCCTCCGTGGTGAGTTCGGTCGTTCCCGCCGGCGCCGTGGCACGGGCGGTGGCGAGCACGCGCAGACCGCGAGCGCTCAGCTCCTCGATCCACTCCTCCCAGCGCTCGCTCTCCAGGGGGACGGCGTCGCCGTCGGCGCCGATCTGCGTGGCACAGCGGGTGAGGATGCGGTCGGGCGCGCCCTTGACGTGGATGTGCGTGTGGCCCTCGCGGTCCTCGTCGAGGGTGGCCATGTACTTCGTCTCGGAGGAGAACGGTAGGGAGTTCAGGCGCCGCCAGTTCTCCGGGTCCTGTCCGGCCTTGCGGGCCAGGCTGTGCAGCGCGCCCTCGGTGGGCTCGCCCACGAGCTGCCAGCCGCGCGCCTCGTCGTGCAGGATCTGCGCGTCGTTGCAGGCCATCGCCACGGCGACGACGCCGTCCAATGCGGCGTCCGGTGTGGCGCTCTCCCCGCCGTCTTCGGGGGCGATGTCGCCGACCGGGGCATAGCCGCTGCCCTCGACCGCGAAGCTGCCCGAAGCGGTGCGGACCACCCGCGCGGTCATCTCATTCTTGGTCAGGGTGCCGGTCTTGTCCGAGCAGATGGTGGTCACCGCGCCGAGGGTCTCCACCGCCGGGAGCTTGCGGGTAATGGCGTGCCGCCGGGCCATCTGCTGCACCCCCAGGGCCAGAGTGATGGTCACCAGCGCGGGGAGGCCTTCGGGCACCGCGGCGACGGCGACGCCGATAGCCGCGGAGATCAGATCCGGGAGGGGTATGTCGTGGACGGTCCGGCCCACCACGGCCATGACCAGGGCGATCACCGCGATGGCGACCGCGATGACCTTCCCCAGGCGCCCGAGTTCACGGGTCAGCGGCGTCTCCAGGGACTCGACCTCGGCGATCATTGTCTGGATCCGGCCGATCTCGGTGGCCTGCCCGGTGGCGGTGACGACGCCGGTGCCCTGGCCGGCCGCGACGAGGGTGCCAGAGAACAGCATGCTGGTGCGGTCACCCAGGCCGGCCTCGGCGTCGACGGCGGCCACGGACTTCTCCGCCGAGACCGACTCGCCCGTGAGCGCTGATTCCTCCACGTTCAGCGATCGCGCCTCGAGCAGGCGCACGTCGGCGGGCACGCGCGCGCCCGCGCCCACCCGCACGACGTCGCCGGGCACGAGGTCCGCGGCATCGACGTCCGACCACGCGCCGTCGCGCCGTACCTGCGCGGTGGGCGAAAGCATGTGCCGGATGCCGTCGAGTGCCTTCTCGGCGCGCCCCTCCTGGATGAATCCGATGGCGGCGTTGATGACCGCCACGGCCAGGATGACGGAGAAGTCGACCCAGTCGCCCAGGATGGCCTTCAGCGCGGCGGCCACCAGCAAGATATAGATGAGCACGTCATCGAAGTGGGAGAGGATCCGGCGCCAGAGCGGGTCGCGCTCCGGGGGCGCGAGGCGGTTGGGGCCGTGCTCCTCGAGGCGGCGTTCCGCCTCGGTGGTGGCCAGGCCCCGTTCCTCGGACTCCATCGCGGACATGACCTCGTGAGGACTGCTCGCCCAGGGGGCGAGGTCCTGTTCGGCGGTGAGCTCAGTGTGCTGACCAGGGGTGTCCACTCAACGATCCTTTCAAATCGAAGCTGGGCGCGCATGGGACAGAGGTCCCGAGGGGGTGGGTGGCGAGTGTTCCGGACCTCGCTACTCACCCGGCGCGTGGACCGCAGCGAGAAGACGATCGAGTACTCCGTGCGCCGACTGACTCGCTGCGGAATCGCCCGGGCGCTGAGCCAGCCAGAGCGCTGCCTCGTTCATCGCCCCCGAGAGCTGGACCGCAAGGGGCTCGGCGCTGACCTGCGCCTCCCCTGCCTGCACCAGGATCTCGCGCAAGTGGGCGCCTGAGTGCTGGGCGTCGAGTTCACGCCACTCCTGCCAACCGATGACCGCCGGGGCGTCTATGAGCAGGATGCGAGCGACCGAGGGGTGCGTGGTCGCCTCGAGGAAGGCATGGCTGCCGGCACGCAGTTGTGCGACCGGATCGTCGCCGGCGCACTCGGCCGCTGCGAGGACAGCTGCCGCGACCTCGGCCTGGAGCTGGGCCACCACGGCACGGAACAACCCCTGCTTACTCCCGAAGTGGTGGTAGACGGCTCCACGCGTCACTCCGGCTGATTGCGCCACGTCATCGAGCGACACCTGAGCGAAGCCGCGGCTTGCGAACAGGTCCCGCGCGGCAGCGAGGACTTCTCGAGCGGTAGCAGCGGCCGCTGCGGCAGAGGCGCGTGGCATGGCCCTTCCTTTACGTACTCGGTGTATGTATTCTGCGAACCGTTAGATACACATCGTACGTAAAGGAGACCACCATGTCTGTCACGAGCTTCTACCCCGTGCTGATGACCGGCGACGTCGCCGCCTCAGCGACCTTCTACCGTGACGTTCTGGGCTTAGAAACCACTTACGACGGCGGCTGGTACGTCAGCTTGCGGCTCGGCGCTTACGAGTTGGCGCTCTTGGACCACCGGCACGAGACCATCCCGGCAGGCTTCGGCGCGCCGGCGCAAGGCGTGATCCTCAACCTCGAGGTCGAGGATGCGCGCGCCCTCCATGACCGCCTGATCGACAAGCATGATCTGACAGTGGTCTTGGCGTTGCGGGACGAGGACTTCGGCCAGCGCCACTTCATCATCGAGGCGCCCGACGGTCTCCTGCTCGACGTAATCCAACCGATCACCCCGACCGGTGAGTACGCAGACGCCTACATCAGCGCCTGACGCTGCCGGTCTGCGGCACTATCTGCGGACAGAACCGATGACGGCGACCGGGCTGTGACCGTGGTGCAGCACGCCGTGACTGACGGAGCCGAGGAGGGCCGCTCGCATCGTGCCCACGCCCCGCGATCCGACCACCACGAGGTCGGCCGTCTTGGACGCTTCGGCGAGGACCCACGCGGGGTGTCCGTCGATGATCTCAATGTCGGTGGTGACATCAGGGTTCTCCTGGCGCCAGCGTTCGACCTCGGCACGCAGAGCCGCCTCCTCGCCGGCGATGAGGTCCGCGCGCGTCACGCGGGTATAGATGGAACCGTCGTAGATGGTGCTGTTCCCGGCATTGATGACGCGCAGCTTGGCGCCGGTGCGCGCGGCCACCTCGAAGGCGTAGGTCAGGGCGCGTTGCGCGGCTTCGGACCAGTCGTAGCCCACCACGATCGTGCCGTGCGGGCGATCGATCGTCTGCCGGACGACCACCACGGGCTTGTCCGTATGGCCCGCGACTTTGAGGGAGACCGAGCCGATGACCAGACTGGTGAAGCCGCCGCGCCCCCGGCTGCCGAGCACCACCTCGCTGGCCTCGCCGATCTCGGCGAGGATCGTTTCGGCCACCGGGCCGGTGCGCCGGTCCACGCTGACGGAGATCTCGGGAGCCACGGCGGACGCCGCCTGCGCGGCCTTCTTCAGGATGCGCTCTCCCTCCTCCCGGTCCCGCTCGAGGTAATCAGGGGGGACCTGGAGGCCGGGGGCATAGGCTTCGAGGACGCACAGGATCCGAAGCTCGGCACCGACTGCCAGGGCGCGCATCGCGGCCCATTCCACCGCCGCCGTGCTGGAGACCGAGCCATCGGTCGCGACCAGGATCTGACGTGTCACCGGACTCACCCGTCCCTTCGACGTTGTGCTCCCATCGTCCACCGATTGGCTCGCGGCGGCCAGGGCCGAAGGTCCCTGGTCGGGTGACGTCGCCGGGCCGTCAGCGGGTGCGTTCCCGGACTCGTGACGACGTGCGGTGGGCCGATCGCCCCGCTACCTGGCCATGTCCACGAACCGGGCGTAGTGGCCCTGAAAGGCCACGACGATCGTGTCGGTGGGGCCGTTGCGGTGCTTGGCCACGATGATGTCGGCCTCGCCGGCGCGCGGGGACTCTCGGTCGTAGGCGTCTTCGCGGTGCAGCAGCATCACGATGTCGGCGTCCTGTTCGAGACTGTTGTGTACGGCCACGCCATTGGCCACGAAGTTGTGGCTGCCCGCAACCGTCGCATCGAAGACTTGCTCACTGCCCTCGTACTCGATCGTCACCACTCGATCCCACAGCAGATCATTCGTGGCCATGAGTTCGAGATCTTCACGATCGAGGGTCTGAGCGACTTTCACCAAAGCTCCGCCTTGCCTCGCCTCTGCAGCACGCAGCGATCGACCGATTCCAGACACAACGTCTTCGACCCGCGCCGGGCCTGAGAGAATCTCGCCAACCTCATGCCAAGGGGTACTGGAGGTCGAGGCCCGGCGAACAGCCCCTGTCGTAAGCCGCTGCCTGAGCGATGCCGCTACCGGGCCGGCCGCACCGTCGACGGCGATCCTCTCGAGAAAGATCCGCTTTTCCTGTGTACCGGTGATTGCCATCGTCCGGCCGTCACCTGCACGCATTGAGTTGAGCCCAAACCGCAGCAGCAAATTCATCACTGCCTCCGCGATCCGCACCGATGAGGTCCTCAAGCGGACCGAGCCACCTCCGGGGCCATCCCCTACCGTGCCGCTCAGCGACCAGAGCTCACGAAGGAACAGCGCGATCTGATGCTTGGGAAGGCTGAACACGTCCGACGGCACCGCAGAGCTCGGTCGGTCCGCCGCCACGGCGTGGGCCAGCATGATGACCTTCCGGTCATCCCATGCCGTCTCGCGTTCCGGGGCCGGGATGTGCCGTGGCACGCCGATGCGTGAGCCCGCTTCGAGTTCTCCTAGCGCTACCCATCCGTTGTAGGTGAGGAACTTGTGGTTCGGAGTCGCCCTCACCTCCCTCCCGGAGGCCAGCTTCATCCGGTAGACCGGCTTCGTGCCCGTGGTGAAGACCGAGGTGATGTGCCGGCGTACGTACTTCAAGCGGTCATCGAGAGCCCAGACCGGCACGTCCTTCTCACCGGAAAGGAAGAGCTCCCCGATGGTGGACTCGGCGCCCGTGTCGGCGCGCAGAATCCGTGTCTCCGCAGGAAGGCAGCCCGACTCACGAAGGTCGCTCATCATCGGCTTCTTGTCGGTGCGCTGCTCCGGGCCTCGGTTCAGCTGGGCGACGGCGATCACCGGCACCTCGATCTCCTTGGCCAGCAACTTCAAGGCGCGGGAGAACTCCGAAACCTCTTGCTGACGCGACTCCACGCGTTTGCCCGAGCTCATCAGCTGCAGGTAGTCGACCACCACGAGCTTGAGATCGTGCCGTTGCTTGAGGCGCCGGCACTTGGCGCGGATCTCCATCATCGACATGTTCGGGCTGTCATCGATGAACAACGGGGCATCCGAGACCTTGGACATGGCCGAGGCCATCTTGGTCCAGTCCTCCTCGCGCATAGTGCCGTTACGCATCTTCTGCAGCGGCACCTGCCCCTCGGCCGAGAGCAGACGCATCGTGATCTCGTTGCGGCTCATCTCCAGGGAGAAGATCACCGAAGTCTGACCGTGCCTGACGGACGCATTCCGGCAGATATCTACGGCCAGTGTCGAGTTGTGGGTGGGGACCATCGATCGAGTTGCCAGGTAGAGATGGCTCGGGTGTTCGATCTGTACGCAACGGACCGGCACACTCGGCACCGACCGGACATGCTTGATGTATCGAGAGCGCAGTCGCGGGGTCGAGGGCCGGCGGCGCCGCTTGTGCGCTAGCTTCTTGCGCTCGAGCGCAAACACGTCGTCGTCAGTCGTGAATGTGATGACGTAGCTGGTGGAAGAGTCCTCCGAACGGCCCGCCACACGCTTGGTGTACCACCCGGTGCGATAGCCGAGGCTGTGGATCAGTTCCCGGGTGTCTCGTGCCAGGGGCTCGTGGGTGAGGGCGATCTGAACAGACCCCTGCTTCATCACGGTGCCGTCCGTGTCGAGCAGCCCGGCAAGCACCTCGCGGCGCTGCCTCTCACTAGCGCGCAGATACGTGAGCGGGATGTGTTTGTTGTTCAGCACGCCCACCTTGCGCAGCAAGACCTGGAAGCTGCCGTGGTCCGCGTAGCAGTCACGGCAAAGTCCGCGGCCTGAAGCGGGCGTGCCGCAGTCGCGGCAGCTGGGAATCACTTGCGGCAACTTGAGCGTCTTCCTGCGGCCACCGCACTGTCGTCCACAGGTGCGGACGTGGGCCTGCTTGGGAAGGTAGGTCGCTCCGCAGACATCACACGTGCGCTCCTGCAGCGCAGGTGGCTTCGGCAGAGTGATCGAGTAGCCGTACTTTCCCGCTCCTGGCTTCACCACGTATCCGCCAGCTTCCATCCTCGCGACGATCTCCGGGTCCGCCGTCGTCATCCGGCCCCCGGCGCTGTGGCCGTCACCGAGCCATGCGCCAAGCACGTATGGGTCGATAGGGAGCTCGGCCTCCGGGAGATTGAGCGGCAGCGAGTTGGTCACGCTGTGGTTCATGCGCTTGTCCGCGGTCTGGCAGCGAACCGTCCGGGCGATCTCCTCGGTGGTACGCACCTCAGCGAAAGTTCGCTGGCTCCGGTAACCGTTGTAGCCCACTGCCGCGGCTTGGGCCGACTTCCGCGACGCGCGGGTATCAGTGAGCCACTGGTGTTCGGCGTCGGCGACCACGGTGGTGCCGTCATCGAACTCGATCTCGAAGCATGGGCGATCGGCCATGACCTCGGTGGTCGCGACCACGCGGGTCGGAGACCCATCGGCGGCCACCAACCAGTCACCTTCTCTGACCTCACCCATGGTGGTCCAGCCCGACGGCGTGGGCAGAGCCGTCTCCAGTGCGAGCGCCTTACCCATCGCAGGCCTGGCCGCGATGATCACCATCTGGCCGCCGTGCAGGCCGTTGGTGAGGGAGTCCAGGTCCGCGAAGCCGGTGGGCACACCGACCATGCCGTCGCCCCGGTCCGCCGCGGCCTCGATCTCCTCCATCGTGGGGTTGATCGTCTCGCGCAGCGGCACGTAGTCCTCAGAGGTGCGGCGTTCGGTGACGGCGTAGACCTCAGCCTGCGCGTTGTCCACCAGGGCATCGACCTCACCTCCGTCGGTGGAGTAGCCGAGCTGCACGATGCGCGTGCCGGCCTCCACCAGGCGGCGCAGCACCGCCTGCTCGCGCACCAGGCGGGCGTAGTAGCCGGCGTTCGCCGCAGTGGGTACCGAGGAGATCAGGGTGTGGAGATAGGGCGCGCCACCGATCCGCGCAATCTCCCCGCGCTTGGACAGTTCCGCGGAGACGGTGACGGCGTCGGCCGGCTCACCGCGCCCGTAGAGGTCGATCACCGCCTCGTAGATCACCTCGTGGGCCGGGCGGTAAAAGTCATTGGGGCGCAGCTCCTCGATGACGTCTGCGATGGCGTCCTTGGACAGCAGCATGCCGCCGAGCACCGATTGCTCCGCCGCGATGTCCTGCGGCGGAGTCCGGTCGAATCCCTGACCGGACGAGCGCTCTTCAGCCACCGTCAACCCACTTCCCTTCACCAACGAGCCAGAGCCCACCCTCGCACCGGCCTCTGACACCAGCCGGCACCGACCGGAGACGCCGACGGTATGCGCGTGGCAGCGCCCTCGCCCTGCCATCACCCTGCGTGCGCTCACGCGAGGGTACGCCGTTCCGAGGCCCGGCGGATTCCGCCCTGTGCACGGAGCGGTCGTATCCTGTGGACGCCCTGTGGACCCTGCCCACACCCTTGTGCACAGGTTGGGGACAAACCTGTGGGAGAACCGGCACGGACTCGCCGGTTCCGGCCACTACGCCACTTCCACAGGGGCCAGAAGCTGTGGACGGAAAGTAGGACCCAGATCCGTGGATGACACGCGCGAGCCCGCACGCGACCCTCAACCTGAACCTGAGGCACCACGCAGCACCGGCGGCGCCCCCGTCACCTCGCTCCGTGGGCGGGCGCTGGACCGCCAGATCCTCTCGCTCGCCGTCCCCGCCCTGGGCGCCCTCGTGGCGCAGCCGCTCTTCGTCCTCGCCGACTCGGCCATGGTCGGCCATCTCGGTTCCGGGGAGCTCGCCGGCCTCGCCCTGGCCTCGACGATCCTGACGACGGTCGTCGGCGCCTTCGTCTTCCTCGCCTATGCCACCACCGCCGCCACCGCGCGCCGCGTGGGCGCCGGGGACCGTAGGGGAGGGGTCGCGGCCGGCATCGACGGCGTCTGGCTCGCGCTGCTCCTCGGGCTCCTCAGCGCCGCGGTCCTGATCGTCATCGCCCCCTGGGTGGTCGCGGCCGCACCGGCGGAGGTCTCGCCGCACGCCGAGGACTATCTGCGGTACTCCGCCCCCGGGCTCCCCGGCATGCTCGTGGTTCTGGCCGCCACCGGCACCCTGCGCGGACTCCTGGACACCCGCACGCCCTTCGTGGTGGCCGTGGCCGGAGCCATCACCAACGTCGCGCTCAACGCGCTGTTCATCTACGGCCTCGACATGGGGGTGGCTGGCTCCGGCCTCGGCACCGCGATCACCGAGACCGCCATGGGCGTGTGCCTCGCCCTGGTGCTGTGGAGAAAGTCCCGGACCCTCGGGGTCTCCCTGCGCCCGCGCGGCTCCGGGATCTGGGGCTCCGCCATCGCCGGTGTGCCATTGCTCATCCGCACCCTGACCCTGCGCGCCGCGGTGATGCTCACCGTGGTCGTGGCGACCTCCCTCGGCACCGTGACGCTCGCCGGGCACCAGGTGGTCAACGCCATGTGGGGTCTGTCCGCCCTGGCGCTGGACGCCCTCGCCATCGCGGCGCAGGCGCTCGTGGGGCAGTCCCTGGGGGCGGGCGATCGCGGCCATGTGCGCGCGGTGCTGCGCCGTGGGCTGCAGTGGGGCGTGACCGCCGGGGTGCTCATCGGCCTGCTCTTCGCCGCCACGGGCTGGTGGCTCGCGCCGATCTTCACCACTGATCCTGACGTGCGGCTTGCGGCCGCGGTGGGCCTGGCCGTGATCGGCGCGTGCATGCCGGTGGCCGGGTACGTCTTCGTCCTCGACGGCGTCCTCATCGGCGCGGGCGACGGTCCCTACCTGGCGCGAGCGGGCGTCGCCACGCTGGTGGCCTACGTTCCGCTGGCCCTGCTGGTGTGGTTCCTGGTCGACGACGGCGTCGCGGGCCTAGCCTGGCTCTGGCTGTCCTTCGGCGGCGGCTTCATGCTCGCCCGCGCCGTCACTCTGGGCGTGCGGATCCGCGGCGACCGCTGGATGGTCACCGGCGCCAGCCGCTGAGCCCGGTCGCCCAGTCGACTCGCCGCGCGCGCTCGCGAGTAAGTGGAGCGACGTGCGCAGGGAGAGCGAGTACAGGGACAACAGGTGAAGAGAACGCGCGAAAGAGTGCACAGGCACGACGGAGCCCCTGGCACCTTCCGGCACCAGGGGCTCCGCCGCAGCCTGCGGGTGGTCACCCACCCACCGAATCAGGCGGGGACGACCTCCACCGCGATGGATGCGCGCACGTCCTCGTGGAGGCGCACCTCCACCGAGTGGTTACCCGTCACCTTGATCGGGTTGCGGACCTCGATCTTGCGGCGGTCCAGCTCCGGGCCGCCGTCGGCCTTGACCGCGTCGGCCACGTCGGATGCGGTCACGGCGCCGAAGAGGCGGCCGGACTCACCCGCGCGCACCTTGATGCGCACCGGCTTGGACTGCAACCGGTCGCGGATCGCCTGGGCCTCGTCGAGACTGGCGATCGCGCGGGAGCGGCGAGCGTTCGTGATCTGGTCGACCTGCTTCTGGCCGCCCTTGGTCCACCGGGTGGCCAGGCCACGCGGCACGAGGTAGTTCCGGGCGTACCCGTCCTTGACCTCGACGATGTCGCCCGGGGCTCCCAGGCCGTCGACCTCGTTCGTGAGGATCAGCTTTGCCATCGTATTTCTCCCTCGCCTCAGCGTGCCGAGCTCGAGTACGGCAGCAGGGCCATCTCGCGCGCGTTCTTGACGGCCTTGGCGATCAGGCGCTGCTCCTGCACGGAGACGCCGGTCACGCGACGGGCGCGGATCTTGCCGCGGTCCGAGACGAACTTCCGCAGCAGCGTGGTGTCCTTGTAGTCAATCTTCTCGACCGACCGCAACGGGTTGGCCTTCTTCTTCGGTGCGCGAAGAACGGGCTTCGCCATGGTGGTACTCCTCGTGTCTCTCAGGTGGGCGGGCGCCTGTAGCGCCGCCCTTGGGTCAATGAGTGACGCCGCCGTGCAGGGTTCCGGTGCCGATCAGGCACCGGATCTCTGTCAGAACGGCGGGTCGTTGTCGAAGCTGCTCGAACCGCCCGTGGCCCAGGGGTCGTCGGACTGGCCGCCGCCGGGGGCGTTGTAGCCGCCCTGGCCACCGCCGTAGCCACCCTGGCCACCGCCCTGGCCGCCCTGCTGGCCGCCGCTGAATCCGCCACCCTGTCCCCCACCGGAGGTGCGGGTGATCTTGGCGGTCGCGTTGCGCAGTGAAGCGCCGACCTCGTCGGCCTGCATCTCCACCACGGTGCGGCGCTCGCCCTCGCGGGTCTCGAAGGAACGCTGCTGAAGGCGTCCCTGCACGACCACGCGCGAGCCCTTGGTCAGGGACTCAGCCACGTTCTCGCCAAGCTGACGCCAGGCGGAGCAGCGCATGAACAGCGTCTCGCCGTCCTTGAACTCGTTCGCCTGACGATCGAAGGTCCGCGGCGTGGAGGCCACGGTGAAGCTGGCGACCGGAGCTCCCGACGCCGTGAAGCGCAGTTCGGGGTCGGCCGTCAGGTTTCCGACGATGGTGATGATGGTTTCGCCTGCCATGGATCTGCTCCCTTAACGGTGTGCGCGGGTGCCTGGGCTCGGTGACAACCGCGCTCAGGCGGCGTCGGGACGGATGAGCTTGGTGCGCAGCACGGCCTCGTTCAGGCCCAACTGGCGGTCGAGTTCCTGAGCAACCTCAGGAGTCGTGGTCATGTTGATCACGGCGTAGATGCCTTCGGTGCGCTTGTCGATCTCGTAGGCGAGACGACGCTTGCCCCAGATGTCGATGTTGTCGACGGTGCCGTTGGTCGTGACCACGGTGAGCAGCTTCTCGAGAGACGGCTGGACCGTCCGCTCATCAACCTCGGGCTCGAGGATGAGCATCAGCTCGTAATTGCGCATGTGTGTACCCCACCTCCTATGGGCTTAACGGTCACGGTCTCTCCGTGACAGGAGGGTTCATCGCGCGGCCCCCGAACGGCGATCGCAGGCGCGATCGGCCGGAATGAGGGCCAGCTACGCAGTCTAGGGCATCGAGTGGTGCGCGGCGCAGGCGAATCTGGTCACACCGGAGCACACCGCGCTAGGGGCTGGCTTGACCGTCACTTCCGGACGGCGGAGCCGCATCGCCGCCCTCGCCGTCGCCCGGCGGATCCGTGCCGCCACCGCCGCCGTTGCCACCGCCGCCGTTGCCCGGCGGGGTCGGCGACGGGCTGGGTGTGGGGCTCGGCGAAGGGCTGGGTGTGGGGCTCGGCGTCGGGCTGGGTTCCTCCGTGGGCTCCTGTGTCGGCTCCTGAGTGGGCTCCTGTGTCGGCTCCTCCGTGGGCTCCTGTGTCGGCTCCTCGGTGGGTTCCGGCTCAGGCTCCGGTTCGGGCTCAGGCTCCGGGGCCGGCACGGGGGCGGGGGCAGGAGCCCCGGGCGGCGGCGACCAGGTGCGCTCGGGGAAGTCCTCGATCTCCATGCCCTCGGTGGCCACGGCCATGTAGTCACGCCAGATATCGGTCGGGAAGGTTCCGCCGGCCACCAGGTCCACACCGCCAAAGCCGGTGAGCTGGCGCGGGTTGCCGTCCTCGTCCTCCTCGAACATCACCACCGCCGTGGTCAACTGCGGCACATAGCCCACGAACCACGCCGAGCGGTATTCCTGGGAGGAACCCGTCTTCCCGGCCACCGGGCGGCCGATCTCCCCGGCGGTCCGGCCGGTGCCGCGCTCGACCACCTGCTGCATCGCATAGGTCGCCTCAGCCACCACGTCGGTCTCGAAGACCCGCTCGCTGGCGACCTCGGCCTCGTAGAGGGTGTTGCCGGCGTTGTCGCGCACCTCGGCCACGATGAAGGGATCGTGCCGCACGCCCTCGTCGGCGAAGGTGGCGAAGGCCCGCGCCATGTCGATCGGCCGGGGTGAGGCCGTGCCCAGCACGTTGGAGATGAATGGATCCAGACCCGAGGTGTCCTCGGGGAGACCGGCCCGCACGGCCACGTCCTGTGTGGCCTCCGGCCCGACGTCCCGGTTCAGCAGGACGTAGCTGGTGTTGACCGAGTCTGCGGTCATATCGATCAGGTCGATGTTGCCGCGATTGATGGTGTCGTAGTTCCGCACCGGCCGGTCGTAGCCGTCGATGTCCATCGGCGAGTACGAGGGGTAGCGCTGGGTGAGCGGAATGTCCTCTTCCAGGGCCGCCACCAGCGCGAAGGGCTTGAAGGTCGAGCCTGCCTGGGCGGTGCCCTGGGTGGCGTCGTTGAAGGAACGGGACACGAAGTCGGGGCCGCCGTAGAGCGCCACGATCGCGCCGGTGTCCGATTCGAGGGAGACCAGGGCCGCACGGTTCTGCTCGGGGCGATCCTCGGGCAGGTTGTCCACCGCTTGGACGGCGGCCTCCTGGGAGTCGGCGTCGATCGTGGTGACGATGGACAGGCCGCGGGTGTCGATCTCGGCCTCGGTGAGGCCGGCGCGCTCCATCGTCTCCTGACGGGCCATGTGCAGCAGGTAACCGGTGGGACCGCCGTAGATGTTCTCGGTGCGCTGCGGGAGCACCTCGGGGTACTCGGCCTCGTCGGCCTCCTCCTGGGTGATCCAGCCGTCCTGGACCATCAGGGCGATGACACGCTCGAAGCGCTGCTCAGCGCGCTCGGGGCTCACTGCCGGGTCCCACACCGAAGGGGCGGGGATGATTCCCGCGAGCAGGGCGGATTCCGCCAGTTCGAGTTCGGCGGCCGGCTTGCCAAAGTAGTTCCGGGCCGCCATCTCCACGCCGTAGGCGCCGCGGCCGAAGTAGATGGTGTTGAGGTAGTTGCCCAGCACCTCGTCCTTGGTCTGGGACTGGTCGAGCTTGAGGGCCAGGATCGCCTCCTGGAACTTGGCCCAGTACGAGGTGGTGGCCTCACCCATGTAGTACCGCTCGGCGTACTGCTGGGTCAGTGTGGACCCGCCCTGGCGGGGCAGGCCGCGCACGTTGTTCCACAGCGCGCGTGCCACGCCGCGCACATCGACGCCCATGTTCTCGTAGAAGGTGCGGTCCTCGGAGGCGATGACGGCGTGGGGCAGGTGCTCGGGCAGGTCCTCCAGCTCAAGCACGCGGCGCGAAACCTCCGCGAAGCTCCCCATCTCGGTCTCACCATCGGCGTAGTAGATGGTGGTCGATTCTGCGAGCGCGAAGTCATCCGGTTCGGGAACGTCGATGGTGGCGTACGCGATCGCGAACACGCCGGCGGCTCCGGCCACGCCGAGGAGGAACAGCGCGAGGAGAAGGCGCAGCACGAAGCTCCGGCGGCTGCCACGCTTCGTGGCGCCGCTCCGGCTCTTCTTTCCCTGGCGTGAGGCTCGCGTTGGCTGTGTGCCCATGATTGGCAGTATGCGCTGAGCCCTCTCGCGCGCGCGTCCACGGTGCTCGATCTCACGGCCCCATTAGGGTGTCCTGGGATCGGGATCACTGCGGCGCCCTCCAGGCCCGCGGTGACGCCCCACAGGGAACGACACAATCGAGGAGCACGAATGGGCATCAGGGTTGCCATTGCCGGGGTAGGAAATTGCGCGTCATCCTTGGTTCAAGGGGTGCACTACTACGCCGATGCCGACCCCGCCGCCAGTGTTCCCGGGCTGATGCACGTGGAGTTCGGCGGCTATCACGTGCGCGACTTGGAGTTCGTGCTGGCCCTCGACGTGGACGGCAAGAAGGTGGGTGCTGATCTGGCCGAGGCGATCAACGCCTCGGAGAACAACACCATCAAGATCTGCGATGTCCCACCCCTGGGCGTGCCGGTGCAGCGTGGCCACACCTTCGACGGCCTGGGCACCTACTATCGCGAGACCATCGCGGAATCGGCCGCCGAGCCCATTGACGTGGTCGCTGCACTGCGCGAGTCCCAGGCCGATGTGCTGGTCTGCTACCTGCCGGTAGGTTCCGAGGAGGCAGCGAAGTTCTACGCCCAGTGCGCGATCGACGCCGGGGTGGCCTTCGTGAACGCGCTCCCGGTCTTCATCGCCGGCACAGCGGAGTGGGCCGAGAAGTTCGAGCGCGCCGGCGTGCCCATCGTGGGTGACGACATCAAGTCGCAGGTGGGCGCCACGATCACCCACCGGGTGCTGGCCAAGCTCTTCGAGGACCGCGGCGTCACGCTGGACCGCACCTACCAGCTGAACGTCGGCGGCAACATGGACTTCAAGAACATGCTCGAGCGGGAACGCCTGGCCTCGAAGAAGACCTCGAAGACTCAGGCTGTGACCTCGAATCTGCACGGTGAGCTCGCCGGCAAGACCGAGGACCGCAATGTGCACATCGGCCCTTCCGACTACGTGGCCTGGCTCGATGACCGGAAGTGGGCCTACGTGCGCCTGGAGGGCCGGGCTTTCGGCGACGTGCCCCTGAGCCTGGAGTACAAGCTCGAGGTCTGGGACTCGCCGAACTCCGCCGGCGTCATCATCGATGCGATCCGGGCCGCCAAGATCGCGCTCGATCGCGGCATCGGCGGTCCGCTGACGGCCGCGTCCAGTTACTTCATGAAGTCACCGCCCGAGCAGCGCCCCGACGACGTCGCGCAGGAATCCGTGGAGGCCTTCATCCGCGGCGACGTCGAGCGCTGAGGCCTCGCCGACACTCCAGGAGCAGTCCCATGTTCAGCATGTCCGACGGGCGCCCCGCCCCCGCCAACCCCGACGCCGTCGTCACCGGGGACACCTACCGCTTCACTGTGCTGACCAGCCGGCTGCTGCGCCTGGAGTACTCCGCCACGGGCACCTTCGTCGACGAGCGCACCCAGGCGGTGGTCGAGCGCGACATGGAGGTCCCTCCCTTCACCGTGACCCGGCACGGCGAGGGCGTCGAGATCGTCACCGAGCATCTCCACCTGCACTATGCCGGCGGCCCGTTCAGCTCTTCCACGCTCTCGGTGACCCTGCTGCGGGACGCGTGCGATCCGCACTACTCGACGTGGAAGTTCGGGCAGGAGTACCCCCAGAACCTCCCGCACCGGGGCAATCTGCTCGGCACCGCGCGCACCCTGGATGAGGTCGACGGCGCGGCGCCACTGGAGGACGGGATCCTCGCCACCTACGGCTTCGCAGTGCTCGATGACTCGCACTCGATCCTGCTCAGCTCCGATGGCTGGGTGGCGCCGCGGCCGGCTGACGGGCCCACCGACCCGCCCTCGCAGGACCTCTACTTCTTCGGTCACGGCCGCGACTTCCGCGGGGCCCTGCGCGACTTCCACCGCCTGACCGGCCCCACGCCGCTCATCCCGCGCCACGTGCTGGGCAACTGGTGGAGCCGTTACTGGCGCTACTCCGAGGAGTCCTACCTGGCGCTGATGGACCGTTTCGCCAGCGAGGGGATCCCGCTGTCGGTGGCGGTGATCGACATGGACTGGCACCTGGTCGACATCGATCCCGAGATCGGCACCGGCTGGACCGGGTACACCTGGAATCGCGAACTTTTCCCCGACCCGCCCCGCTTCCTGGCCGAACTGCACCGGCGCGGGCTCGCGGTCACCCTGAACACGCACCCGGCCGACGGGGTGCGCCGCCACGAAGAGCGCTATCCCGAGATGGCGGAAGCCACCGGCATCGACCCGGAGACCGGCGTGGCCGTCCCCTTCGACATCGCCTCGCGGGCCTTCGTGGACGCCTACCTGCGCGTGCTGCACCACCCGCTGGAGGAGGAGGGCGTCGACTTCTGGTGGCTGGACTGGCAATCGGGCGGCACCAGCGCCATTCCCGGCCTGGATCCGCTGTGGATGCTCAACCACATCCACTTCGCCGACTCCGGACGC
Source organism: Bogoriella caseilytica (assembly GCF_003752405.1). Classification (NCBI taxonomy): domain Bacteria; kingdom Bacillati; phylum Actinomycetota; class Actinomycetes; order Allobogoriellales; family Allobogoriellaceae; genus Allobogoriella; species Allobogoriella caseilytica. The sequence goes on along the minus strand of NZ_RKHK01000001.1, from coordinate 1,465,032 downwards.
GAGGGCAAGCGGCCGCTCACCTTCTCCCGTTATGCCGGCGTGGGCAGTCACCGCTACCCGATCGGTTTCTCCGGCGACGCGATCATCAGCTGGGACTCGCTCGACTTCCAGCCCACCTTCACCGCGACGGCAGCGAACGTGGGTTACTCCTGGTGGAGTCACGACGTCGGCGGCCATATGTTCGGCCGCCGGGACGTCGAACTCGCCGTGCGGTGGGTCCAGCTCGGCGTCTTCTCACCGATCACCCGGCTGCACTCCTCGGACAGCCCCTTCACCACGAAGGAGCCGTGGTCCTTCGGCGAGCGCGCCGCGCGGATCATGACCGAGTATCTGCGGCTGCGCCATCTACTCGTGCCCATGCTCTACACCGGTGCCTGGGCCGCACACACCGATGGCGTGGCTCTGGTGCGGCCGATGTACCACGACTACTCCCGCACACCTGAGGCCTTCGGCGTGCCGAACCAGGCCATGGTCGGTGAGCACCTCCTGCTCGCGCCGCTGACCTCCCCGGAGGACGGCGAGTCCCACCTGGCCACGGTCACGGCCTGGCTGCCGCCGGGATCCTGGGTGGATCTCTTCACCGGAGCCCGTCACGAGGGCGGGCGTTCGGTGCGCTTCCACCGTTCGCTGGAGCAGTACCCAGTACTGGCCCGGGCCGGTGCAGTGCTGCCGCTGCTGGCGGACCCGCACGCCGACATCTCCGCTCGGCCCGAGACACTGGTGCTGCGTGCCATCCCCGGAACGGGCACCTCACACCTTATCGAGGACGACGGCAGTGCGGCGCCCGAGGCCGAGGTCATGCGGTTCGAGCAGAGCCTCACTGTGGGGGACGACCCGGCTCTCGCGGACCTCACCCTCTCCTGCGAGCGCCTCAGTGGCCCGGCTGTCGCGGGCGTCCGGGGCGTGCTGGTCGACCTCGTCGGAGTCGAGTCGCTCGAGCACGCTGAGCTGACCGTCAACGGCGAGACGCGCCCGGTCACCGTGGTGGGCGCGGACCGGGACGCCGAGGCGCTGCTTGCGCCGGCGCTGCGCCTGGATCTTGGGCAGCTCGGTCTTGAGCACTTCACCCTGCAGGTCAGAGGTGCGCGCCGGCGGGAGCGGGATCTGGTCGCCGAGGCTTTCGCGCTGCTCGACGTCGCGGAGATCGCTTTCGTGGACAAGGAGCGCGCGTGGCAGGCGGTCCAGACGGTGGAAGGACTGGCGCTGGTGCAGGAGCTGGCCAGCATCGCGCTGCCGGCGCCGCTGCGCGATGCGCTGGTGGAGTGCGCTGCGGCCCGGCCTGCCTGGTGAAGCGGTCGGCGTCCGCGAACTCAGCCATTGCCCGTTCTGGGCCTCGGCACCGGGCCGGCGGGAGGGAATCGCCGCGTGACCGCGCTGACTGACTTCCGCGCCGTCGCCGCGAATGCCGGGTTCCGGCGGCTCTTCGCGGTTCGGCTGGCCTCTCAGGGAGCAGATGGTGCCTTCCAGGTAGGTCTGGCCACCCTGTTCTTCTTCAACCCCGAGCAGCTGGCCACGCCGGGCTCGGTGGCGCTGGCCTTCGCCGTCCTGCTGTTGCCCTTCACCGTGGTGGGGCCCTTCGTCGGACCATTGCTGGACCGCTGGAGCCGTCAGCGGATCCTGGTCCTCGGCAACGGGGTGCGCCTCGTGCTCGCGGTCATCCTCGCCGCGCACATGACTCTCTTCGGGGTGGGGCCCGCCGTCTACCTGCTGGCGCTGGTGGCACTGAGCATCAACCGCTTCCTGCTTGCTGCCCTCTCCGCCTCGCTACCGCGGGTGGTGCCCCGTGAGCATCTGACCATGGCGAACTCCCTCACTCCCACCCTGGGTGCCGCCGGGGCGGTCATGGGTGCCGTGGCCGGTTTCACCGCCGGGTGGTTCGCGCCTGCCGGGCCCGCACGCGATGGCTCGACGCTGCTCCTGGCGGCCGGTCTCTTCGCGGTCGCGGCCCTGCTCGCGTGGCGCATCGGCCGTGAGGAGCTCGGACCAGACGCCGGCGACGCACCCACGGAACGGTTGACTCTGGCCGACATGCTCGACGGCGTCCGCCACCTCAGGGCGCGGCGCACTCCGTCTGCTGCGCTCGCTGTCATGGCCGCGCACCGCTTCCTCTACGGCGTGAATTTCCTGGCCCTGCTGCTCATCTCGCGCAACCTGCTCGCCGAACCCGGAGACGTCGATTCCGGCATCGCGATCTTCGGGATCCTGATGGCCGTGTCCTTCACCGGGAACGGCCTGGCGATCGTGCTGACTCCACTGGCGCACCGTCGTCTCACACCCGCCTCGTGGGTCGTGGTGTGCCTGGGGATCTCCACGCTCAGTCAGATCCTGCTGTCCATCAGCCCCGAGCTGCCGGTGATCGCCATCGGCGCCGTCCTGATGGGACTGGGCGTGCAGGGCGCGAAGATCGCCGTCGACACCATCGTGCACCGCGACACCGCCGATGCCTACCGGGGCCGGGCCTTCGCGCTCTACGACGTGCTGTACAACGTGGCCTTCGTGGGGGCGGCGGCCCTGGCTGCGCTCGCCCTGCCCGATACAGGCTGGTCGCGCACGGTCTTCCTCGGCCTGACCGCCGTCTACTTCGTCACGGCTTTCCTCTACCGCCGCCGAACGCTCCAGCTGGCCACGCCAGCCTGATCACCACGCCAGCCTGATCGGGTAGACAAACGGGCGCTCAGCGCCGCTTTCTCTCCCCGATCCCCGCGGACCACCGAGCGAACTCGGCCCGACCACCTGATCACCGTTGTCCACCCGGCGCCCTCAGCCCTGCTGCTCGGCCCACCACTCGCGCAGAGCGGCTTCGGCCGCCTCCTCGCCGAGGGGTCCGTGCTCCAGACGCAGCTCGAGCAGATACGCATAGGCCTGGCCCACCTGCGGGCCCGGGGCGAGATCGAGGATCTCCATGATCCGCTTGCCGTCCAGATCGGGCCGGACCTTGGAGAGTTCCTCCTGCTCCTGCAGGGCCGCGATGCGCTGCTCGAGGTCGTCGTAGGCGGCCGAGAGCCGAGCGGCCTTGCGGCGGTTGCGGGTGGTGCAGTCTGCTCGGGTGAGCCGGTGCAGGCGCTCAAGCTGGTCACCGGCGTCGGTGATGTAGCGGCGCACCGCCGAATCGGTCCAGGCACCGTCACCGTAGCCGTGAAAGCGCAGGTGGAGTTCCACCAGCTTGGTGACGTCCTTGGTGGTCTGCTTGTCGAAGCGCAAAGCCTTCATCCGCTTGGCGGTCAGCTTGGCGCCCACCACCTCGTGGTGGTGGAAGCTCACCCCGCCGCCGGCCTCGAAGCGGCGGGTGTCTGGTTTGCCGACGTCGTGCATCACGGCCGCCAGACGCAACACCAGGTCAGGGGCGGGCACCGCACCCTCGGGCCCGGTCTCGAGTTCGATGGCCTGATCGAGCACGGTCAGAGTGTGCTGGTAGACGTCCTTGTGACGGCGGTGTTCGTCGACGGTCTCGCGCAGGCGGGAGAGCTCAGGCAGCACCACATCGGCGACGCCGGTCTCCACCATCACCTCCAGACCGCGGCGGGCGTGGCCGGAGATCAGCAGACGTTCCAGTTCCGCCCGCACCCGTTCGGCGGAGACGATCTCCAGCCGGGAGGCCATCTGGCTCATGGCGGCGAGGACATCGGCGTCCGCCTCGAAGCCAAGCTGGGCGGTGAAGCGGGCGGCCCGCATGATGCGCAGGGGATCGTCATCGAAGGACTGCACGGCCGTGACCGGGGTGCGCAGCACACCCTCGGCGAGTGCGGTCAGACCGTCGTGCGGGTCGACGAACTCCAGGGAGGGCACGCGCACCGCCATGGCGTTGACCGTGAAGTCGCGGCGGGTGAGGTCACCGATGAGCGTGTCGCCGTAGGCCACCTCGGGCTTACGTGAGCCCGTCTCGTAGGCCTCGGTGCGATAGGTGGTGACCTCAACGACGTGCTGGCCGCGGCGTGCGCCGATGGTGCCGAAGTCCTTGCCGATGTCCCACCAGGTGTCGCTCCAGCGCCGCAGCAGCTCGGCGGTCTGCTCCGGCCGGGCGGAGGTGGCGAAGTCGAGGTCATGGGAGACCGTGCCGAGGGCTGCATCGCGCACCGGGCCGCCGACGAGGGCGAGCTCATGGCCCGCACCGGCGAAGATCTCGCCCAGCTCGCCGATCGACGCCGGGAGGGAGGCCAGTGCGGCCGCGGCACGCCGCCGTAGCTCCGTCACCCGCTTCGCGACGCTCGCCGCAGCCGGACCGTCGTGGGCGGACTCGCCGGAGGCATGGTCGGCACCCGGGGCAGAGGAGGGGGAGGAAGACGCAGGCAGTGGCACCGCACCAGGGTGCCATGTACGGCCCGCAGACCTGCGATCTCCTACAGTGTGATTATGTCTGCTCCCGCTCCGCGCCCGCGCGCCCCGAAGCCGCGGAGGGCGCGGCCGCCGGGCAACCGCGGGCTCCCGGTGGTCGATGAGACCTCAGCCGGCGGCCTGGTGGTGGACGTCAAGGACGGCCGTGCTTTCACCGCGGTGATCGCCCGCCGCAACCGCGCCGGGCGTATCGAATGGTGCCTGCCCAAGGGCCATCTCGAGGGTGAGGAGACCCCGGAGCAAGCAGCGGTGCGTGAGATCGCCGAGGAGACCGGCATCGAGGGACAGGTGCTGCGCCACCTCGCCACGATCGACTACTGGTTCGCCGGGACCGACCGGCGCGTCCACAAGGTGGTGCACCACTATCTCCTCGAGGCCACCGGCGGTGTGCTCACCGTGGAGAACGATCCCGATCATGAGGCCGAGGACGTCGCCTGGGTGGCGCTGACCGAGGTGGCCTCGCGCCTGGCTTACCCGAACGAGCGCCGTGTGGTGGCCACCGCGCGGGACGTGCTGGCTGGTCGAGCATGAGCGCGAGGAGCCCCCGCATCGCCGCGCTGTCGGTGGCGGCGCTGGCCGCGGGCCTCGCCCTTCCCGTGGCAGCCGGCCCGGCGCTCGCTGATGACGAGCCCGAGCTCACGACCCTCGCCCTGGAGATCACGGAGCTGGCTCCGGCCGTCCTGACTCCCGATGAGCCCCTGGTGGTCAGCGGCACCCTCACCAACGGCACGACTGTGGATCTGATCGACGCCGAGATCGAGGTCATCCTGCAGCGCTTCGCTCCGGTCTCCCGCACGGGAGCACACCAGTGGCTCTTTGGCGTGGAGGACAGCTTCGCCCAACCGGTCTTCACCGAGGAGATCTCGGACCTCCCGGCTGGTGAGGCGCAGGAGTTCACCCTGGAGATCGCGCCCGAGGAGCTCGACCTCCCCGTGTCGATGGCCCTGTGGGGCCCTCGCGGCCTGGAAGTCGCCGTCGATGGTGACGGCGTCGAGGACGGCGCCGACCGGGATGATGAGGAGGACTCCGAGAACGACGCCGGGAACGACCCGGAGGAGAGCGCGCTGCGGGCGAGCGACCGCAGCGTCACGGTCTGGTTCCCCGACATCGCGGTCGAACCGACGCCCGTCGCCGTGGCGGTTCCGCTGGTTCCCCTGGCGAGCGAGCGGGCGGAGGCCTCCGAAGGTCTCGACCTGTTGCCGCCGCCCGTCGACGAGGACGGCAACGCAGACGACGAGCCGGCCGCTGACGGCGAGGCCGCCGATCCCACGCCCACCCCGACCGGCACGACCGCCGGGGCCGAGGAGGATCCCACCACCGGGGGGGACAGCGCAGACGGTGCGCCCGCCGAGGATCCCACGCCCGACCAGCAGGACAGCGACGAGACCGGCGAGGCTGGGTCGATGGACGCCGCACAGATCGAAAGCCGGCTCTCCTCTCCCGCCGCTGCAGCCGGACGGCTGACGGCACTGGTCGAGGCTCTCTCCCACCCGGGCGTCACTCTTGCCACCGATCCTGCCCTCCTCGCGCCGGCACACGGCACGACCTCAGAGGACGGCGCCCCCGCTGGACCCGGAGCCGCCACGGAGGAGCTCGCTGCCGCGCTCCATGCCCACGCCACCGGCGGCGCGCGTTCGCTCGCCCTGCTGCCGTGGGCGGATGCCGATGTGGCCGCGCTCTCACGCGCCGGCGGCGCCGACCTCACCGCGCAGGCCTACGAGCGTGGCTGGGACGCCGCCGAGAGCGCTGGGATCAGCGCGCTCCCCCTGATCTGGCCCGCCGGCGAAGCAGATACCACCGCTCTGCAGGGTGGCGCCGGGGCCGGAGTGAGTGCCGCCCTGCTTCCCGGTGAGGAGCTCGCTCCTACCGAGATGCTCACCTACACCCCCACCGGACGCGCGGACATCGGTGAGGTCGAGGCCGTGCTCAGCGATCCGGTGGCCTCGGACATCCTCAACGGCTTCCTGCGCCAGCCTGGGCAGAACGGCCCCGGGATCGAACTCAGTGCGATCAACGTGCGGCAGATGCTGCTCTCCGACCTGGCCGCACTCGCACGCGAACGCCCGACCGATCCTCGCGGGGTGTTACTGGCCCTGGATCGGGACGAGGTCGCCGCCCTCGATGCCGAGGACCTGGAGACACTCTCCCGGGCCGTGGCAGCGCTCGCCGAGGCACCCTGGATCGAACCCACCTCCGTGGCAGAGCTACTGGCCATGCCTGCCCCGGAACTCGACCGCGCCGATCTGCCCGCCGATGCGGCAGAGCCTGGAGAACTCGATGCTGAGTTCCTGGCCTCGTTGGCCTCGACTCGCGAGCAGGCGGATACGTGGTCGTCGGTGCTCGACCTGGACCTTGCCGAGGCGATGCATGCTGCGCACGCGCCGCTCCTGTCCTCGGCCTGGCGCGAGGACCCGGAGACCCGCCACGACGTCGCCACGGACCTGGACTCCCAGATCGGGTCCCTCGACGGTGGCCTCACGGTGCTCGAGTCCTCCACCCTGAACGTGGTGAGCACTTCCGCCGTGATGCCGGTGAATCTCAGTAACTCCCTCCCGGTGCCGGCGCACGTGGTCGTCGAGCTTGATCCCTCCGACCAGCGACTCCAGGTGGACGAGACCGTGGAGCTGAGCGTTCCGGCCCAGGGGCAGATCACCGCGCAGGTGCCGGTGCGCGCCGTCGGCTCCGGCGACGTCACCTTGAACGTCCACCTGCTCTCCCCGGCGGGGGTTCCCGTGGGCGTGGAGCAGGAGATGGCCGTGCGGGTGCGTGCCGACTGGGAGACGGTGGGCACGGCGGTGATCGCCGGGGTACTGGCGGTGATGCTCGTGATCGGATTGGTGCGCACCGTGCGCCGCGGACGCCGTATGGAGCCGGCCTCATGAACAGTCCAGCATGAGCGGTCCGGATCGCGGGCCGCGCCGGGGTGTGGCCGGTGCCGGGGCGGTGATGCTCGCCGGCACCTTCACCTCGCGGATCCTGGGCATGGTCAAGGCCCCGCTGCTGCTCGGCGCGGTCATCGGCGCCAACACCGGGGTGGCCGATGCCTTCTCCGTGGCCAACCGGCTGCCCAACACCATCTACCTGCTGCTGGTCGGTGGCGTGCTCAACGCCATCCTGGTTCCGCAGGTCGTGCGCGCCATCAAGCAGGATGCCGACGGCGGGCAGGCGTACATCAACCGGTTGCTCACGCTGGGCATGGCGGCCCTGGCCGTGCTCACCCTCGTGCTCACCTTCGCCTCCCCGGTGCTGGTGAGGGTCTACGGCGGAACCCTGCCCGCAGAGTGGTACGACCTCGCCGTCACCTTCGGTTATTGGTGCATTCCGCAGATCTTCTTCTACGGCACCTACGCCCTCATCGGGCAGGTCCTCAACGCCAAGAACGTCTTCGGGCCGTACACGTGGGCTCCGGCGCTCAACAATGTGGTGGCCATCGCCGGTCTGGGCGTCTACTTCGCCGTTTACGGCGGCACCGCGATGGAAGACGCCACCGACGCCAGCGTGTGGGGCCTCTCCCGCACCGCCCTGCTCGCGGGCGCGGCCACCGCCGGGGTGGCGGCCCAGGCACTGATCCTGATCGTGCCGCTGGTGCGTTCGGGCTTCCGCTACCGCGTGCAGTGGGGCCTGAAGGGCATGGGTGGAGCGAGCCGGATGGCGCTGTGGGCCTTCGCGGCGATGGCCATGGGGCAGCTGGCCTTCATCATCACCTCCCGGGCCGCAGCGCATGCCCGTCGCGCCGCCGACGGCGATCTCGGCGTCGCCGGCAACGCCGCCTACGACTACAGCTACCTGATCTACAGCCTGCCCACCTCGCTCGTCACCGTCTCCCTGGTGACGGCCCTGTTCACGCGCATGTCGGCCCACGCCGCGGATCGCAACCTCACCGCCGTACGCGGTGACCTCTCGCAAGGCTTGCGCGTCATCGGGGTATTCACGGTGCTCGCCACCGCAGGGCTGATGGTGCTCTCTGAACCGCTGGTGGGCGTCATCGCCGCCACGGTCTCCTACCCCGAGACCCAAGCGATCGCGCGGATCGTCGTCGCGATGGGGGCCGGGCTGACTGCGGTGGGCATCTTCGTGATGTGCCAGCGCACTTTCTTCGCCTTCGAGGACGCCAAGGGGATCTTCCGTCTGCAGCTCCTGCCCACCGGCGTCATTGCGGCCGGCTCCACCCTCGCCTTCTGGCTCCCACCGGCCTGGACGGTGCTGGGCATCGGCGTGGCGATGGCGATTTCGAACTGGCTGGGCGCGGTGCTCGCCTACCTGGGCCTGCGCCGTCACCTGGGGCGCCTCGACGGCGCGCGCATCCTGCGCACCCACCTGCGCCTCACCCTCGCCGTCGTTCCGGCCGCCCTGACCGGATGGGCATTGCTCACCCTCTGGGGCACCGGGCCGGAGGTCGGTCTCCTCGGCTCGCTGGCACGCCTGGTCGTGATCGGTGCCGTGATCACCGCGATCTACCTGCTGCTCGCCCGGCTGATGCGGGTGGAAGAACTCGGCGTCATTGGCCCGCCCGGGGCGGCCATCGTGCGCCGGGTCGTCCCCCGCCTGCCCGGGCCGCTTCGCGGCCCGGCCCTGTCTGCGGGTGTGGTGCTCCTGTCAGCCGTAGCATGGAACATTCCGGTGCGTAGACTCGTCCGGGTCGTTGGCGAGGACACGAAGGAGCAGGCCCTGGATGAGCGCACGGACCCCGACGCGCAGTCGGGCCGCCCTGAGCAGCCCCGTGAGCCTGCGACGTCACCCCGGACCACCCCTGGAGTCACCGTGATCGTCGGTGGGCGCTACGACCTCGGCGCCGAGCTCTCCGCCCCCGGGGGCACCACCCGATATCTCGCTCACGACCGCACCCTGGACCGTGAGGTCGAGATCCTGCTGATGCCGGAGACCGACGAGCGCACTCAGGAGGCACTCGACGCCGCCCGGCGCGCCGCACTCGTCGAGGATCACCGCCTGGAGCGCATCCTCGAGGTCGGCACCACGGCCGAGCAGGGCTTTGTGGTGACCGTTCCCATCTCCGGATGGACCCTGGCCGAGCTCGCACAGAGTGGCGGGCTTCCGGCCGATCAGGCCCGAGCGATCATCGGTGAGGCTGCCGGTGGCCTCGAGACCGCCCGGCGCCATGGCGTTCGCCACCGTGCACTGCAGCTCGAGGACATTCGCGTCACTCGTGACGGCGGGGTGGTCGTCGCCGGGCTCGGGGTGGCTGCGGCACTGCGCGGCAGCAATGACGAGCTCCAGGATCCTCTCGAGGCCTCCCGGAGCGACGCCACTGACCTGGTGTCGCTGCTGTCCTTCGCGCTCACTGGTGCCCCGGCTACCGCCGCGAGCGATACCGCCTCGATGAGCGGGGCAATCAACACTGCCGCGCTGGCGGCCACCGGCGGCGATATGGGTGCGCCCCCGCCGCCACCGCCCAGCGAGCTCGACGAACTCATCTCCGCCACCGCCCGCGGCGCGGGGCCCGGCTCAGCCGGTGAGCTCCTCCGGGCGCTGGCGCCCTGGCCGGCGATCGATGTCGCCGCTGTGCAGCCGGGTGCCGCTCAGCTGCCGGAGGGTGCGCGCCCCCTTGCCTGGGCGCCCTTGCCCTCCGGCGGCGGCGAGCGCACACGCTTCAGCCATATCGACGACGAACCAGCCTCGGGCGCCGGTGGTGCGAGTGGTTCGGCACCAGCCGGCGGTGTTGTTGCTGGTATGGCCGGCAGTAGCGCCGGTGCAGCCGCCGGAGCCGGCGCCGCCGGTGCTGCGGCCGGAGCTGCGGGGGCGGCCGGTGCGGGAGCGCTGGCCAGCGCAGGCGCTGCGGTGCTCGGCGTGGTCAGCGCCATCGGCACGCGCCTGATGAACGATGCCGCCTCCGGCCCGTCGGATGCCGCGCGGCTGGCCCAGCCGGCGCTGCGCCGGCTGTTCGCGGACACCGCGGCGGCCCACCGGAGGATGGGTGTCTGGTGGAACCGCGGGCAGGACAAGCTCACCAGCATGCGAGAGGGCCCCTCGGCGACCGCCCAGTCCGCCCCGGAACAGTCTCCCGGCGAGACGTCAGCAGCCCGCAGCAGCGCGCCGAGCGCCCCGAGCGGCACGTCGGCCGCCCACGCACCGGAGGCACCCGCTCCGGTCCACCCCGCGGCGCCCACGGCGCAGGCCCCGGCCAACGCGCCCGCTCCGGCGCCAGCGACGGTGACGCGCCCGAGCGCCACCGACCCGGCCGAGGGCGAGCCGCGGATCAACCCGGCCCCGATCGTGCTGTGCCTGGTTCTGGCCGCTCTCGTGCTGCTGACCTACGGCGCCATCCGCACCCTGTTCTCACCCACCGAGCCCGTGGTGCTGCCGCCACATGAGCCCGCCGCTGAACAAACCGAGGAGCCCACCGAGGACGAGGACGAGGCGGACGAACCGGAGCCCGAGGCCCAGGTGGAGGAAGCCGAGGAGGGCGAGGAGCCCATCGTGCCGGCCATCGCTTCCCTCACGCCCCTGGATCCCGAGGGCGACGGGCAGGAGAACCCCGATCTGGTCGGCCTCGCCCTCGACGGCGACTCCACCTCCTGGTGGCGCTCACGCTTCTACGTCGATCCCGAGTACGGCATGAAGTCGGGTATCGGCATGCACATCGAGCTCGAAGAGCAGGCCACCGTGGGCCGCGTGGTGATCGATCTGCGCGGCCAAGGCGGCCTGGTGGAGATCCGGGCCACGGGCGCGGGCGCGCCCACCGAGGGCGAGGTGCTCGCCTCGGGGGAGATGGGCCCGGACTCGGAGTTCACCTTCGAGCCACTTCAGACCGATAGCCTCGTGCTGTGGTTCCCCCGCCTTCCGGTGGCCGAGTCCGATGGCGAGAATCGCCTGGAGATCGCTCGCATCGAGCTCAGCGTGGAATGACCCGGGAACATCGCCGCCATCGCGATGGTTCACCCAGCGAGACCCCTTCAGACTTTGGAGCATTCATGAGCGTGCAGAGCGGCGGGATCGTTCCCGGCATCAACCTCTCACCGTCCACTGACAGCACAACGGAGGCCTCCCCCGAGGAGCTGCCCGTCCACGATGTCGTCATCGTCGGATCCGGCCCGGCTGGATGGACTGCGGCGCTCTACACCGCCCGCGCGAACCTCAAGCCGTTGATCTTTGCCGGGGAACTCGATGCCGGTGGCGCGCTGATGACCACCACCGAGGTGGAGAACTTCCCCGGTTTCCCCGAGGGCGTCATGGGCCCGGATCTCATGGGCAAGATGCAGGAGCAGGCCGAGCGTTTCGGGACAGAAGTCGAATACGAGGACGTCACCTCCGTGGACTTCTCCGACCCGCTCAAGCGTGTCTCCACCGAGGATCAGACGGTGCTGGCCCGCACCGTGATCCTCGCCAATGGCTCGGCTTACCGGAAGCTGGGCCTGCCCGAGGAGCACACCCTGAACGGTAAGGGCATCTCCTGGTGCGCCACCTGCGACGGCTTCTTCTTCCGCGAGCAGCACGTGCTGGTCATCGGCGGTGGCGACTCCGCGATGGAAGAGGCACTCTTCCTCACCCGTTTCGCCGACCGCGTGACCGTGGTGCACCGCCGCGAGGAGCTGCGCGCCTCGAAGATCATGGCCGAGCGAGCCCTGAACCACGAGAAGATCTCCTTCGAATGGAACAGCGAGGTCGCCAGCATCAACGGCACCGAGAAGGTCACCGGCGCGACCCTGCGCGACACCATCACCGGTGAGGAGCGCGAGATCGAGGCCACCGGCGTCTTCGTGGCCATCGGTCACGATCCGCGCACCGACATCCTCCGTGGCCACGTGGAGCTGGACGACGAGGGTTACGTGGTGGTCAAGCACCCCACCACCGAGACCAACGTTCCCGGCGTCTTCGCGGCCGGCGACGTCGTGGACCACATCTACCGCCAGGCGATCACCGCCGCTGGAACGGGTTGCTCCGCCGCGCTGGATGCCGAGCGCTACCTCGCCGACCTGGACGAGGCCGGAGTACCGGGCACCGAGGCCGCCCAGACCGCCGAGGCCGACGTCGAGCAGGCAGCCGAGTCGGTCACGACCGTCTAGGGACCAGCGGGCCGCGGTCAGTCGGCCGCGCCGTCCATCCGGCCGCAGTCAGCCCACAAGCGGCTCGAGTGCTGTGCGCTCGGACTCGGTGAGGCGGTCACGGTAGTAGCGGTAGATGTTCTCCGTGGCCGTGCGCCGGGCGGCGGCCGGATCCCCGGCGGCGATGACGGCGGCGAGGGTCGCAGCGTCTGCAGCCGATCGGGCCAAACGTTGCCGGCGGGCGAGGTCGTCCGGCTCGTCACTCAGGCGACGGCGGGCGATGTCGGTGAGCGCGCCGTCGGCGGCTTCCCCGGAGATGCGCAGCAGATGGTTGCCCGAGGCGCGCCGCACGGCGGCGTGGAAATCGCGCAACCGGCGTCCGAACTCTGCGGCCAGGTCGATCGGAGCGGCGGCAGCGTCTTCTGGGCCGTCGCCGCCATCGAGGCGGGCAAGCTCCCCGAGCCCCTCGGCCGCACGCGCGATGCGGCTGAGGTCCTGCTGGTCCCCACGAGCGGTCGCCAGCAACGCCACCTGCCCTTCGAGCACCAGGCGGAACTGGAGCAGCTCAAGGCGTTCGACGCCCGGCTGCTCGGTGAAGCGGCGCAGCGGACGCTCCAGGCTTTCGGCGGCGAAGGGGCGGATGACCGCACCCCGGGGATCGCCGTGCCGAGTCTCGATCACCCCCGTGGCATCGAGCACGCGGAGCGCTTCGCGCACCGTGGAGCGGGAGACCTCGTAGGTCTGCATGAGGCGCCGCTCGCCCGGAAGGCGGTCGCCGGGCCTGAGCCGGCCGGCTTCGACCTCACCCTCCAGGTGCCGGATGATCCGGCGATAGGCGCTTTCGCTCACGTGGGCGAGTATCTCGCAGCCGATGGCAGCGCCGCGGCAAGCAACTCGCGGGTGTAGGGCGCGCGAGGGCTGTGGAGTACCTGCGCCGAGGGCCCCTGCTCAACGATCTCGCCGTCCTTCATCACCAGCACCTCCTCGCAGATCCGCCGGACGACCTGCAGATCGTGGGAGACCAGCACCAGGGTCAGTTCACGCTCCGCGGCGAGGCGGTCCAGCAGCTCGAGGATCTGCTCGCGTACCGAGACGTCCAGGGCGGAGACCGGCTCGTCGGCCAGCAAGAGGCGCGGCCGCACGACCACGGCCCGCGCGATGGCGATGCGCTGGCGTTGACCGCCGGAGAACTCGTGGGGGTAACGCTGTGCCGCGTCGGCCGGGAGCCCGACGTCGTCCAGGGCTTGGGCCACGCGGGCTTCGCGCTCCTCGCGTGCGACCCCCCGTAAGGGCTCGCCGACGATCGCGCCGGTGCGCATCTGGGGGTCCAGTGATCCGCGAGGATCCTGGAAGACGACCTGAGCGGTCTCCCGCAGCCAGCGCAATCGCCGTACCCCCGGCCGCGGTGCGCCGGGGCCGCTGACCTGCTGACTGGCCACATGGACGGATCCCGAGGTCGGCCGGTCCAGCCCGGCGATCAGTCGCAACAGCGTGGACTTGCCAGAGCCCGACTCGCCCACGATCCCGAGCCGCTGGCCGGAGGGCACCTCGAAGGAGACGTCGCGCAGTGCCTCGATCACGCGGCCCTTGCCGGAGAAACCGCGGCGTCCGTAGGTACGGCTGACCTGATCGACGCGCACCATCGCCGTCCCGTCTTCTTTCACGTTTGTGGTCAGTTGGTGCCGCGAAGGAGGCACCTCCTGGCCCGGAGAGCGGCGCGAACTGACCACAATCGCCGGGGAAGGGGCAGCGGAGGTGAGTGGCTGCGCCGGGGGAAGTGGGGTGCCCGGCCCCGGCACCACCTGACCCTGATGTAGGTGCACCACGCGCTCGCACAGCGCGGCGACGACGGCGGGGTCATGCGTGACCAGCAGCAGACCGGCGCCACGCTGGGTGAGCCGCTCGTCGATCAGCTCGAGCATCTGCTTCTGCACGGTGACGTCGAGGGCGGTGGTGGGTTCATCAGCGATGAGCAGATCAGGGTCGCCGGCGAGCGCCATGGCCAGCACCACGCGCTGGCGCTGACCGCCGGAGAGCTGGTGCGGGAAGGCGCGGGCGGCTTGCTGTGGGTCGGGCAGGCGGACCTCTGCCAGCAGTGCGGTGGCGCGGCGCCGGGCCTCAGCGCGCCCGCCGGCACCACCCCGCGCACCCTCGCCCCGTGCACCGTCATCCCCTGCACCCCCACCCCGCTCCGCCTGATGCGTCCGGATCACCTCGGCGACCTGGTCCCCCACCCGCATGAGCGGGTCCAGCGCGGTCATCGGCTCCTGGAAGACCATGGAGATCCGGTTACCGCGCACCCGCGACATCGCCTTCTCCGCGCCCGGCCCGGACCGCAGCAACTCACCGTGGCCAGCGAGTTCCACCGAGCCACTCGCGGTCACCCCGCGTGGCAGCAGCCCCATGATCGCCAGCGCCGTCATGGTCTTGCCCGAACCCGATTCGCCCACCAGGGCCACGCGTTCCCCGGCGCCCACGCGCAGATCGACGCCGTCGACGAGCTCCTGGTCGCCCGCCCGCACGCTCAGGCCGCGCACCTGCAGCAGCTCGGTCATGTCGCGGTCACCGCCCGCCGCGTCAGTCCGCGCGGGTCGAGCCGATCGCGCAGACCGTCGCCGAGCAAGTTGAGCCCGAGCACCGTCATCGCGATGGCGCCGCCGGGCCAGAGCAACAGCAGTGGCTGGACGTGCACCGCCGAGGGCCCGTCCTGCAGCATCCGGCCCCAGGACGGCGTGGGCGGGGGCGTGCCGAGCCCGAGGAAGGACAACGCAGCTTCGGCCAGCACCGCGATGGCGAAACCAACAGTGGCTTGGACGATGAGGATGCCCCGGATGTTGGGCAGCACGTGCCGCCAGGCGAGATGGAGACGGCCACGCCCTGACCCCCACGAGGCCAGCGCGAACTCCCGGGAGAGCACTTGCAGCGCCCCGGAGCGCACCACCCGCGCCACCGCTGGCGCCGCGCCCACCCCGAGCGCCACCATCGCCGTCCACGTCGATCCGCCCCACACCGCGGCCAGCACGATGGCCAGCAGCAGTGGCGGGAAGGCCTGGACGACGTCGTTGCCGCGCATCATCCAGCTCCCCGCGGCCCGGCCCTCGTGATCGAGGATGCCGGCAGTAATGCCCCAGGGCACACCGATCAGGAAGGAGATGGTCACCGCCGCCGCCCCCACCAGCAGCGGCACCCGGGAGCCGACGAGGATCAAGCTGGTGACATCGCGGCCCAGGGCATCGGTCCCGAGCCAGTGCTCGGCGCTGGGCGGCTGGTAGCGCCCGACGGCGTTGGTGGCCAGCGGATCGTGCGGCGACCACAGGAAGGACAGCAGGCACATCGCCGCCACGACCCCCACCAGCACGCCTCCGGCCAGCAGCAGTGCCTTGCCTGGCATGCGGGCCCTCATGAGGCCCTCCGGATCCGCGGGTCGATGATCGTGCGCAACAGGTCCACCAGGAGGTTGACCACCAGCACCAGAAGGACGACCACCATCACGATGGCCTGGACCTGCACAAGGTCGCGAGCGCTCACCGAACGGATCAGCAATGACCCGAGGCCCGGGACGACGAAGACCGTCTCGATGACCACGGCGCCGATGATCAGGGCCGAGAACTCCACACCCGTCACCGTCACCACCGGTACCAGGGCATTGCGCAGGCCATGGCGGCGCAGCGCCGCTGCCGGCGTCAGTCCCCCCGCCCGTGCGGTGCGCATGAAGTCCTCATCGGCGACGTCGAGCACCGAGGCGCGCATGTAGCGCGACAGGATCGCGCCGCGCACCAGCCCCAGGGACAATGCCGGCAGGGCCAGGTGGCGCAGGAAGTCCAGGCCCGCCGTCGGCGGCTGCCAGCCGGAGGACGGCAACCAGCCCAGTCCGACGGCAAAGACCGCCACCAAGAGCAGCGCGGCCAGGAAGTTGGGCACCGCAATACCCACCTGGCTGATCGCGGAGAGCAGCACGCCGTCGGGCCGGTGGGCGCGCGCTGCTGCCAGGGTGCCGAGCGGCACGGCGATGAGCACGGCCACCAGCATCCCGGCGCCCACCAGCAGCAGGGAGACCTGCAGCGCATCCATCACCTGTGGCGCCACCGGGGTGCGCGAGGAGTAGGAGGTGCCGAGGTCACCGGTGAGCAGGCCGCCGGCCCAGTCGAGGTATCGCACCGGTGCCGGCCGGTCCAGGCCCAGCTCGGCCCGCAGCTGGGCCACCGCGGCGTCCGAGGCGTTCATCCCCAGCTGCGCACGAGCGACATCGCCCGGCAGGACAGACAGGAGAAGGAAAACCAGGATCGAGGCCACCACGGCGGTCAGCGCGAAGACGCCGAGCCGCCGCGCCACGGTCACTGCAAGCGCCACGAATCGACGCTACTCCGAGACGGTGACGCGAGCCAGTTCCATGCCGACTCCGAGGTCGTTCTCCGGCAGGCCCTCCAGCCCGGAGCGGGCGATCACCACGTGCGGCGGGTTGTAGAGCCAGACGCCGGGAGCCTCGGACACGATCCGCTCGGTGGCTGCGGCCATGGCCGCTTGGTGCTCGTCATCGTCCGTGGCCTCGGCTGCTCGAGTGAAGGACGCTGCCGTCTCGGCGTCGTCGAAGCCCCAGTAGTAGTCGGAGTGGGCATAGTTGACCACATTGCGGGGCTCCACGTGGTTGACGATCGTCAGGTCGAAGTCCTGGTTGGTCATGGTCTGCTCGACCCACACGGCGGGGAACTCCTGGATCGCCAGGGTCACGTCCAGGCCGGCGGAGGTGAGGTTGTCCTGGATGACCTGCGCGGCGGCTTCCGCGTAGGGGCGGTCCGGCACGGTGAAGCGCAGGCTGGCGCCCGCCACGCCGGCCTCCTCCAGAGCCTCCGCTGCGGCGTCCGGGTCGAAGGGAATCTCGCCGGTGAAGTCGGTGAAGTACGGGTCGGTGGGCACGCTGGGCCCGCCCAGAATCGTGCCGTATCCGCCCGTGGCGGCCGCGAGCACGGCCTCCTTGTCCACCGCCGCAGTGATGGCGCGGCGCACCTCGACGTCGGAGAGCGCCTCGTTCGCAGCGTTCAGCGTCATCACCACCACTCCCGGGCTGGTGCCGACGGCCACGTCGAAGTCCTCATCGCTCTCGAAAGAACCGATCTGGTCGTAGGCCTCAGCGCGTAGCAGCGC
The DNA here is from genome assembly GCF_003752405.1 of Bogoriella caseilytica. NCBI lineage: Bacteria > Bacillati > Actinomycetota > Actinomycetes > Allobogoriellales > Allobogoriellaceae > Allobogoriella > Allobogoriella caseilytica. Next base: position 1,447,558 of record NZ_RKHK01000001.1, on the reverse strand, counting down.
GTCCACGCCACCGGAGCGCAGAGCGTTGGCCGCCGCAGCGGCGTCGGCGTAGTAGGCGAAGGCGGCTTCGCCCACCTCGGCGGGGTCACCCCAGTAGTCCTCGTTCCGCAGCAGGGTCATGCGCACGGCTTCCTGGTACTCGCCAAAGGTGAAGGGGCCCGTGCCATTGGCCTCGGTGGCCAAGGAATCCAGAGAATCAGGGCTGAACATGGCGCCGAGGGGGCCGGCGAGCCAGAAGAGCACGTCGTAGTCGGGTTCAGAGAGCACCACGGCCACCTCGAGTTCGGAGACCACGTCCACGCGCTCGATGGCGCCGAGGTTGCCGGGGGTGTTCACCGTCCACTCGTCGAGGCGCTCGAGGGAGAACTGCACGATCTCGGCGTCGAAGGGCGTGCCGTCGTGGAAGGAGACTCCTTCTCGCAGCGTGAAGGAGTACTCCAGCCCGTCGTCGCTGACCTCCCAGGCTTCGGCAAGCAGTGGCTGGATCTCGCCGTCCTGGTCCAGGCGCACCAAGCCCTCGTAGACGTTGCCGAGGAGTGCCTCGAAGATCGCCGCCCCACCCTGAGTGGTGAAGTCCAGGTTGGCCGGGGCCGCGGCGATCCCGATGGTCACCGACTCGCCTTCGGCCTGGGATCCAGCGTCACACGCGGTGAGCACAAGGGCGCCGGTGAGCCCGAGGGCTGCGGTCAGGCGGCTCAGCCTCCGGGCGGGAAACGTGGATCGGGCAGGGCGAGCAGGGAGCGCGGATGTCATCACCCCTCTAGTGTCCAGGCGTGGGATTTCGGGAGGGTTTCTCCCAGGGGCCACACGGCGCCTACTGGTCTGACCACTAGGCTTCCGAGTGTGCACGGGGACGGCGCGCGGGTACCAGGGCGGTGTCCATCCCGGACTGCCTTCGCACTCACAGCACCACACGGTGGCAGACTCAGCACGGTCGCCATACTGGCGAACCCAACCATCAGGAGGAACGGACATGGACGCACGGGGTGCGCAAGGTGGTCACGGCGAGCGGATCCGGCGCGACGCCGCAGCCGCAGCAGCCGCTGCCGCCGGCACCCGGCTCGATCCATGGTTCTCCTCCTATGCCGAGCGCGCCCACGGCATGCGGGCCTCCGAGGTGCGTTCCCTCTTCGCGGTGGCCAACCGCCCCGAAGTGGTCTCCCTGGCCGGTGGCATGCCCAACATCGAGGGCCTGCCCTTGGACTTCCTCGCCGACATGACGTCCCGGCTGCTGCGCGAACGCGGACCGAAGCTGCTGCAGTACGGCGGCGGGCAGGGCGAAGAGGAGCTCCGCGAGCAAATTGTCGAGGTCATGCGGCACGACAGCGTTCATGCCCATCCCGATGACGTCGTGGTGACCACGGGCTCGCAGCAGGCATTGGACCTGGTCACCGAGGTCTTCATCGATCCCGGTGATGTGATCGTGGCCGAGGCCCCCAGCTACGTGGGCGCCCTCGGGGTTTTCCGGGCCTATCAGGCCGATGTGGTGCACACCCCGATGGACGACCACGGCCTGATTCCCGAGGCGCTCGACCGCACCTTGGGGGAGCTGGCAGCGGCGGGCCGACGGGTGAAGTTCCTCTACACCGTGCCGAACTTCCACAACCCGGCCGGTGTCACCTTGAGCGCCGAACGGCGCCCCCAGGTGGTGGAGATCTGCCGGCGGCACGGGGTGCTGATCCTGGAAGACAACCCCTACGGACTGCTCGGTTTCGACTCCGAGCCCTTGCCCGCCCTGGCCAGCTTCGATTCCCAGTCCGTGGTGTATCTCGGTTCCTTCTCCAAGACCTTCGCCCCGGGCTACCGGGTGGGGTGGGCGGCTGCGCCACACGCGGTGCGCGAGAAGCTGGTGCTGGCCTCCGAGGCAGCGATCCTCTCGCCCACGATGATGGGGCAGCTCTCCATTGCCACCTACCTGCAGACCTATGACTGGTTCCAGCAGGTCAAGGAGTACCGCCAGATGTACCAGGAACGGCGCGATGCCATGCTCGGGGCGCTCTCCGAGCACCTGCCTCAGGCGCAGTGGACTGTGCCCGACGGCGGTTTCTACACCTGGCTCACCCTGCCCGAGGGGTTGAACGCACAGTCCATGCTGCCGCGCGCGGTCACGAACCTGGTGGCCTACGTGTCCGGCACGGCTTTCTACGCCGACGGCAGCGGGCACCGCCATATCCGTCTCTCGTACTGCTACCCCCCACCCGAGCGCATCCGCGAAGGTGTGCGGCGGTTGGCCGACGTGGTGCGCGCCGAGCAGGAGCTTGTGGAGATGTTCGGTTCCGGCACCGCCCCGGCGTCGGGCCACACGGTGGAAGCCCCGTCTGCGGATCAGGTGTGATCTGCCATGTCCGATGAGGAGAAGTCGATGACCGAGCACACAGGGAACGACGTGCGCAAGGACGCTCGCGCCGAACCCGGAGTCCGCGGGACCGGCTCGACGAGTTCGCGCCGCGGAGGGCGGCAGGAGTTCACGGTTGCCATCCTGGCCGGTGGACTCACGCATGAACGCGACGTCTCGGTCCGCTCGGGCCGCCGGGTGGCCGGCGTGCTGCGTGACGAAGGCTGCGAGGTCCACGTGCTCGACGTCGACTCCCGGTTGTTGCCCCACCTGACCGAGATGCAGCCGGACGTGGTCTGGCCACTGGTGCACGGCTCCACGGGTGAGGACGGGTCCCTGCAGAACCTGCTGGACCTCACCGGCCTGCCCTACGTGGGCTCCACCGCAGGGGCGAGTCGTCTGGCTTCGGACAAGCCCGTAGCCAAGGCCCTCGCCACTCGAGCAGGGCTCGCCACGCCGGAACACGCCGCACTGCCGCAGTCGGTCTTCCGGGAGGTCGGTGCCCGAGCAGTACTGGAAGCTGTGGAAAAGCGCCTCGGGCTCCCGCTGGTGGTCAAGCCCGCCGGTGGTGGGTCGGCTCTGGGCGTGACCTTGGTTGAGTCTGCCGCTGAGCTACCCGACGCGATGGTGCACTGCTTCGCCTACGGCGAGGTGGCCCTGCTGGAACGTTACGTGAGCGGCACCGAGGTGGCCGTGTCGGTGATCGACGTGGAGGGCTCGGCACGGGCGCTGCCCGCAGTCGAGATCGAGACCGATGGCGCCTACGACTTCGACGCCCGGTACAACCCGGGCCGAAGTCAGTTCTTCACCCCGGCGCGCCTGGATGAGGCCCGCCTGGCGGCCGCGCACTCACTCGCCGTGGCAGCCCACGAGGCGCTCGGGCTTCGCCACCTGTCACGCACCGACGCCATAGTCGACGCCGCCGGCACCGCGTGGCTGATTGACGTGAATGTGGCGCCGGGGATGACGGAGACCTCGCTCTTCCCCCAGGCGGCCATCGCCGATCAGCGCGATCTGAACGAGATCTACCTCGACCTCGTCCGCACGGCAGCACAGGGTTAAGCCCCTGAGAGACCTGGGAGAATCGAACATCAGTTCGATGCTCCCAGGTGGGATCACCGTTCGGTACTGATGCCGGTCTCTTCGGGGGCGAGCACATCCAGGATGCGGTTGAGGTCGTCCACCGAGGCGAAGTCAATAGCAATCTTGCCTTTGCGCTGACCGAGGTTGATCTTCACCCGCGTGTCGAAGCGATCGGACAAGCGGCTGGCGAGCTCATCGAGCATCTCCGTGTGGGCGCCCCGGCGGGGACGACGTCGCATCTCAGGCGTATCCGGCTCCTCCCCCAGCGCAACGATCTCTTCCGTGGCGCGCACGCTGAGCCCTTCGGCAACGATGCGCTGCGCGAGCCGCTCCATGGCGGCGGAGTCTGTCAGGCCCAGCAAGGCCCGCGCATGCCCAGCCGAGAGCACGCCGGCGGCCACGCGGCGCTGCACGAGGGGCGGGAGTTTGAGCAGCCGCAGGGTGTTCGAGATCTGAGGTCGCGAGCGGGCGATCCGAGAGGCTAGCTCCTCGTGCGTGCACCCGAAATCGTCCAGCAGTTGCTGGTAGGCGGAGGCCTCCTCGAGGGGATTCAGGTCCGCCCGGTGCAGGTTTTCCAGCAAGGCATCGCGGAGCAGATCGCCATCCGCGGTGGAGCGGATCACTGCGGGAATGGTGTCCCTGCTGGCCGCCTGGCTCGCCCGCCAGCGGCGTTCGCCCATGATGAGCTCGTAACCAGCATCCTCATCCGGTCGTTCCCGGACAACGATGGGTTGGAGCACCCCGATCTCCCGGATGGAGGACGTGAGCTCCTCGAGGTCGTCCTCGTCGAAGACCTGGCGGGGCTGACGCCGGTTCGCCACGATCTCCGAGACCGGGATCTCGGCGAACCGTGCCCCGGGCACGGGTGCCAGGTCTCCGTCGTTCCACGTGGAACCATCGGCCGATCCGTCAGCAGGCTCGGTCGCACTAGCCTCGAAGAAGAAGTCCGTCGGGCGCCGGACCGCACTCTCTTTGGACTTCGGCCGATCTGCGTCCGGCCCGCTAGGGATCAGTGCTCCGATGCCCCGTCCCAGTCCGCGTCGCTTGTCACTCATGGCCGCTCCTTGTGGCTCGAGCGGCAAGTTCCCTCGCCGCTTCCAGATAGGCGAGTGCGCCGGTAGAACCAGCGTCGTAAGTCAGGACCGTCTGCCCGTAGGAGGGCGCTTCGGAGATGCGCACTGACCGGGGGATTGCGGTGGCCAGCGTCTGTTCCGCGAAGTGCTCCCGAACCTCCTCGGCCACCTCTCGGGCCAGGTTGGTGCGCTTGTCGAACATCGTGAGCAGGATCGTGGAGACATGGAGGTCGGGGTTGAGGTGTCCACGGACGAGATCGATGTTCTTGAGGAGCTGGCTCAACCCCTCCAGCGCGTAGTACTCACACTGGATGGGAATCAGGACCTCGCGTGCAGCGACGAAGGCGTTGATTGTGAGCAGGCCGAGACTCGGCGGGCAATCGATGACGACGTAGTCGAGTGGCAGGCCGGCTTCCCGCTGTTGTTCCACGTGAAACCGTACGGCGTTGCGCAGTCTGTTCTCCCGCGCGACCAGCGAGACCAGCTCGATCTCGGCTCCAGACAGGTCGATGGTCGCCGGCGCGCATGACAACCCGTTGATGACGTCGCTCTGCTGCACGATGTCACCCAGAGGTGCTTCCTCGATGATGGCGTCGTAGATCGACGGCGTACCCGCCCGATGCTCGATGCCCAGTGCGGTGGAGGCATTCCCTTGCGGGTCGTTGTCGATCACCAGCACACGGAGCCCACCTTTGGCCAGGGCCGCTGCCAGGTTCACGGCGGTCGTCGTCTTCCCGACCCCGCCCTTCTGGTTCGCCACGGCGATGACGCGTGTGGTCTTTGGCTTGTCGAAGCGCGCACCGCGCAATGCGATTCGGCGCCGCGCGTCTTCCGCTAGCTGTGCCGCGAGCGGTGTCGACTCATCTGCCATCGGGACGCTCCCGATCAGTTCGCTGCGCTCGTCAGACCCCACGAAACCTCTCTCAGACCACGCCCGCACATCTGCCGCGGGGCTCTCGGTGCCATGCTATCCGGCCTGCCTCGGCCGCGGTTGTGGGCCAGACGTTCCCTGTGGATTCGGATTGGCGGATTGTGCACGGCGTTTCACGTGAAACGTGGCTGACGCCGGCTTAGTGGCGGATATGCGTGCCCATGCCACTGTCTCGCCGTACTGCGGTCCGGTACGGCATGGCGGCGGCCGTACATGTATGGCCCTCGCGGGTCATCCCTGGTCACCAGGAAGTACTCACCGTTTCACGAGAGACGCCTCGGCTACGCCACATCGCTGGTCCAATCTCTGTCCGGGCAGCGGGGCAACCGGTCCGCGGACCTCGCCCAGTCTGAAGATCGGGTCCTACCGAATGAGGTGGCCGACGCCTGTCCGCATGGTCTGCGTCGCCGGGCGTCAGCTCCAGACTCACTCGGGCGCTGCTCCCGCGACGCGTACGGACCACCCGATACGTGTCACACAGAGCTTCACCGCACGCGGTGCCCGACCGTCACGCGGCCATAACCGATGTTTTCAGGTTTCACGTGGAACCTCGGTGCCGGCCATCCGCCAACCCGCCCACCGGGCCACGTCCGACCGTTCTATCGGCCCATCGGCAAACGACCATCACAAACCGCAATAACCGACTACTCGGCCTCTGACTGACCTTCGCGTTTCGCCGCACGTACCAACCCACGTCCACGCAATGAGAGGCGGCACCGCGCGGGCGCCAGCAGCACTGATTCCACCTCCGCCAGGTCGAACACCCCACGTCACACGAATCTGGATGTCGCGGCGGCGGCGCTGCAACCCGACGTCATAGCGGGGCCGGGGCTATCTCACGACGAACCCGCTGGGCTCCCGATACCTGCTCGCAACGTACCTCAGAAGAGACGGCAAAGCCCCCGCCATACGTCAGGTTTCACGTGGAACAACCCCCATGGACCAAGTCACTCTCGACCCATGAATCGCCATCGAGTGCCTATCCACGCTGCGATCGAGTCACGGTCGCGTCGATGTCACGGTGCCAACGAGGAACTCACCGGCGAAGTTGGCCAACCTCCAGCTCGCACCACCGTCAGTGTGCAGCACGTCCACGCAAGGCGCCGGACCCTTCGGCCCATATCCAGAACGCCTCGGAGTCATCGATACAGCCTGGTCGACCGCAATGCTGGCGCCCGTGCATCCGGACCGGCCAGGCCGAGAGACTCAGCCCCGTTTCGTCACCAGCACGACAGTCGCTGATTCCACCTCGGGACCGAGATCAACCTGTTCGATGCTGGTCTCCACCGCCCCCAACTTCCGGAGGACATACTTCGCTGACTCGACCTCGTCCTCGGCCCGCTGACCTTTGAGGGCGACCAGGCGTCCCCCGCCATTCACCAGTGGCATGGCCACCCGCGCCAGCTTGTCCATCGCGGCCACAGCGCGAGCTGTCACCACATCGAATCGTTCCCTCCGATGCAGCTCCTCCGCCCGCACACGCTGGATCACCACGTTCTCGAGACCCAGCTCCTCGACTACCTCTTCAAGCCATACCACCCGCCGCTCCATCGGCTCAAGCAGGTGCACCTCTGCGTCGGGCCGCATGGCCGCGAGCACGATGCCGGGGAAGCCGGCGCCCGATCCGATGTCAGCGACGCGATCGTCCTCACCCACGTAGGGCGCCACCGCTGCCGAGTTCGCCAGGTGCCGGCTCCACAGCCGGGGGAGTTCACGCGGCCCAATCAGACCGCGCAACTCACCCTCTGCGACCAGAAGCTCTGCGAAGCGCTGAACAGGCGCCCAGGCGAGTCCGAAGACGTCGCGCATGGCGACCGAGGCTTCTTCGACCGTGCCCCCTTCCGGGGCGTCCCCGGCGTCCGAGGTGCCCCCATTCGGGCCAGCATCGTTCTCGGAAGGTTCCACGTGAAACCTACGGCTGGATGACAACGTGGCGATGGGGCTCGGCGCCCTCGGAATCGGAAGTCAGGCCCGCCGCGGCTACCGCGTCGTGCACCACCTTGCGCTCGAAGGGGTTCATCGCCGCCAAGTGCTGCGGTTCTCCGGAGGACTTCGCCTCCGTGATCGCCTCGGCAGCCAGAGCAGCGAGTTCGGCCTTGCGTGCTCGACGATGGCCGGCAATGTCCAGCATCAAGCGACTACGTTCGCCCGTCTTGGCCTGGACCGCGAGTCGAGTGAGCTCCTGCACGGCATCGAGCACCTCACCGTCGTCCCCGACAAGGCGCTGAAGCCACCGCGAGCCGTGAGTCTCCGAGATGATCTCAACCGCTGCGCGGTCATTCTCGACGTCGATCTCGATGTCGCCATCAAGATCCGCAATGTCCAGCAACTCCTCGAGGTAGTCCGCCGCGATTTCGCCTTCTTCCTCGAGTCGCTTCACGTCAGCGGACAGCGGGGAGCGCTCTGCACTCTCGGTCGTGGTCGCCTCAGTCACCTGTATGCCTCCATTGCTTGGTCACCGCAGCCGCGGCGTGCCTCCGAGTTTCGGACGCATCAAGTCCATTAGTTCTTCTTGCTCTGCCGAATGCGTTCCATGCGCTGGCGGTACCGCCATTCGGCACGCTCTGCGGGCGTCATGCCCTGAGGAGCCTTGGTCGAACTGGTCTGACCAGCACCGGGCCGGCCGTTCGAGGCACCTGGCGAAGCTGCCTCGACCTCAGACTCCGCGCCGCCTGTGCTCGGGCTCTCCGCCGACTCGGCACTCGAGGCACTGCCGCCCGACTCGGCAGCGCTCATCTCACCAGAGAGCCCTGCGGGGGTCGCGCCACCTGGCTTCGTCACATCCTTCTTCGCGCGATCCTTGCGCTTCGGCTGCTGCCGTTGACCGGAAGTCTTCTCCGGTGCGGCCTCCACCTGCTTCTGCCCGGACTTCGCCTTCTCCTCTTCCTCGAGGGACGGCAGGCCCTTCCGAGCGCGCTTGGCGTTGATGCGCTGCTGTCGTGCCTTGTAGGCCTCGGATCCCGGGGAGGGGTGTCGCCGGATCGTGTAGAACTGCTGCCCCATCGTCCACAGGTTGGAGATCGTCCAGTAGATCAGCACACCGATCGGGAAGTACACGCCCGTGATCATGAAGATAAACGGGAAGATGTACATCAGCAGCTTCTGCTGCTTGGCGAAGGGGTTGTCCAGCGCCGAGGCCGGCATGTTCTTCATCGTCAGCTGACGCTGAGAGAGGAACATCGTGGCCGACATCATCACGATCAGGAAGGCCGCAACGACCCGCACGATCACCGTCTCGTCTCCCTCAGCAGTGAGGAAGGTCGAGGAGATCGGGGCACCGAAGAGCGTGGAGGTCAGCGCTTCCTCAGCGTGGCTCTGGGTGAGGCGGCCAATGGACTCACCACCGCTGTAGGTGCCTGCCGCCAGCGGTTCCAGGGAGTAGAGCACCCGGAACAACGCGAAGAAGATCGGCATCTGCAAGAGCATCGGGAGGCACGAAGCAAAGGGGTTCGTGCCGTGCTCCTTGTAGAGCGCCATCATCTCTTGCTGCATCTTCTGCTTGGACGCAGGGTCGGTCTTGCCCTTGTAGCGCTTCTGCAGCTTCTGCATCTCCGGCTGCACCAACTGCATGCCGCGCTGAGCTTTGATCTGCTTGAAGAACAGCGGGATGATCAGCGTCCGGATGACCAGGGTCAAGCCAACGATGGAGAGCACCCAGGCCGGTCCGGATCCCGGCTCGAGCCAGGGGAGCAGCACCAGCCCGTCGTGGACGGTGACGAGAATCCACGCGACTGCCCACTTGATCGGGAACAGTATCGTGTCAAACCAACCCATACGGAGTGTGCTCCTCTTTTGATTCCGTCACGTGCGCTGAGCGCACATCTTGTCCGAGCCTACGTCGTTCGGGGCCCGTTGACCGCGCCCCGACCCTCGCCATCACCGGCCTGATGTTCCTCATGTGGCCGGTGATAGGGCTCCGGCCGCCAGCGTCCCACTTCCGGCACCATGTCCACCCCACCGAGACTCCACGGGTTGCACCGAAGGATCCGCCACACCGCGAGCGTGAGCCCTTTGAAGAATCCGTGCCGACGCAGAGCACCGATCGCGTACGTGGAACAGGAGGGGTAGTACCGGCACGTGCGGGGTAACCAGGGTGAGATCACCGTGCGGTACACCGTCACCGGAGCGATCAGGAGCCAGACCAGGGGATTGCGCGGCTTCTCCGGGGGGCTGGCGGGTGGGCGCTCTGCCCCCGAGGTCGTCACCGTCGTCTCCGCTGTGCGGAGTTCAGTGCACGATCCAGATCAGCGGCCAGCTCGGCGGTACTCGCTCCGCGAGCTGCCGGTAATGCGCGCACAACGATACGGGCCCCGGCACCCACAGCCGAGAGCCGCTCCCGCATCAGGTGACGAAGGCGCCGCTTGACCTGATTGCGCTGCACGGCGCCACCGACCGCTTTGGACACGACGAAGCCGACGAGCGCCGGCTGCTGCGGCTCACTCGTCGGCTCCTGAAGATGCACCACCAGCCGGCGGCTCCCAGCACGCCGTCCACCACGCACTGCCGCAGTGAAATCCGCGGATCCGCGCATGCGGTGAATGGCCGGGAGCACGGCAGGCGAGCTGACGGCGGGCAGCCGTCAGGCGGTCAGCTTCTCGCGGCCCTTACGACGGCGGGCAGCCACAATGGCGCGGCCGGCGCGGGTGCGCATCCGCAGGCGGAAGCCGTGCACCTTCTTACGGCGCCGGGTGTTCGGCTGGAACGTACGCTTGCTCACGGCACTACTCCACAGGTGGATCGGGGCGGATTCTCCGTGATCGGAGTCCGCATTGCTGGCGGTCAGTCGGCATGGACACCACTGCGGGCAGCCCGGAGCCGAGACGACCTCGCCACGATACGTGAGGGGGCAGGGGTGGTCAACGGCTCGTGCGCCCAGCACTGCCGTGATCCCGCGTACACACTTGTGGACGAAGGACGCCGCAGAGGCCTTGGGATAGCCAGTGGCGACATTCCCCGTCTTCCGCATCATGGCGGGCGTGCCGCCGCCGCAGACGATACCCACATCTGTGGAGAACTATGTGGAAGACGCCCCGGAGTGGCAGACTCGCACTTCAATCTTGTTCACAGCTCGGTGCCCCATGGTGCCGTGGCCGACGGAGGGGTCATCGTGCCGGACAGCGACTCGATCGTCGACGACTGGGACCGCGCGGTCGCACTCTTGACCTCTCGCGGCGAGATCACCCAGGCGCAGCTCGCCTTCGTCGGGATGACACGCGCACTCGGCGTCATCGACGGCACCATCCTGCTCGCCGTCCCGAGCGATTTCGCCAAGGAGTTCCTGGAGACCCGGGCCCGCGAATCCATCACGAAGGCGCTCGGCGAGGCCATCGGCGAACCCGTGCGCTTCGCCGTCACGGTCGATCCCTCCCTGGAGAAGGACCTCCCGCCCACCGCCGAGCCTGCCCGCCCCGCCGCGTCGGCACCGTCCCACGTCTTTGACGCGCCGGCCGTCGCCCGATCCTCCGCCACCCCGGCGTCGGCCGAAGACGGCGAGCGCCCCTCCCGCAAGGGCCAGGAGTGGGGGACCTCGGCGCCGGAGAACGGCAACAACGACTCCGCGCGGCTGAACCCCAAGTACACCTTCGAGACCTTCGTGATCGGATCGTCCAACCGCTTCGCGCACGCTGCCGCGACCGCCGTCGCCGAAGCACCGGCCAAGGCCTACAACCCGCTGTTCATCTATGGCGGCTCCGGGCTGGGCAAGACCCATCTGCTCCACGCCATCGGCCACTACGCGCGCAACCTCTACCCCGGCGTGCGCGTGCGCTATGTGAACTCCGAGGAGTTCACCAACGACTTCATCAACTCCATCCGTGACGACAAGGCCGAGGTCTTCCAGCGCCGGTACCGCAACATCGAAGTGCTCCTCATCGATGACATCCAGTTCCTCGGGGGCAAAGAGCAGACGCTGGAGGAGTTCTTCCACACCTTCAACACGCTGCACAACGACAACAAGCAGGTCGTCATCACCTCCGACCAGCCGCCCAAGCAGCTCGAGGGCTTCGAGGACCGGCTCCGCTCGCGTTTCGAATGGGGTCTGCTCACCGACGTCCAGCCCCCCGACCTCGAGACCCGCATCGCGATCCTGCGCAAGAAGGCCGTCAATGAGGACCTGCAGGCCTCACCAGAGGTCCTGGAGTACATCGCCTCGAGGATCTCCACGAACATCCGCGAACTGGAGGGCGCCCTCATCCGCGTCACAGCCTTCGCGAACCTGAACCAGCAGCCGGTGGAGCTCTCCCTCGCGGAGATGGTGCTCAAGGACCTGATCACCGATCCCGAGGGTGCGGAGATCACGCCGTCGTTGATCATGAGCCAGACGGCGAACTACTTCTCGATCACCGTCGAAGCGCTCTGCTCGGCCGACCGCTCGCGCATGCTGGTCAACGCCCGCCAGATCGCGATGTACCTGTGCCGCGAGCTCACCGAACTCTCACTGCCCAAGATCGGGCAGCTCTTCGGCGGCCGCGACCACACCACCGTGATGCACGCGGACAAGAAGATCCGCCAGCAGATGCCGGAGAAGCGCTCCACCTTCAACCAGGTCACCGAGCTGACGAACCGCATCAAGCACCAGGCCAGTCAGTAAACGCTCCCGCACGCACCCTGGCGCCAGGTGTACAGCAGGTAACGGTTTCACAGGTGTGCACAACCCTGTGGATGACGGTGGACAACCACCCTCACGGCGGTGGACGAATGACATCTCTTCGGTGGACCGAGCATCGGCCACCTCTGTGCATCCACCACCAACAGGAGTTCCCCACACCTTCGCCCACCATCGCGTGCACATGCTCGTAGTCGGGTTGACCTGCACCAATACCTGTCGTCCACAGAATCCACACAGGCTATGACGACTACGATCTTGTTCTTCAGGGATCTCTGTGGACGGCTCAGACCACATGACACAGGGCCAAGCGATCCCTGCAGATCGCCAGGCTTGTCACGGTGGTACCGAGATGGCGAGGCTCTCGCATAGGGTTGGCCTGCCACCTCGGTCGTGACATACCGGGGTCATTCGTCGTCGAGAGAGGGTCGCATCGTGAGGTTCCGGGTCGAACGGGATGTCCTGACCGAAGCTGTCACCTGGACGGCTCGCACCCTGCCCACGCGACCGGCCGTGCCTGTCCTCGCCGGTGTGCGCATTGAGGCCACCGCCGAATCCCTGGTGCTCTCCACCTTCGACTACGAGGTCTCGGCCCGGTCCGAGACCGCAGCCGAGGTGGAAGAGGCCGGCGTCGTCCTGGTCTCGGGACGCCTCCTGGCGGACATCTGCAAGTCGCTGCCGGCCAAGCCGGTGGACGTCAGCCTCGAGGGCACCAAGATCACCCTGACCTGTGGCGCTTCACGCTTCACGCTGCTGACCATGCCGGTGGATGACTACCCGGCCTTGCCTCAGATTCCGCAGCTCTCGGGTTCGGTGGACGCTGGTCTTCTCGCCGAGGCCGTCAGTCAGGTCACCATCGCCGCCAGCCGTGACGAGACGCTGCCTCTGCTCACCGGCGTCCGGGTGGAGATCGAGGGCGAGAAGGTCACCTTCCTCGCCACCGACCGCTACCGGCTCGCGCTCCGTGAATTGACCTGGACCCCTGCTGACCCGGCCGCGAGCATGACCGCGCTGGTCCGTGCACGCACGCTGTCCGACGTCGCGAAGTCCATGACCTCCGCGGGGTCCATCGATGTCGCCCTGAGCACCGATGCCACCGCCGGTCCTGCTCTGGTCGGGTTCGAGGCCGGAGGACGACGCACCACCTCGCTGCTGGTCGAGGGGGACTACCCACCGGTGCGGCGGCTCTTCCCCGACGAAACAACGACTCACGCTGTCATTGACACCGAGCCGCTGATCGCCGCCGCACGGCGCGTGAGCCTGGTGGCCGAGCGCAACACCCCGATCCGTTTGTCCTTCAGCGACGGACAGGTGGTCCTCGAAGCCGGCCAGGGTGATGACGCCCAAGCCTCGGAAGCCCTCGAAGCGAATCTGGTCGGCGAGCCGATCACCACGGCGTTCAACCCGCATTACTTCCTCGACGGCCTCGGTGCCCTCAGCACCAGTCATGCCCGATTGTCCTTCACTCATCCCTCGAAGCCCGCGGTGCTCACCGGGCAGGCGGAGGCTGAGGGCGATGACGACTCCAGCTTCCGCTACCTGCTTATGCCCATCCGCTTTGCCGGCTGAGCGAAGCCACTAGTTCGGCGATCCCTCGAGGACGCCACTCACGAGGAGGCGCAGATGCACATCGGCATGATCGGCCTGGGTCGCATGGGTGCCAACATGGCAGCACGCCTACGTCACGGGGGCATCGAGGTCACCGGGTACGACACCGATCCCGAGGTCAGCGAGGTTCCCGATCTGCCCGCGCTGGTGGCTGCTCTGCCCGCCCCGCGCCGGACGGTGTGGGTCATGGTTCCGGCCGGTGAGCCCACCACGGCCGTCCTCACCGAACTTGCCTCCCTGTTGGGTGAGGGCGATGTGGTGGTCGAAGGCGGTAACTCGCACTTCGTGCAGGACGTCAAGAACGCCGAGATGCTCGCCGAGCACGGGATTGGCTACGTCGACGTCGGTGTCTCCGGCGGGATCTGGGGCAAGGAGAACGGATACGGCCTGATGGCCGGCGGGTCCGAGGACGACATCCAGCATCTCGAACCCGTCTTCGCTGCTTTGCGCCCTGATGGCCCCACAGCTGAGGGTTTCGTCCACGCCGGCCCGGTCGGCGCAGGCCACTTCGCAAAGATGGTGCACAACGGCATCGAGTACGGGCTCATGCAGGCCTACGCCGAAGGTTACGAGCTGCTCGCCACTCGCCCCGAACTGATTCCTGATCCCGGAACTGTGATGGGAGCCTGGCAGCGCGGCACCGTGGTGCGGTCCTGGCTGTTGGAACTTCTGGTCAAAGCCCTGGAGGACGACCCGGATCTGGGCAAACTGAGCGACTGGGTGGACGACTCCGGCGAGGGCCGCTGGACCCTGCTCGAAGCGATCGAGCAGGCGGTGCCCACCCCGGTGATCTCGGCCGCGCTGTTCGCCCGTTTCGCCTCTCGCCAGGAATCCTCACCGGCCATGAGAGCTGTGGCGGCGTTGCGCCAGGAATTCGGAGGGCACGCGGTGCGGCAGACGGATGTACCTCTCTGACCTCGCCCTGGACGACTTCCGTTCCTACGACGAACTCGTCCTGGCGCTCGAGCCGGGCGCCAATGCGTTCATCGGGCCCAACGGGCAGGGCAAGACGAACCTCGTGGAGGCGGTCGGATACCTCTCCACCTTCTCCAGTCATCGCGTCGCCGCCGATGCCGCACTGGTGCGCCAGGGCAGCACCGGCGCGGTGGTCCGAGCCAAGGTCATCCGCGGCGGCCGCCCGAGCGTCGTCGAGCTGGAGATCGTGGCGGGTCAGGCCAACCGGGCCCGACTGAACCGCTCGCCGGTGCGCACCCGAGAGGTGCTCGGTCTGGTGCGCACCGTGCTGTTCGCCCCGGAAGATCTTGAGCTCGTCAAGGGCGACCCCGGGACGAGGCGTCGGTTCCTCGACGACCTCGCCACGCTACTGAGCCCACGCCTGGCAGGAGTGCGCGCGGAGTACGAGAAGGTGTTGCGCCAGCGGGTAGCGCTGCTCAAGTCCGCGGGTGCGGCGGCACGGCGTGGCAGCAAACCGGACCTGTCCACGCTGGATGTCTGGGACGGTCAGCTCGCCGCTGCCGGTGCGCAGCTGACCAACGCGCGCGCCCGCTTGGTGGGCCAACTGAGGCCCTATGTGGCCCAGGCCTATGAGCGCGTGTCTTCGGCAGCCTCCGGTGCGCGCATCGACTATCGCGCCAGCATCGATTCCGCTGATGGTGTTCCGGATCCCGGCCCAGAGCTGCTCGGTGGCACCGGGGCTCCCGCAGATGAGGCTCGCGAGCAGGCCGCCGAGCGGGAGACGGCGTTGCTCGACGAGTCCGCCGTCCGTGAGCGGTTGATCGAGGCGATGGCTCGCGTCCGAGAGAAGGAACTCGAACGGGGGGTCGCCCTCGTGGGTCCGCACCGCGACGAGCTTGCTCTGACATTGGGCACTCTGCCGGCCCGGGGCTTCGCCAGCCACGGGGAGTCCTGGTCCTACGCCCTGGCCCTGAAGATCGGCAGCTACGAACTGCTCCGGGACGATGAGGCCTTCGGCGAGGACGGCGAGCCGATCCTGATCCTGGATGACGTGTTCGCTGAACTGGACACCAGCAGGCGAGCGCGGCTGGCCGAGATGGTCGCCGGTGCGCAGCAGGTGCTGATCACCGCCGCGGTGGCCGAGGATGTACCCGAGGCCCTCCAGGGGGCGCGGTTCAGTGTCAACGCGGGCGTGGTCAACCGTGACTAGAGCTGAGGGGCCGGATCGACCGGCCGCGCCGGGCTCGGCGGCACAGCCGGCGGTGCCGATCGACAAGGAGGAAGACTCCCGAGATCGGGCGGCGCGCCTGGCTCTGGAGCGTGCTCGCCAGGCGGCCCGGGACAAGGGACTGCGCCCGGCGGCCCCGCCTCGACTCCGCCGGGGCGGATTTGCCCGCCACCAGCACGTCTCGGACGAGGACCTGCACGACGGCGAGGGCTCCGTTGGTCCGGCACGGTGGCGGCCGGGTCCGGGCATGGGTTACGGCATCTCCGGCCCTGGCCCGTCGCGTCGCGATCCTCAGCTTCTGGGGGGCATCGCTGCCCGGCTGGTCCTGCAGCGCGGATGGACCGCCGACGTCGGCGTGGGCGGTGTGGTGGGCCGGTGGGCCGAGATCGTCGGGGAGCAGATCGCCGGCCATTGCCAGGTGGAGAACTTCGACGGCGGAGCCTTGGTGGTGCGCGCCGATTCCACGGCCTGGGCCACACAGATCCAGCTGCTGCTGCCCCAGCTGGAGAAGCGGTTGGCTGAGGAGGTCGGCGAGGGAACGGTCACCCGGATCACGGTGCTTGGTCCGGGGGGTCCGAGCTGGAAACGTGGCCTGCGTTCGGTGCCGGGCCGTGGTCCGCGCGACACCTATGGATGAGTGCTCAACAGCCGGCGAGACCCCGATCACCGCCTGTGGGAATCCCTGTGGAAATACAGGCTTCGGGGCGTCTGCACGCTAGACTAGACCAGCCCATCCGCGTCGGTACCGGCTTGCCCGAGCCCGCGGAACCCGAAGCTCGAGGAGTTCTCCCGCGTGGTCGACCACAGTGCCGATGTTCCGGCTCAGCCCACTACCCCCGAGGGGCCCGCGGCGATCGGACCGGCAACCTCCAGCGAGGCGGTCATTCCCAGTGCCGCAACGCCTGGTTCCGTCCCTGTCGAGCAGTCGTACGGCGGCGAGAACATCACCGTTCTCGAAGGCCTCGATGCGGTGCGCAAGCGCCCCGGTATGTACATCGGATCCACCGGTGAGCGCGGCTTGCACCACCTGGTCTACGAAGTCGTGGACAACGCCGTGGACGAGGCACTGGCCGGCTACTGCGACACCATCGACGTGACGATCCTGGACGACGGCGGGATCCGCGTGGTCGACAACGGCCGCGGTATCCCGGTCGACGTCGTGCCCTCCGAGGGCAAGCCCGCCGTCGAGGTGGTCCTCACGGTGCTGCACGCCGGCGGCAAGTTCGGCGGCGGCGGTTACTCGGTCTCCGGTGGCCTGCACGGTGTGGGCGTCTCCGTGGTGAACGCCCTGTCCTCGCGGCTACACGTCGAAGTCAAGCGCGACGGATTCGTGTGGTCGATGGATTTCGTGGATGGGGTGCCCACTGGGCCTCTGCGTCAGGGTGAGGCGACGGAGGACACCGGTACCACGGTGACCTTCTGGGCCAGCGAGAACACCTTCGAGACCACGGATTACAGCTTCGAGACGCTGCGCTCGCGTTTCCAGCAGATGGCCTTCCTCAACAAGGGCCTCAAGCTGGTGCTCACGGACGAGCGTGCCGGGGTGACCGATGTCGGTGATGAGATCACCGGCGAGGCCGGTGAGAGCGCCGAGGGCGTCGACCTCACCCCGCGTACCGGTCACCGCGAAGTGACCTACAAGTACGACAACGGCTTGCGGGACTACGTGGCGCACCTGAACTCGGCCAAGAGGTCCGAGCCGGTGCACCCCGAGATCATCACTCTCGAGGCCGAGGACACCGATCGCCAGCTCTCGGCGGAGATCGCCCTGCAGTGGACCGGTGCCTTCTCGGAGTCGGTGCACTCCTATGCCAACACCATCTCCACCACCGAGGGCGGGACGCACGAAGAGGGTTTCCGCTCGGCGCTGACCTCGCTGCTGAACAAGTACGCCCGGGACAAGGGTTTCCTCAAGGAGCGCGACGACAACCTCACCGGTGAGGATATCCGCGAGGGCCTGACCGCTGTCATCTCGGTCAAGCTGGGCGAGCCGCAGTTCGAGGGGCAGACCAAGACCAAGCTGGGCAACACCGAGGCCCGCACCTTCGTGCAGACCCAGCTGTACTCCCACCTCGGTGACTGGCTGGATGCGCACCCGGGTGAGGCCAAGGACATCTTCCGTAAGGGCCAGCAGGCTGCGGCGGCTCGACTGGCGGCCCGGAAGGCACGCGAGGCCACTCGCCGGAAGTCCCTGCTGGAATCGGCCTCCATGCCCGGGAAACTGAAGGACTGTTCCACGCGTGATCCGCGGCGTTCGGAGATCTTCCTGGTGGAGGGCGATTCCGCGGGTGGCTCGGCGGTGCGCGGGCGCGACCCGGAGACCCAGGCGATCCTGCCGCTGCGCGGCAAGATCCTCAACGTGGAGAAGGCGCGCCTGGATCGTGCGCTCGGCAACCAGGAGATCCAGGCACTCATCACCGCCTTCGGGACCGGCATTGGTGAAGAGTTCGACATCACCAAGCTGCGCTACCACAAGATCGTGCTGATGGCCGATGCCGACGTCGACGGTCAGCACATCGCCACCCTGCTGCTCACCATGCTCTTCCGCTACATGCGGCCGCTGGTTGAGGCCGGGCACGTCTACCTCGCCCAGCCGCCGCTGTACCGCCTGAAGTGGACGAACGCCGAGCACCAGTACGTCTACACCGACCGCGAGAAGGACGCCCTGCTGGCCGAGGGCGCGAAGGTGGGCTGGCGCTTGCCGAAGGAATCGGGAGTGCAGCGTTACAAGGGCCTTGGTGAGATGAACGACGAGGAGCTGTGGGAGACCACGATGAACCCGGAGACGCGCACGCTGCGGCAGGTGACCATCGAAGACGCCGCGGCTTCGGATGAGATGTTCGCGGTCCTGATGGGTGAGGACGTGGAGTCCCGTCGGTCCTTCATCCAGCGGAACGCCCACGACGTGCGCTTCCTCGACATCTAGGAGTCGAGAGCGAGTGCACTCCGGTGCGTTCGCGCCCCGAGCTCCAGCCGCGCCACTGACGAACTGAAAGAGACGTTGTGACCCAGCCTCCTGAGAACACCGAAGGTCCCGCCGAGGTTCTGGCGACCGCGATCGGCGCTGTGGTCCCCCCACGTGACCACGTCGAGCGGGTGGACCTGCAAGCCGAGATGCAGCGGTCCTACCTGGACTACGCGATGTCGGTCATCGTCTCGCGCGCCCTGCCCGATGTGCGCGACGGGCTCAAGCCGGTGCACCGCCGAGTGCTCTACGCGATGTACGACGGCGGGTACCGCCCCGATTCCTCCTTCTCCAAGTGCGCGCGCGTGGTCGGCGACGTCATGGGTCACTACCACCCGCACGGTGACGGCGCGATCTACGACGCCCTGGTGCGTCTCGTCCAGCCCTGGGCCATGCGCGTGCCGCTGGTGACCGGTCAGGGCAACTTCGGCACCCCCGGCGACCTCGGCGCGGCCGCTCCGCGGTACACCGAGTGCAAGCTGGCCCCGGTCGCCATCGAGATGGTCCGGGACATCGGCAAGGACACCGTCGATTTCGTCGACAACTATGACGGCCGCTCGCGCGAGCCCTCCGTGCTGCCGGCGCGTTACCCCAACCTGCTGGTCAATGGTTCCGAGGGCATCGCCGTCGGTATGGCCACCCGCATCCCGCCACACAACATGATCGAAGTGGCCGAGGGCGTGAAGTGGTTCCTCGAGAACCCCGAGGCCACCAAGGAAGAGCTGCTCGCCGCGCTCATGCAGCGCATCAAGGGCCCGGACTTCCCCACCGGCGCCACCATCCTCGGCACCCGCGGCATCGAGGACATGTACCGCACCGGCCGGGGCTCGGTCACGCAGCGCGCCGTCGTCGAGGTCGAGGAACTCCAGGGCCGCACCTGCCTGGTGGTCACCGAGCTGCCCTACCAGGTCAACCCGGACCGCCTGGCCGAGAAACAGATCGCCGAGGGGGTGGCCGCCGGCCGTCTCACGGGTATCGCCGATGTGCGCGATGAGACCTCCGGCCGCGCCGGCCAGCGTCTTGTCATCGTGCTCAAGCGCGATGCGGTGCCCAAGGTGGTGCTGAACAACCTCTACAAGCACACCTCCTTGCAGGAGAACTTCTCCGCCAACATGCTGGCCCTGGTGGACGGGGTGCCACGCACCCTGAGCCTGGACGGCTTCATCCGCCACTGGGTGAACCACCAGATCGAAGTCATCGTCCGGCGAACCCGCTACGACCTGGCCGACGCCGAAGCCAAGATCCACATCCTTGACGGCCAGCTCAAGGCCCTGGACGCCCTCGATGAGGTCATCGCCCTGATCCGCCGGTCGGCCAGCGCCGAGGCAGCACGCACCGGCCTGATGGAGCTGCTCGACATCGACCAGCTCCAGGCCGACGCGATCCTGGCGATGCAGCTGCGCCGTCTTGCGGCCATGGAGCGACAGGAACTCGTGGACCGGCACGCCCGCCTGGAGTCCGAGATCCTGGACTACCGCGACATCCTCGCCCGCCCCGATCGCCAGCGTTCCATCGTGGGTGACGAGCTCGCCGAGATCGTGGAGAAGCACGGCGACGAGCGCCGCACCACCGTCCTGCCCTTCGACGGCGAGATGTCCATGGAGGACCTCATCCCGGAAGAGGACGTGGTCTTCACCGTCACGCGTGGCGGCTACGTCAAACGCACCCGGGTCGACAACTACCGTGCGCAGCGCCGCGGCGGCAAGGGCGTGCGCGGGGCACAGCTCCGCGAGGACGATGTCATCGAGCACTTCGGTGTCACCACCACCCACCACTGGCTGCTGTTCTTTACCAACCTCGGGCGGGTCTACCGTGCCAAGGCCTACGAGTTGCCCGAGGGTGGCCGTGACGCGAAGGGCCAGCACGTGGCCAACGTGCTCGCGATGCAGCCCGGGGAGACCATCGCCCAGGTGGTGCCGCTGCGCGCGTACGACCGCGCCGAGTACCTGGTGCTCGCCACCCAGCGCGGGTTGGTGAAGAAGACCCGCCTGAGTGAGTACGACACCCCCCGCAGTGGCGGCGTGATCGGCATCAACCTGCGTGAGATCGACGGTGAGGTCGACAAGGTCATTGCCGCGCGGCTGGTGAACTCCTCCGACGATCTGCTCCTGGTGTCCCGCAAGGGACAGTCGCTGCGCTTTACCGCCACGGACGAGACGCTGCGGCCGATGGGCCGGGCCACCTCGGGAGTGACGGGCATGAAGTTCCGTGACGGCGACGAGCTCCTCTCCATGGACGTCGTCCGGGACGACTCCCAGGTCTTCGTCATCACCGAGGGCGGCTTCGCCAAGCGCACCGCAGTCGGCGAGTACCGCGTCCAGGGCCGCGGTGGCCTGGGCATCAAGGTGGCCAACCTCGTTGAGGATCGCGGTGATCTGGTCAGCGCGCTCATCGTGGATGAGACCGATGAGGTGCTGGTGATCATGAACGGCGGCAAGATCGTGCGATCCGCGGTGGCCGAGGTCAATCTGACCGGCCGGAACACCCAGGGCGTGACCTTCGCCCGCCCGGACAAGAACGATCGGATCATCGCCGTGGCCCGGAACCTGGAGACCAAGGTGGATGCCGAGGTCGCCGTGGAGGCCGAGGGTGAGAGCTCGTCCGCTGACGCCGGAGACGGCGCTGCGCAAACCGCGTCGGCGGCGGAGACGGTAGCGTCGGGTGACAGTGAATCGCCCGCCGAAACCGAGGTCGGAGGAGAGTCGTGAGCACGCACACCCCGGATAGCGCTCCGCCGCCGCCCCCACCGCCGGAGGACGACTCCTACGGCCCGGGCACGGACTACAGCGCGTCCTCCGCGCCGGAATCGGCGAGCCAATCGATGCGCGAGCCCGCGTCCGTGTCGCCCAGTGCGGCATCGGCAGCAGGGAGCGCGCCGTCCGCGGCTGGCGCGGCCACGCAGACCCTGCCCGCGTCGCACTCCGGTCGCTACGATGATGCCACCGCTCCGCAGAGCGGCACCCCGGCGTCCACTTCGGCACACAGCGCCGCGGCTACGGCAGAACCGGCAGCGGCGCCAGGGCCTCGCCGCGTGCGCCTCGCGGTTTCGCGGGTCGACCCGTGGTCGGCGATGAAGCTCTCCTTCCTGCTCTCCTTCGCCATCGGCATCATGATGGTGGTCGCCACCGCGGTGGTGTGGTTCGCCTTCGACTCCATGATGGTCTTCGCCTCGGTGGAGGAGCTCCTCGAGTCGATCGGCTCCGAGGCGCTGCTCGAACTCATGCAGTACGTCGAGTTCGACCGGGTGATGTCCTTCGCCACGATCGTGGCGGTCTTCGACGTCCTGCTGCTCACGGCACTCGGCACGATCATGGCCTTCGTGTACAACATCATCGCTGCCCTGGTCGGCGGCCTGCACCTGACCCTGACCGATGACTGAGGATGACTGAGAGTCTGGTCACCTGGGCACCTCCAGGGTTGGGAGGGCCCGCTCCGGTGGGATAACCTTGCTCGGCGCGCTCCTGAGGGAGTCGCATAGCCTGCGGCCGGGTTCCCGGTCGGTCGGCACGGGCCTATAGCTCAGACGGTTAGAGCGCTGTCCTGATAAGACAGAGGTCGCTGGTTCGAGTCCAGCTAGGCCCACACCCGCGAAGCCCCGTAGTCACGATGACTCCGGGGCTTCGGCATGGGCGCACGGTGAGAGGCCACGGCCGGCCCTCACTCGCGATCCTCGCCGTGTGGCCCCCGGTGCAAGACGGGCCACCCTGCGCTGATAGGCTCGACGGCGCCGTCCGCACGGGGCGTTGCTGTGACCAGGGAGTCTCCAGATGAAGAAGGTACTGCTCATCACCGCTGCTGCCGTGGCGGGCTACTTCGCTTGGCTGAAGATCCAGCAGGACCGCGAAGAGCGCGATCTCTGGCGTGAGGTGACTGACAGCTTCGGTGAACAGCCCACGCGCTGAAGCCGAGTAAACTGAGTCCCGCGCCGCACTCGTGGCGCACCCGGCGTCCTCGTGGCGCCGCCCCCAGGGGCCGTGGCGCAATTGGTAGCGCATCTGCTTTGCAAGCAGAGGGTTACGGGTTCGAGTCCCGTCGGCTCCACCAGCACAACTGGCGTTCTCTCCCCAGTGCACTCAGTCGACGTGTAGCTCGGGGAGGCTGTGCTCGTATCTCGCGAGAACTTGCTCGGCGTCGGAATCGGCGCGGGTATAGCCTGCGGACTTCAGCGCGAGGCGCACGAACCTCAGCATGGCAGTGACCGGCTCGTCCACGCGCATATGCGTGAGGTAGACCGGTCCGCCGAGCAGTGTCACCAGGAGCAACTCGGCGGCTTCGTCGGGGTCGAGCTGAGTGGAGAGTTCGCGATGGGTCCGGGCGAACTCAAAGAACTCACGGCCGAGCTGCTTCCAGTATGCGACCAGGTCGTCTGAGTCGACCGGGGAGCCGGGGTCACCGAAGAGCGCGATGCCAGCGGCCACCTGCGGTTCGGCCGCCCGCCAGCGCTCCATCACCAGAGAACTGAGCAGCAGCCGGCACGCACCCGAGTCGGGGTACTCCTGCCGCGCGTACCGCACCGCCTGGTCCGTCGCCTGTCGCACGACATCGGAGAGGTGCTTCGCAATGTCTGCCTTGGTCTTGAAGTGGTAGGCGAGAGCGCCCTTGGTGAGACCGATGCGCTCCGCGATGGACGCCAAGGAGGCGCCCTCGTACCCCGCGACGAGGATCTCCTGCGCAGCGGCCTGGGCAATCTCGAATCGTCTGGTGGTGGACATTGGACCGATCCCATCGGGTGGCTGGATACCCCCGACGGCGACGCTACGCCCTGGCAGCGGGGGCCACATCTTGAGAACGGATGGTCACCGATCACCCGCCGGATGGGCCCGGCCGCGACGCCGGGAGTGCCGCGCCAACAGTCCGGCGACGTCGGTGCACGTGCGCGATGACGGAGCCGGCGCACCCTCAGCTTGCGACGGCCTCTCGCTCCAGCAGGCTCCGCTTGATCTCGAGGCCGTAGCGGAAACCGCCCAGTGTCCCGTCGCTGCGAATGATGCGGTGGCACGGCACGAAGAGTGCAGTGGCATTGCGAGCACAGGCTCCAGCTGCGGCGCGCACGGCCGTGGGGGTCCCGCAGTGGTCGGCGTACTGCGCGTAGGTGAGCGGCGACCCCGGAGCGACCGCGCGCAAGACCTCCCAGGCATGCTCACGCCCTGCCGTGGAACGCTGATGCACCGGAATGCGCGATGGCGCCCCGGGGTCGCCGGCGTAGTAGGCCTCGACCGCAGCACGAGCATCGGCGAGCACGTGCTGGTCGTCAGGTGCCTGTGATGGTCGCAGTTCCGGGTGGATCAGCGCGAGCAGTTCCCTGGTCTCCGTGGTCCATCCGGAGGCGAGCACGTGGTCCCGGGTGCCGATGATGGTGAAGGGACCGTCGGGTGTGGCCATCGTGAGGGAGTGGATCATGAGCGGTGTCGTCTCCTTTGGGCCGCCGTGTCACTGGCGGCCCTCCATAGGTGCATGGCGGCGTAGGAACGCCAGGGCGCCCACTGCCGTGCGTGGTCCTCGAGCTCGCGGTGTGCCCGGGCGGGCGGCAGCTCAGGGTCGAGGAGGCGAAGAGCCTTAGCTCCGGCGACCAAGGCCACATCCCCGGTCATCCAGTCATCGGGATGGGACATGACCCGTAGCGCCAGGTAGGCAGCTGTCCACGGTCCGACACCCGGGATCGCGAGGAGCCGCTCGCGCAGTTCCGCCGGAGCGACCCCGGAGTGGACAGCCAGGCGGCTCTCGTTGATCGCGGCGGTGGCGGCGCGTACGGTGGTGATCGAGCGCGCGGTGAGGCGCAGGGGGCGGTCGGGGTTCAGGCGCTCCGGTGCCGGCACCCCGGCGTGGATCTCCTGGGGTGTGGGGAAGAGCAGGTGCAGGCCGTCGAAGGATGACGCATACGGAGTTCCCAGCAGCTCCGCGAGACGGGTGAGGTGGGTGCGGGCGGCCGCTACAGAGATCTGCTGGCCCACGATGGCGCGGACCACGTACTCCTCGGGTTCGGCTGTGCCGGGGAGACGCGTGCCCGGTACGGCGGCCACGAGCGGCCCGAGTGCCGGATCGCTGCCGAGCGCCTCATCGACGGCCTGCGGGTCGGCGTCCAGATCGAACATCCGCCGCACCCGGGCCACCGCCACGGGAAGGTCAGCCAGGGAGGAGAGCTCACATCGCAGGGCGAGCGCCCACTGCCCGTGCTGGCAGTTTGCGCGGACCTCCACCGCCCCGGGCCCGTGCGGCAGGCGCAGTGTGCGGGCGTAACGCAGTTCGTCCCCGATCTGCGCCGTCTCCACCCCGGTGAGGCAGCGTTCGGCGAGGAAGGTGAAGAGGCCCGGTGCGTCAAAGGGTTGGCGGACGGGGAGGGCGAGGTCGACCACGAGGTGTGGCGCCTCGCTGAGGTCCGAGCCCCGAGCTTCGGGGCCGAGGACGGGGCTGGGGCCGGGAACAGCTTGTCCCCCACCAGAACGGTGGAGGCGCGAGCGGATCTGCTGGGGCGTGAGGTGGAAGATCTCCGCGATGGTGGCGTTGAACTGACGCACCGAGGTGAAGCCCGCGGCGAAGGCGACGTCTGCCATGGACAGCTCGGTGCCCACGAGCAGTGCGCGGGCGGTCTGGGCGCGATGGGCCCGGGCCAGGGAGAGGGGACCGGCTCCCAGTTCGGCCACGAGTGCCCGATGCACCTGCCGACTGCTGTAGCCCAGGGTCGCGGCGAGGTCCGCCACGCCGGCGACGTTCAGAGCGCCGTCGCGAATCAGACGCATGGCCCGTCCGGCGAGGTCTTGGCGCAGATTCCACTCCGGCGCACCAGGACTGGCTTCCGGTAGGCACCGCCGGCAGGCGCGGTAGCCCGCTGCGTGGGCGGCGGCAGAGGTCAGGTAGAAGGTGAGGTTCTCGGCCTTCGGCGTCCGGGCGGGGCACGAGGGGCGGCAGTAGATGCCCGTGGAGGACACCGCGGTGACGAACTGCCCGTCGAAGCGCCGATCGCGGGCCGCCACGGCCCGGTAGCGCTCGGCGAAGACGGCGTCCATGACTCCATCTCACCGCGACCCCGGGTATGACGTCTAGCGGGAATCGGACATGGCATCGGCTCCACGTGCGGACATGGCATCGCCCCGACGGGCTTGCCGCATGAAACCGTGGTGACCGGGCCGTTGACGGCGCTCGGCGTCGCCCACCTCCTCCCCCCGCGGGACCGCGCTGCACAGTAGCCTCCGGAAGGAAGCCATCACTGCAAGGGAGCGTGTATATGTCCTACTTCCACAATGGTCGCGAACGCTTTGTTCCTGACCTGATCGATTCCCTGCTCATGACCGAGGAGGTCGAGCGCCTCGATATCCCCGAAGGACACGTCCTGATCCGAGCCGGCGCGAGCCCGAGCGAGCAGGTGGCGGTCATTTCCGGTGGTGGCAGCGGGCACGAGCCCGCTCACGCCGGCTTCCTCGGGGAGGGCATGCTCACGGCAGCTGTGCCCGGCTCGCTCTTCGCCTCACCCCCGGTGGGTGCGATCCTGGCCGCCATCCGGGCGGTCACCGGCACCGGTGGCTGCTTGTTGATCATCAAGAACTACACCGGCGATCGCCTGAACTTCGGACTGGCTGCCGAGCGAGCACGCGCCGAAGGCCTGGATGTGCGCACCGTGCTCATGGGCGACGACGTCGCCCTGCCGGATCACGACCAGCCGCGCGGTCTGGCCGGCACGGTGCTGGTGCACAAGGTGGCCGGTCACCTGGCGGCCACCGGTGCCTCCCTCGACGAGGTCACGGCCGCCGCGGAACGCACAGCCGGGGCCGTGCGCACGATCGGTCTCGCTCTCGGCCCCGCCACGATGCCGACCGAGACCCCGCAGCAGGGCGGACAGGAGGACTCCCGCGGTGCCGAGCTGGGCCTGGGAATCCACAACGAACCCGGTGCTCGTGCCGTGGACATTGATGCCGCGCATCAGGCCGTGGGTCTGGCCCTGGAGGCGCTGAGCGCCCCGGAGATCCTCGACGCCGGTGGTGAGGCCGGCGTGGTGGCGGTACTGAATGACCTGGGTGGCTGTTCACCCCAGGAGAACCTCATTCTCACGCGCGAACTGCTCACCCAGCTGGGGGTCGAGCACATCCGCCGGTTGGTGGGCCCAGCGCCGCTGATGACCTCGCTCGACATGCACGGATTCTCCGTGTCCCTGCTGCCCGCCACCGACGAGCTGCTGGCTGCGCTGGACGCGCCAACCACTGCCCCTGGATGGCCTGGGGTGCGCGCCCCACGGCTCTCGCGCGACCCCGTGCGGGTAGCGGAGGGCGCGTCGTCGAGCGTCGACTCTACCGAGGCCACGGCAGATGGCGTGGTGGAAGCGGCGGTGATGCGCGGCGGTGCGGCGCTGACCGAGGCACGGACGGAGCTTGATGAACTCGATCGTGTGGCCGGCGACGGCGATGCCGGCGAGACCTTCAGCGCCGGCGCCGCGGCCATCGCGGCACTGATCGAGAATGGCGAGCTGGGCTTTGCCGAACCGGCCCCCGCCTTGCGCCAGGTGGCGAGCAAGCTCGAAGGCGTGATGGGCGGATCCTCAGGAGTGCTGCTCGCCATCCTCTTCACGGCGATGGCGCGCAGCTTCGATGAGCAGGGTGGCCGTGCGGGCGGGGCCGCAGCGTGGGCCGCTGCTCTCGAAGAAGGCATCGCTGCCATGCAGCACCACGGAGGCGCATCCGAGGGCGACCGGACGATGCTCGACGCCCTCCTGCCCGCCCAGCGGGCGCTGGCCACTGGCTCTCTGGCTGACGCCGTCGCCGCGGCTGAGCAGGGTGCCCAGAGCACGGCTGGACTCGAGGCCAAGGCCGGGCGGGCCGCCTACGTTCCCGGCGAGAGCATTCGGGGTAAGCCCGACGCCGGCGCCGTGGCGGTGACCCGCTTCCTCACGGCGCTGCTCGGCTGAGGAACTGCCAAGTCGAGGCGCTGCCGGGATCTGCACCCCGTGGAGCCCCGCACACCCCGTGCGGTTGTGGTCACTTGGAGCCGCTCTGACGCCGCTCGCCTCGCTGAAAGCGGCGCGAAGTGACCACAATCGGCTGAGCCCTGAGCCCTGAGCCCTGAGCCCTGAGCCCTGAGCCCTGAGCCCTGAGCCCTGAGCCCTGAGCCCTGAGCCCTGAGCCCTGAGCCCTGAGCACAGACTGAGGGCCTGCCATTCCCACGGCGGGACGGCAGGCCCTCAGGTCGAGCTGGTGGTACTCAGTTGGTCTTGTGCGCGTCCGCCTCGGCCTGGACCTCGTCGGCCTTGGCGGCAGCCTCAGCTGCGGCGTCGCCGGCCTTGTCAGCGGCGTCCGAGACCGCCTCAGCGGCCTTGGTCTCGGCATCCTTGGCCGCACCATGGACGTCAGCCTTGAGCTTCTCGGCCTGCTCCTCGGCGCTGTGCCGCGCCTCGTCAAGCGCGTGCTTGGCCTCGGCGGCCTTGTCCTTCGCGGTCTCCGAGACCTTGCCGGCAACTTCGGTGGCCTTCTCCTTCGCGGCCTCGGCCGCAGCGGCGACGCGGGCGCTGGCGGAGCTCTTCTGAGTCCCTGCGGTCTCGCTCCAGTACTCCTCAGCCCAGGGGTCTTCGACCGGCTGCGACTTGCGCCAGAGCACGTAGCCCACGCCCGCGACGGCCGAGCCGATAGCGGTCCAGAGGAAGATCTTGCGACCGGTGTGGCGCTTGGTCGGCTTGGTGAGCGCGCCCTTGGCGGCCTTGCCGGCCTTACGGGGCTTCTTTCCCAGCTTGTCTTCCTTCATCGCGGCGACGTACGCGTCGTGCGCAGCCTTCTGCACGCGCGGCAGGTAGTCGCCGGACACCTTGTCGTAGGCCTCGTCGACCGCGGGGCGCACCTTCGCGGTGGCCTTCTCGATCTGCGGGGCGGTGGCCTTGACCGTGGACTTCCACGCCTGGGTGGCCTTGGGAGCGGCCCAACCGTAGGCGGCGTCCGCCTTGGGGGCGGCCCAGGAGGCTGCAGCCTCGAACTTGGGCGTGGCCCAATCCTTGCCCTGGTCCGCATAGGCAGCGGCTTCCTTGCCGAGGCGGCGCGCCCGCTTCTGTGCAAGGGCGCTGAGCTCGGCCGCTTGCTTACGCATCTTCTCGGCTTCCTTCTTGCGCTTGCGCGACATCTGCACTCCCTGTTTCGTCATGGGGTCGGGCTGCCACCGACGTGGTTCCGCCAGTGCTGATACACCCATCTTGCACTCTTTCTCGCCATCGCGCTCTGCCACGTGCCGGAAGTGGCGGCATGTGGACTCTCTGCCGCCCGGGGCGTCGTCCGAAAAGGTGGTCGGGGGCACGGCTGGCCAGCGGAGATCATGGAATGATCACAAAGATGACTGATGACTACGGCCGGGGCGGTTACGGTGGCGCCCCGCAGCCTGCCGGCCAGCCGCAGGTTCCGCTGTGCCCGCGCCATCCTGACCGCATGGCCTTCGTGCGCTGCCAGCGCTGTGAGCGGCCAACCTGTCAGGAGTGCCAGCGGCCCGCGCCGGTCGGGATTCAGTGCGCGGACTGCGTCGCGCAGGCTCAGGCGGCGGCCCCGCGGGTGCGGCAGGCAGCCCGCCAGGCCGGTCGACCTGTGATCACGTTCACACTCATCGGGATCTGCGTGGCGGTCTTCGTGATGAACGGCGCGCTCGGTGGATACCTGAACTCGACCTTCGCCTACCGGCCGTCCCTCGGGGAATCCGAACCCTGGTTGTTCCTGACTGCGGCCTTTCTCCACAGCGGCTGGCCCCACCTGTTGATGAATATGTTCGCCCTGTTCCTCCTGGGCTCCGCCCTGGAGCCGGCACTGAAGGGCTGGCGCTACATCGCGCTGTATCTGCTCGCGGCCCTCGGCGGCTCCGTCGCCGTGCTCGTGTTCGCCGACGCGGCCGATCCCTACTCCTGGTCCTGGCCCGTGGTGGGTGCCTCCGGCGCGGTCTTCGGCCTCTTCGGTGCCTACTTCGTGGTGCTCCGGCGAATCGGCGCCGACACCACCGGCGTGCTGGTGCTGCTCGGGATCAACCTGGCCTACGGCTTCCTCGTGCCGATGATCTCCTGGCAGGCCCACGTCGGCGGGCTGCTGGTCGGCGCGATCCTGGCGCTGGCCTACACCCACCGGCCACACCGGCGTGGGGTGCCGCAACCCTCCCGCACCTCCCTGGCCGTGCCAGCCACCGTGATCATGACGGTGGCACTGGTCGCCATCACGGTGCTCCGCTACTCGCTCGTGTGAGCGGCTCGCCCCGGGGTGACATGGCTGTGACTTTCCACGAGTGTGCACACAGTTGTGGATAACTGCCTCGTGAGGACCTGGCTATCCCCAGCTGGGGACAAGTCTGGGGAGAACTACACCCGTGTAAGTCCGGACGATCCGGGCGCGGTCAACGCCACTTCATCGTCATGAGGAAGCCGCTGATCGCGATGCCGAATCCGATCACCAGGTTCCAGTTGCCCAGGCCGGGCACCGGGGCGTTCCCGCTGAACAGGTAGGTCGAGACCAGCGAGACCAGGCCGATCACCATGAGGGTGACCATGGTCGGCGCCCACCAGTGCGGGCTGCTCTCCGGCTCGGCGGTGTCCTGCTTGCGCTGCAGGCGCTGCTCGCGGTCGTCGCGGCGAGCTCGGGCCTTGGCCCGGATCTCTTCCTTGCTGGCGTCGTCGGACTTCTTGCTGGGCGTGTCGTCCGGCGTCGTCATCGGGTTACTCCTCATCGGGCCCACGTGGCCGTCGTCGTTCGGGAAGCCGCGGCGGGGCGGCGAGTTCGGGCGAACACAGCGTAGCCGGGCCGGGGCGGAAATCGTGACGATCACCTGCATCTGAGCGCAGAACGACCGCCGCAGCCCCCCGGATGACCGCTACTGGCGCACCAGGGGGGCCAGGCCCTGGGCTCGGGAGACCGCCTCGGCATCACCGGTGACGGCCAGCCAGTTCGCCAGGAGCAGGTGCCCTCCTTCGGTGAGCACCGCTTCGGGGTGGAACTGGACCCCGTGCAGGGGCAGATTCCGATGCTCCAGGCCCATCACGATGCCGTGTGCCGTCTCGGCGGTGATGGTGAGCTCCTCGGAGACGGTCTCGCGGACCACGGCCAGCGAGTGGTAGCGCGTGGCAGTGAAGGGAGTCGGCAGCCCCGTGAACACGCCGGCACCCTCATGGATGACTGCGGAGGTCTTGCCGTGCATGAGCTCGGAAGCATGCGTGACGACGCCGCCGAAGACCTCTCCGAGGGCCTGATGCCCCAGGCACACACCCAACATCGGGGTGCCGCGCTCGGCGCAGGCCTCGATCACCTCGAGGGTGGCACCGGCTTCTTTCGGTGCGCCGGGACCGGGGGAGACGAGGATCCCGTCGTATGCGTCGAACTCCGACGCTGGCGGGACGTCGTCATTACGCACCACGGTGGTGTCCGCGCCGAGCTGCTGGAGGTAGCCGACGATCGTGTAGACGAAGGAGTCATAGTTGTCGACGACCAGGATGCGGCTGCTCATGGCTCCATTCTCGCATCGAGCCTCAGTTGCCGGGGCGCCCGGGTGCCTCTCCGGATCGCCCAGGCTCTCCCGAGCCGCCATTGTTCCCGGGGTTCCCCGAGGCATCGCCGGGCGGGTCATCCGTGGGATCCTCGGTCGGCTCGTCCGTGGGCTCCGGCTCGGGCTCCGGTCCGTCCGAGAACCACACATCCACCGCAGTGCCTTCCTCGACCTCGGAGTTCGAGGAGGGCTGCCAGCGGATGATGATGCCCTCGGCAATGTCGTCGTTGTACTCGGTGTTCGAGATACCGACGACCAAGCCGGCGGACTCGATGGCAGCACGTGCCTCATCGCCGTCCATCCCACTGAGGTCCGGCACCCTCGTGAGCTCAGGTTCCGGCTCGGTGGCGATGTAGATGGTCACCTGCGTATTGCGCGAAACCTCGCTCCCGGCCGCTTCGGACTGGTCCACCACGGTGCCGGGATCGGCATCGCCGTCCTCGCGCTGCTCCGGTCGCCAGCGCAGTTGGTTGTCCTCCAGCGTCGATGCGGCCTCGTCCTGGGTCATGCCGGACAGATCGGGAACCTGCACGTACTCCGAGACCAGCACCAGGTTGACGGCGGTGCCCGGAGCGACGGGCTGTCCCACCGCAGGGTCGGTGTCCAGCACGGAGCCCACGGAGTCCTCTTCCGGAGCGATCTCGAAGGTTCGCGAGCCCACGACCAATCCGGCGTCCTGCAGTTCGGCAGTGGCGGCCTGTTCGCTCAAGCCGATGATGTCCGGGATCTCGACGTCGTCGGGGCCACCGGAGAACCAGACCTCGACGGTGCTGCCTTCCTCGACCTGCTCGCCGGCCTCGGGATCGCTGCGAGTGGCCTGCCCCTCCTCGTACTCCTCGGAGGCTTCGGTGCCGGCGTTGTCAAGGATCAGGCCCTGGTCTTCGAGAGCCTGGCGGGCCTCCACCTGAGTCAGGCCGGCCACGGAGGGCACCTCGACGATCGCGGGCTGGTCGTCCTGATTGCCGATGACGAGGGCCCAGACCACCCCCACGATGGCGAGCAGCGCGATGACGAGCAGCAGCCACACCCACCAGCGGGAGCGCTTCTCGTCCTCCTCCTCGGGAGTCACGGGGGCACCGACCATGGTGGCGGTCGGCGGGCCTCCGGCAGCCATTACCTGGGTGGGCGAACCTCCCGAACCCGGCGGAGGCGGGGCGGCCCACACGGCGGTGGCCGGTGCTTCGACCCGATCGCCGCGCACAGCAGCACGCAGGTCTGCGCGCATCGCTGCGGCATCGGAGTAGCGCTCCTCGCGATCCTTGGCCAGCGCCTTGAGGACGACGCGATCCAGAGCCTCGGGGATATCGGGCGTGACCGCAGACGGGGTGCGGGGCATCTCCCGCACGTGCTGGTAAGCTACGGCCACTGCGGAGTCGCCCTGGAACGGCGGCTGACCGGTGAGGAGTTCGAAGAGCAGGCAACCGGTGGAGTACAGGTCGGAGCGGGCATCGACCACCTCGCCACGCGCCTGCTCAGGCGAGAGGTACTGGGCGGTGCCCACCACGGCGTTGGTCTGCGTCATGGTGGCGGCCGAATCGGCCATGGCCCGGGCGATGCCGAAGTCCATCACCTTCACCTGGCCGGTGGGGGTGATCATGATGTTCCCGGGCTTCACGTCGCGGTGGACGATGCCCTCGCGGTGGGAGTACTCCAGGGCGGAGAGCACGCCGACGACGATCTCGGCGGCCTCCTCGATCGGCACCGGATCACCCGAGGCGAGCAGGGAACGGACCGTGTGGCCCTCCACGTACTCCATGACGATGTACGGCACAGTGACGAGTTGCCCGCGGGAGTCGGCGATCTCGTCCTCGGCGGTGTCGTAGACGGCGACGATGGCCGGGTGGTTCAGGGCCGCCGAGGACTGCGCCTCGCGGCGGAACCGGGCTTGGAAGGTGGCGTCCCGGGCGAGATCGGAACGCAGGATCTTCACCGCGACGGTGCGCGAGAGTCTGGTGTCGTAACCGATGTGCACCTCGGCCATGCCACCTCGGCCGATGAGATCACCGATCTCGTACCGGCCCCCGAGGAGGCGGGGGATCTCATCAGCCACGGATAGTCCTCACGATCATGGATGGTACTGGGGCTACTGCCGGGCCCGCCTGCGGCTCCACAGCGGCGTCCGGCGTCGTCACGCCGTCCTGACGGCCCAGGGTAGCGATTCCGGCCAGGGTTGCGGCCAGAACGAGCACGATCATGACCACCACCACCATCGTATGGAGCCAGATGCGATCGGCCGCGATCTCCTGCCAACTCGGTAGTCGCCAGCTCCGCGGAGCCCGGGAGGCTGCCCGGCCCTCGGGCCGCGCGGGCGTGCGGGGAACGGCAGTTCGGGCCTGCGCGCGCGTCGCAGTGGCTGCAGGCGGGGCGCTCGGTGGCGGCGCGGGGGGCGGTGGTGGCGTGGGAGGGGAAGGCGCTGGGGTGAGTTCCGGAGCGGCCGTCCCCTCGACTTCCATGGCGGCGGCGAGCTCCTGGGCGCATCGCAGCGCGCTCGCGGGTCGCTGCTCCGGAGCCTTGGCGAGCATGCGGCGCACCACCGCCGCGAGCGGGGGCGGGACCTGCGCCGGGAGCGGCGGGACCGGATCGTGGATGTGTGCCGTGGCCACCTCCACCTGGGTGGTGCCGGAATAGGGCCGTCGTCCGGTGAGCGCCTCGAAGGCCAGCACGCCGAGGGCGTAGATGTCGCCGGCCGGGCTCGCCGGTTGCCCGGTGGCCTGTTCCGGAGCGAGGTAGTGGGCCGTGCCCATGACCATCCCGGCCGAGGTCATCGTGGCTTGGTTCGCGGCCAGCGAGATGCCGAAGTCGGTGAGCTTGACCTCGCCGTCCCTGCCGAGCATGAGATTGGCCGGCTTCACGTCCCGGTGCACGATGCCGGAGTTGTGCGCGGCCTGGAGGCCGTGGCAGGCCTGGACGAGAACCGCGACCAGCTGCGCCGGCGGCATTGGTCCCTCACGGTCGAGCCACGCGGCGAGGGTCTCCCCGTGGACCAGCTCCATGACCAGAAAGCCCAGGCCGGCACCTTCGCCGTGGTCGAGCAGCACCGCGAGATTCCGGTGTTGCAGTCCGGCGGTGTTGCGAGCCTCGGCCCGGAGGCGGGCGAGGAACACGTCGTCCCCACCGAGCTCGGGACGCAGCACCTTGGCGGCCACGGTCCGGCCCAGGCGCCGGTCCAGGGCGCTCCAGACCTCACCCATGCCGCCGACCGCCAACCGCTCACGCAACTCGTAGCGCGAGCCCAGCAGCACACCCGGGCGTGGCCCCGCGGTCGGCAGGCTCATGATCCGCCTCCGACCACCGCGTCCATGACGTTTCGCGCGATCGGGGCGGCGACATCGGCGCCGAAGCCGCCGCGCTCGACCACGACGGCGACGGCGACCTCCTGGCCGTTGGCCTCGGCGAAGCCGGCGAACCAGCCATGGGGTGCCTCACCCGCACCGAGCTCCGCCGAACCTGTCTTGCCGCCGACCTCGACGCCGGGAATGGCGGCGGCCGTGCCCGAGCCGCTCTCGACGACGGCGCGCATCATCTCCTGCAACGAGGCCGCCGTCTCCGCAGAGATCGGCTGACTCCGCTCACTCGGCGAGTGCGAGGCCACCTCATCGAGGTCCGGTGTGAGTTCACTGGCCACCAGGTAGGGCTCCATGAGCGAGCCCTCGTTTGCGACGGCGGAGGCCACCATGGCCATCTGCATCGGCGTGACCATGATGTCGCCCTGACCGATGGAGGCCATGGCGAGCTGTGGTGCGTTCGGTTCCTCCGGGAACCGCGCGGGGGTGACCGACAGGGGCACCGAGAGCGGCTCGCCGAAGCCGAAGGCCTCCGCCTGCGCCCGCATCAGGTCTTCTCCGAGGTCCATGCCGATCTGAGCGAAGGTGGTGTTGCACGACCAGCGGAAGGCCTCGATCAACTCCACCTGGCCCGAGCCGTCACCGCAGATGTCCTGGCCGGGATTGCGGATGACGTGGTCGGTCAGCGGCAGCTCGAGCGTGGTGGGTCCGGGCACGATCGAGGTCGGACCGGGCGCGCCGAGCTCCTCGGCGTTCTCTTCGCCGTGCTCCTCGTCGCCGTCGTTCTCCGCCTCGCCGGTGTAGTCGAGGCCGAGTTCCTCGGCGTTCTCCAGGTAGGCGGCTGCCGTGATGATCTTGAAGGAGGAGCCCGGAGCGTACTGATCGCCGGCGATCGCGCGGTTGCGCAGGGGTACTCCGTTGTCTGCGGCAATGGCTTGCTGGTATGCCTCGTTCGCCTCGGCGCCGCTGCGCGCCGCGATCCCGTTCGGGTCGTAGCTGGGCGAGGAGTACATGGCCAGGATGGCGCCGGTGGAGGGATCGATCGCCACGACGGCACCCGGACGGTCGCCGAGGCCTTCGGCTGCGGCCCGCTGAGCTGCCGGATCGAGAGTGAGCTCGACGGCGCCGCCCTGGGGCTGTTGGCCGGTGAACAGGTTCTGGATGCGCTGCAGCAACAGCGAGTCGGCGGTGCCGCCGAGTACCGCATTGTGGGTTTGCTCGATGCCGGTCATGGCGTTGTGCGCGGTGGAGAAGTAGCCGGTCGCATGCGCGTAGAGCTCCGGCTCGGAGTAGACGCGCTGGTAGCCGTAGACGTCGTCCGAGGGAGTGGAGTAGGCGACGTTCTCCCCGGCCACGATGATCGGCCCCCGGTCCCGGCCGTACTCGCGGTAGATGGTGCGAGCGTTGCGCGGGTGCGAGTTGAGCTCGCCCGCCTGGAAGAACTGCACCCAGGTGGTGGAGAGCATCAGTGCGAGGAACATGGCGATGACGACCACGGCCAGGCGGCGCACGGGTGGGTTCATGGGCGCACCACCTCGGTGGGTCGGTCGTCATCACCCTCGGCGCTCGGGGTCGGCTCCAGTTCGCCGGTGACGTCGATGATGGGTTCCGCGCGCGGAGCGGGACGCCGGGCGGAATCGGAGATCCGCAGGAGGAGTGCCACCAGGATCCAGCTGGAGACCAGCGAGGAGCCACCCTGGGCGAGGAAGGGGGCGGTGAGGCCGGTGAGCGGGATCAAGGTGGTGATCCCGCCGACGACGACGAAGACCTGGAAGGCCATGGCCGCCGAGACGCCGGAGGCGAAGAGCTTGCCGAAGTCGTCCCGCACGCCGATGGCCACGCGCAGTCCGCGTTCGATGAGCACCAGGTACAGCATGAGGATCGCGAGCAGCCCCACCAGACCGAGTTCCTCGCCGAAGGCCGCGACGATGAAGTCCGAATGTGCCAGCGGCACGGTGGCGGGGTAGCCGCCGCCCCAGCCCGCGCCGGTCAGGCCTCCGCCGGCCAGTCCGAAGAGGCCCGAGACCGTTTGCCACGATCCATGGACCGCGCGGTCCATGATCTCGGGGTCGAAGGGGTCGAGCCACATGTCGAAGCGCGCCCGCACGTGGGTGAAGAGGCGCCCGGCGGCCACGGCGCCGGCCACGAAGAGCAGCATGCCGATGAGGATCCAACTCAGGCGCTCGGTGGCCACGTACAGCATGGCGACGAACATGCCGAAGAACAGCAGGGCGGCGCCGAGGTCGCGCTGGCCGACCAGCACCAGGATGGAGGCACCCCAGGCCAGCAGGATCGGGCCGAGGTCGCGCGCTCGCGGGAATTGGAGCCCGAGGATCTTCTTGCCCGCCAGAGTTAAGGTGTCCCGTTTGGTCACGAGGTAGCCGGCGAGGAAGATCGCCAGCACGATCTTGGCGATCTCACCCGGTTGGAAGGACATCCCGGCCGCGCGGATCCACACGCGCGCTCCGTTGACCTCAACCCCCAGGCCGGGGACCATCGGGAGCAGCAGCAGGCCGACGCCCACGACCATGGCGGTGTAGGTGTAGCGCCGCAGGATCCGGTGGTCGCGAACGATCCACAGCACGGCGGCCACGGCCACCAAAGCCACCAGGGTCCACAGCGCTTGCCGGGCGGGCAGGGGAGCATCGGCGCCTCCGCCGTGCGAGAGGCTGAGCCGCTGGATCATCACCAGGCCCAGGCCGTTGAGCGTGAGCGCGGCGGGCAGGATGACCGGGTCGGCGTACGGGGCTCGCCACCGCACCACCAGGTGGCCCACGAGCGCCACGCCGGCCGCGCCGGCTGCGTGGAGCGCGAAGTCCTCCGGCATGGCGCCGGTGATGGTCAGGCTCGACTCCGCGTGGGCGAGGAGGACCACCACCACGGCGAGGAACAGCAGTCCCAGCTCCGCGGCGCGCCCGGTGCGTGCGGGTGCCTGGGTGACCACCGCCATCAGCTCGTCGGCTCCTCGTCGGCTTCGCCGTCGGCGTCGTCCTCCCCGTCGCTCCCGGTGTCACCGGAGGACTCCTCCTCTGCGTCACCGTCGTCCTGCTGCGTGTCGTCCTCGACGACGTAGCGGCGCAGGTTCTCCACCACGGCTTCGGCCTCGGAGAGGGAGGCGCGGGTGATCGGGGTCTGCAGCCGGGTCTGGGCAGCGGGGGTGAGGGAGGCGATCTCGATGTCACTGACCTCGTGCTGGCTGGCCAGGCTCACGGGGCCGAGTTCCTGGGGTATGCCTTGGAAGATTGCGACGTAGTTCCCGGAGCCCTCATCCTCGGCGACGAAGTACTGGGTCTGGGTCCAGGTCCATCCTCCCCAGGCGCCCAGGGCGAGAACGCCGATCACCAAGAGCATGGCTACGAAGCGGCGGACCCACCGTGCGGCGGCGGACGGCGCCGGGTCGGGCTCCTCGTCCTCCTCGGTGGGCTCGCTCGCGGAGGCCAGGGCGGCGGCTCGGCCCGCGGCGCTGGTGGAGCCGCGGCTGGCCCGCAGACGGTCGGTGGCAGCCGCCCCGACGATCTGGGGCGTGGAGTCGAGTGCGGGGGTGCCGGGGGCCTCGTCGTCGATGATGTCGGCGACCACGACCGTGACGTTGTCCGGAGCGCCGGCGCGCAGGGAGAGTTCGATGAGCTCGTCGGCGCAAGCCCCCGGATCCTCCGTGGCCAGGGTCTCGGCGATGGTCTCCTCGGACACGAAACCGAAGAGCCCGTCCGAGGCGAGCAGCCAGCGGTCTCCCGGCACGGCCTCACGCACGGACTCATCGAGCTCCACATCGCCTTCGGCGTCACCCAGGGCGCGCAGGATGACGTTGCGACGGGGATGCTGCTCGGCCTCTTCGCGGGAGAGCTTGCCGGTGGAGACCAGGAACTGCACGAAGGTGTGGTCCTCCGTGACCTGGGTGAGCTGCTTGTTGCGCAGGCGGTAGGCGCGGGAGTCGCCGATGTGCACCATGGCGAGCTTGTTGGCCGAGCGCAGGATCGCGATGCAGGTGGTGCCCAGGCCCTCGAGGTTGCTGTCGGCCGCCGAGCGCGACATCAGCTCCTGATGGGCGCGTTCGACTCCGCCGCGGAGCAGGTCGAGGAGGTCATCGGGCCCGTGGGCGTCGTCGAGCTCGGCGAGGTGTGCCACCGCCACGGAGGAGGCGATGTCTCCGCCGGCTGGGCCGCCCATCCCGTCGGCCAGCACCAGCAGATGGGGGCTGGCATAGCCGGAGTCCTGGTTGGTGGAGCGCACCAGGCCGACGTCGGATCGCGCGGCGTAGCGCAGCTGAATGCTCATCGGCTCCCCTGCCTCATCGTCGCAGCTCGATCAGCGTCTGCCCGATCCGCACCTGGGCGCCGGGGGGCACCTGGACGGCAGTGGTGATGCGCTGATCGTCCACCATCGTGCCGTTGGTCGAGCCGAGGTCCTCGATCCACCAGCCGTCCTGCTGGGGGAAGAAGCGGGCATGGCGGTTGGAGGAGTAGTCGTCGTCGAGCACCAGGGTGCAGCCGGGGGAGCGCCCCACGAGGATCGTCGCCGCTCCCAGCGGCATGGACGTTCCGGCGAGCGGCCCCTGGGTGACCACCAGGCGGGTGGGAGCCGAGCGGGAGGATCGGCCGGGCGCCCGGTCGGGCAGCTGGGCGGGCCGTGAGCGGTCGCGGCCCGGGCCCCGAGCGGTGACCTTGGTGCCGAAGAGGTCCCGGCGCAGCACGTTCAGAGCGGCCAGCACGAAGAGCCACAGCAGGATCAGGAATCCCACGCGCAGGAGGGTGACGACCAGCTCACTCAAAAGGGTTACCCGCTCGCTTGATCGCCGCCGGCCCAGAACAGGATCCGGGTGCGGCCGATGGTCACGGTATTGCCGTCCACCAAGGTGGCGGCGTCCACGCGGTGCCCCTCCACGAAACTGCCGTTGGTGGAGCCGAGGTCGCGGGCGATGACGCCATCGCCGGTCACCTCGATACGCAGGTGCTTCCGCGAGACGCCGGAGTCATCCACGACGACGTCGGCTTCACTCCCGCGGCCGATCACGGTCACCGGCCCGGTGAGCAGATAGCGCTCGCCCTCGACGTCGATGATCGGATGCCGCTCCGAGGTCTTGGCCGAGGTGGCCGGAGCGACGGCGCCCTTCTTGGTCGAGGAGCGCACGGTGAAGCGGCCGGTCTGCAACGAGGCATCCTCGGCGAAAGTGACCACGACCGGCCCCACGAAGGAGTAGTTCTGCGAGGAGGCATGCTGCGTGGCGGCCTCGGCCATCTCCTCGGCGAGAGTCTCGGAGCCAAAGGACTCGACCTGCTCGAGATCAGTGGTGGAGAGGTTCACCGTGAACTCGTTGGGGACCACCGTGCGGCCGCGCGAGACGGCCGCCGAGCGGTCATCCATCTCGCGGCGGATGTTCGAGGCGATCTCGACGGGCTTGACCTCGCTGCGAAAAGCCTTGGCGAACGCCGCGGAGACGAGACGTTCAACGCCCCGCTCGAAGCGGTCGAGGACACCCATCGCGCGGCCCTTCCTTTCGTGGCGGACTCTTGATCGTACCGAGCGTAACGATCTCATCACACGAAGGGCAGTGCGAGCGTCACCCTGGAGGGGGAGGCGGTGTCCTCCCGGAGCAGCAGCGACCGGAAGCTTGGAGCCCTCCGACTCGGCTCGGTGGCCGGAATCACGGCCGTGTGGCGGTCTGGAGCGTCGAGTTCGCGCGGTTCTGCGTGCTAGCGTTGCCTGCGCTGTTGAAGTACTGCGCGAGTGGCGGAATAGGCAGACGCGCACGGTTCAGGTCCGTGTGCCCGAAAGGGCGTGGGGGTTCAACTCCCCCCTCGCGCACCGCGAAGACCATGGCCTCTGACCTGGGGTTTTATCCCTCGGGTCGGGGGCCATCGTCGTTGGAAGTGCTAGAGAGACTGCTAAGCCTGTCCGAGGCGGGCGGCGCGGCAGTCCACGGCCGACCACTGCATGGTCGGGGTGACGTGGGTGAGGCTGTCGAAGCTTGCTGTCTCCCAGTCCAGGCGCCGAGCCCATCGACTGGTCATCGCATCGGATGAGCGGAGCTGCCGTCCTCGTCAGCGAAGACGTAGGCGTCATGCTAGGCGAGGTCGAAGGACAACTCGGCGCGGGTGACCTAGGAGGCGAGGATCCCTGCCCCACCTTGTCCTTGCGGCCGGAGGTCTCCAGGTCGCGGTAGTGCCGGGCGATCCGGGTGGCGGAGAACTTCTCGTGCGCGGTTCGCTGCTTCAGCGCCTCCTCTGTGCGACAAAGCTTCAGTAATCGCTTGACTATTATTGGCGAGAGCCCCATACTTAAGCACATGCTTGACCATGACCGGATGGACCTTCTGTTGCATGCCCTTGGTGATCGCACTCGGCGGAACATTGTGGAGCGGTTGACGGCCGGGCCCGCATCGGCGAGTCAGTTGGCACGGCCCCATCAGATGACGTTGTCCGCTGTGATGCAGCACCTGGCGGTGCTTGAACGCGCGGGCCTGGTGCGCTCACAGAAGATCGGCCGGGTCCGCAGCTACCAGCTCGACGCGGCACCTTTGCGCGCGGCCGAGTCCTGGATGTCCACCCAGCGCACCGCCTGGGAGGCCGGACTGGACCGGCTGAGCGAAGTGCTGATGCAGGACGACACGGAAAGAGGATGACCGATGAGTACGACCGCAGGCTCGATGCACTCGACCTTCACCATCGAACGGCACTACCCGATACCGCCCGAGCGGGTCTTCACGGCCTGGCAGGACCCCGGACTCAAGTCTCGGTGGTTCGCCGGCCCAGGTGCCGCGCACGACATGGACTTCCGCGTCGGCGGCACCGAGACGGTCCAGGAGCGACGGTCCGGGAGTGAGGAGCTGCGCTTCACCTCGACGTATCAGGAGATCCGTCCCTGGGAACTGATCCTGTACTCCTCGACGATGCACCGCGGGCGCACCCTGGGTACCGTCTCCGTGACCACGGTGGAGTTCGTGTCGCGGGACGGCGGCACTCGCCTGGTGCTGACAGAGCACGGCGTCTACCTCACGGATTGGGAAGGGCCGGCCTCGCGTGAGGAAGGCACTGCCGCCTGGCTTGACCAGCTCGGCGCCCACCTCGCTCGGGCCAGCACCTGATACGGCCGCCGGAAGCCCGATGATGACCGCCCCGCCACGGGTTGGCGTCAGCAAGCCGATCGCTCTGGCTGTGCTCTGTGCGGCCTTCTTCATGGGTGTCCTGGACTCCACCAGCGTGTTCGCGGCCCTGCCATCGATCGGCCGGGACCTGGGCATGGGGCAGGCTTCGTTGTCCTGGGTCGTGACCATCTACGGGGTCATCGTGGCAGGATTCATGCTTCCCTGCGGGCGCCTGGCCGACCTCATCGGGCGTCGTCGTGTCTTCCTGGTGGCCATCGCCATCTTCGCCGGGGGCTCCCTGGCGTGCGGCCTAGCGGCATCCGGCGGAGCGCTGATCGCGGCCCGGGGCGTTCAGGCGCTCGGCGCTGCGGCGCTGACCCCGGCGGCCTTAGCCCTGCTGTTGAGCCTGTTCCCCGACGGGCCCGGCCGGAATCGCGCACTCGCGATCTGGGGTGGGCTCGGTGGCATCGGGGCGACCTGCGGCCTGGTGCTCGGCGGGATGGTCACCGACTTGGCTGGCTGGGTCTGGATCTTCTATGTCAACGTCCCGGTCTGCGGGCTGCTCGCCGGGCTCGTTCCGAGGGTGCTCCCGGAATCCCGGGCGGCCGGTCGGCCTAAGCTAGACGTGCCCGGCGGCCTTGTCATCTCGGGTGGGCTGATGCTGTTGGCGCTCGGGCTCCTGGAGTTCCCGACCTCCGGGTGGGGGCCGCGCACCTGGGCGCCCCTGGCCGGTGCCGCCGTGGCGGGCGGACTCCTGGTGCTCATCGAGCGCCACAGCGCCAACCCGATACTCCCGCCGCGTCTGTTCCGCTCCCGCCCACTGGTGATCGGCAATGCCGTCATCCTGGCTGCTGGTATCTGCGTCAACGGCCTCCTGGCCACTGCGACTCTCTACACTCAGCAGGTGCTGAACCTCTCACCGTTGCTGTTCGGCACAATCTTGGCCTCGATGACGATCGGTTCGGTGCTTACCGTCGCCTACGGCCAGCGCGTCGTCACCCATTCGGGCGTCCGAGTCGTTGCTGTCAGCGGGATGGGCCTGCTCGCCGTCGCAGGGGCATCCTTCCGGCTGCTGCCCGCCGACCATACCGGCCTGCCTCTGCTCCTCGGCGGACTGATCGTCTTCGGCGCGGGTATGGGCGCCGCCTTCGTCGCCGGTCAGATTGCCGCGGTAGGCGGGGTCGATCCCGCGGATGCTGGTGCCGCCTCCGGGATCGAAGAGACATCCTTCACGATCGGTTGCATACTCGGCGTAGTCATCGTGACGGCGGTGTCAATGGCGGCCGTCGCCGGTTCTGCGACGGGGAACGACCGGCTCTCGGGCCTGCATGCCGCCTTCACGGCACTGGCCGTCATCGCTGCCGCTGGTGGCTTGGCGTCTCTGACGCTTCCCCGGCATCCCCAGTGAGCCCTCCGAGTAGCGATCATCGAGGGCGGAGCCGGTGAGTCTGGTCTGCCCGGCGTGTTGGCGTGCTCTTCCGCACTCGTGGACCAGCGGAGAGTCGTGAGCGGAGGGGCTGTCACAGTCCGATATCAACCGCGCTCTCCAGCCTCGTGCTCATTCGACTGATGGCGCGCGGCTTCCGGAGCACCCGGGTGATCGGCAGTTGACCCAGGCCCCGAGCTGACGGCGGGTGACAGAGCACGGCTCGGTGACCTTTCACCGGGGCTGCCACGATCAGCTTATCGGTCGCGGGGGGTCTTGCCGCAAGGCCCCCCGTCTGCCGCAGAATCACGACTCCCCTCGCGCCCCCGGTGCTCCGTGACCCCGCGTCCGTCGCACCCCTCGCCCCCGGAGTTGATCACGTGCCTGCCGCCCTGCCCTCCGCCTTCGCTCTGCCCAGCCGCCTGTCCGCCAAGGCCGCTCCGGCCCTGATCGCTGAGGACGAAGCCCACTTCGCCGCGATCGACGAAACCTTGGAGGACACGATCAGCGACCTCTCGAGCCGCCTCGAATCCGAGCGGCGCGCGCCCGGCCGGTCCGGGCAGGGCGCGCTGGAACGCGATCTGGAGATCCGGCGGCTCTCGGCGAGGTTGCGGACCGTGCGGAGGTTCGGCATCGACCTCTGCCTGGGGAAGGCCGTCCCGGCGGACGGCAGCCCGCCGGTCTACATCGGCCGGCTGGGTCTCGCCGACGCCACTGGTCGCCGACTGCTCGTGGATTGGCGCTCCCCGGCTGCGGAGCCCTTCTTCGGCGCCACGCACGCCGAACCGATGGGCTTGGTGAGCCGACGGCGGTATCGCTGGAGCGGCAGGCGGGTGAGTGACTACTGGGATGAGGCCTTCTCCGTCGAGGGTCTTCGGGAGCATGCCGCCCTGGACGAGCACTCCGCGTTCCTCGCCAGTCTCGGTGGCAGTCGCTCTTCCCGCATGCGTGACGTGCTCGGCACGATCCAGGCCGACCAGGACGCCATCATCCGCGCTGGCTCGCGCGGTGCCCTGGTGGTCGACGGCGGCCCAGGAACCGGAAAGACCGTCGTAGCTCTGCACCGGGCCGCCTACCTCCTGTACTCCGACCCGCAGATCGACGAGCGGCGCGGCGGCGTCCTCGTGATCGGCCCGCACGCGCCCTATCTCGACTACGTGGCCGACGTGCTGCCCAGCCTCGGCGAGGAAGGAGTGCGTACCTGCACCCTGCGCGATCTCGTGCCCGAGGGCGCGACGGCCGGAACCGAGCCCGAGCCCGAGGTGGCCCGGGTGAAGTCTTCCGCGCGCCTGGTCGCGGCGGTGGACCGCGCTGTCGCCCTCTACGAGGAACCGCCCTCGGAGGGGATGACCGTGGTGACCTCGTGGGACGAGGTCTGGCTTGCGCCGGCCGACTGGGCCCGGGCCTTCGCTGCGCCCGAACCCGGCACCGCGCACAACGAGGCGCGTGAGGCTATCCGCGAGGAGCTGACCGAGATCCTCCTGGAGAAACACGACGCGGAGGTTCCGGCCGAACAGCTCCGCCGGGAAGTGCGCCACGACCGGGAACTGATGGGAGCGGTGAACCGTGCCTGGCCGCTGCTCGATCCCGCAGAGGTGGTAGGAGACCTCTGGGAGGTACCTGCCTACCTCAGGCTCTGCGCGCCCTGGCTCACGCCCGAGGAAGCCGGTCTCCTGAGGCGTCGCGCGCCACAGGCCTGGACCGAGTCCGACCTTCCGCTGCTGGACGCCGCCCGGCGGCGCCTCGGCGATGCCGGTTCCGAACGGCGTCGCCGGCGAGAGGAGGCTGCCGTGGCGCGCCGGCGCGAGCGAATGGCTGATGTGGTCGATGATCTGCGC
Organism: Bogoriella caseilytica; assembly: GCF_003752405.1. Taxonomy (NCBI): domain Bacteria; kingdom Bacillati; phylum Actinomycetota; class Actinomycetes; order Allobogoriellales; family Allobogoriellaceae; genus Allobogoriella; species Allobogoriella caseilytica. The sequence goes on along the minus strand of NZ_RKHK01000001.1, from coordinate 1,402,710 downwards.
GCCGCTGACGACAGCGACCTGCAGATCATGGGGATGCTCGGCGGGGCTGATCTGAGCACCGCTCTGGTGGAGGACGTGGTTCGAGGAGAGGTGCACCGGGATCCGCTGGGCGGCCCCTTCGCGCACATCGTCGTCGACGAAGCCCAGGAGCTGACCGACTCCGAGTGGCAGATGGTGCTGGCCCGCTGCCCGTCGCGCAGCCTCACGGTGGTCGGTGACCGTGCCCAGGCTCGGCGCGGCTTCCGCGAATCCTGGCAGGAGCGCCTGGCCCGGGTGGGCGTGGGTAAGGCCCGCGCTGCGTCCTTGCTCCTCAACTACCGGACTCCGGAAGAGGTGATGGCGGCCGCCGAGCCCGTCATCCGTGCGGTGCTGCCGGACGCGAATGTGCCGGCCTCGGTCCGCAGCGGTGGCGTGCCAGTTGAGCGGTACCCCGCAGCAGATCGGGACGCGATTCTCATGGCGTGGCTCGACGAGCACGACGAGGGCACCGCCTGTGTCATCGGCGACCCGGCCTTCGCCGGCGCGGACCGCATCCGGTCCCTCAGTGCGGTGGAGGCCAAGGGCTTGGAGTTCGATCTCGTGGTGCTCGCAGCAACCTCGCCGTCCGGGGATGACGTGACCGATGCCGTCGATCGCTACGTGGCCATGACCCGGGCCACGCGCCGTCTGGTGATCCTCGAGTAACCGGGGGAGGACGTCGCTCCGGCTCCCAGCCCCTCGCCCTGACGCCGGACCTGGGGCCGGGGCACATGGGCGGGCGCGCTCAGCCCGCAGTGCCGGAGCGGACCTTCGCGTCCAAGCCGGAGATGATCAGGTCCAGGCCGAGGTCGAACTCGGCGTCGACGCCGTTGTCGGTCTCGACGACCGGCGTATCGGCGGCGATGTAGTTCCCCGACTCGATGACCGGCACCAGATGGGGGAAGCGCTCGGCAGTGATGACCTCCGCAAGAGCCTGTGCACCCTCGGCGGGGATGGTCACGACCCCCTCATCTGCGAGGTCTTGCTCGAGTTCCACCGAGGAGGACACGTGTTGGGAGATCACCAGGATGGTGGCGATCTTGACATCGTCATCCAGTGGCAGTTCTTTCATCGCCGCCAGGCCGAGGTCCGCGGCCCGGACGCTGTTGGGCATCAGGATCGAGACCGGACCCCGGGGGATCTGCAGTGCCCAGGGATGAGCCCGGTATGCCTCCCGGACCATCAGGGCCCAGACGCGCAGCGCCTCGCTCCAGTCGGCGGGGAGCTTGAGCTTCTCTGGCACGCTCAGCGCCGCGTCCTGCATCAGCCGTAGCAACTCGTCCTTGCTGGAGACGTACCGGTAGAGCGACATCGTGGTGAATCCCAGGGCCTTTGCCACCGCCTGCATGGTGACGGCGGCGAGGCCTTCGGTGTCGGCGACCTCGATGGCTGCCTCCACGATCCGCTCATGGCTCAGCGCCCGGCTCGGTCCGCGCTGGGGCGCCTCGTGCATCCCCCAGGCGATGGCCACAACGCGGGGCAGTCCAGTCTCCGTGGCGTCGGTCATGGCGGCCATCCTCCCATTCGACCAGGTTCTGTGTACGTCGCAGACTGTGTATGGCATACTTTATGTATGACGTACACAGAGAAACCGCTCATCGAGATCGCCGGACTCTCGAAGAGCTACGGCACACACCACGTCCTGAGGGACCTTGAGCTGACCCTGCCTCGTGGCATCCATGCCCTGCTCGGGCCCAACGGGGCAGGCAAGACCACGCTGGTCAACATCCTGTCCACGCTCATCCCGCACGACGCCGGCCAGGCCCGCGTGCTCGGCCTCGATGTCCAGCGGGAGAAGAAGCAGCTCCAGGGGTTGATCTCCTTGACCGGGCAGTACGCCGCCGTCGACGGTGCGCTCTCCGGCATGGAGAACATGCTGATGATGGGCCAGCTCTTCGGGCTTTCCCGCCGCGATGCCCAGCGCAGGGCTGACGACCTGTTGGGGCGCTTCGACCTGGCCAAGTCCGCGAACAAACGTGTCTCCACCTACTCGGGGGGCATGCGGCGCAAGCTCGACATCGCTGCCAGTCTCATCGCCGGGCCACAGTTGATCTTCCTGGATGAGCCCACCACCGGCCTGGACACCCGGAGCCGCCAGGCTCTGTGGGACGAGATCAACACCCTGGCCGACTCCGGGACGTCGATCTTCCTGACCACCCAGTACCTCGAGGAGGCCGATGTGCTCGCCCAGCGCATCATGGTCCTCAACGACGGCTACATTGTCGCCGACGGCACCGCCACCCAGCTCAAGGAGCGCGTGGGTGGCTCCACCATCCAGATGCACGACGCGGCCGGCCACATCCTCGAGACTCTGCCCACCCGCGGCTCGGCCGAGGATCTTGCCCGCGAGCTCACCTCCATAGCCGAACAGCGGCCCGAGGTCAGCGTCACCGTCCGCAAGCCCACCATGGACGAGGTCTTCCTGGAACTCACCGGGAAGCCGGCCTCCGAGCACGCAAGGACTCCGAACGCTCCCCAGGAGGCTTCCCGATGATCACGACCACGCTGGCAGCCTCCACACCGGCCCGGTCCCTCGCGCCGATGGCCGGCGCCGGCTTCCTCACCGGCCTACGCGTCTTCTCGGCACGGAGCCTCAAGCACTCCTTCCGTGACGGCGAGTCCCTCCTCATGGCAGCCATCCTGCCGATCATGCTCATGCTGATCTTCACCTATGTCATGGGTGGAGCCATGGACGTCACCGGCGAGGGCGCCACATCCCGGGGTGACTACCTTTCCTACGTGCTGCCCGCCATCATCGTCACCGCCGCAGGCTTCGGCGCCTCCTACACCGCCGTCGTCGTCAGCAACGACATGACCACCGGATTCATGAACCGCCTACGCACGATGCCCTTCCCCTCCTTCACCGTGCTGCTCGGCCACACGGTCTCCTCCATGGTCCGCAACATGCTGGCCACCGTCGTGGTCTTCGCGGTCGCCTTGGTGGTGGGGTTCCGGACCGACGCTTCCGTACTGCAGCTACTCGGCTCGGTCGGGCTCGTCGCACTCTGGATCCTGGTCATCACCGTCGTCTTCGCCGTGCTCGGGATGGTCGCCGGCTCTGCGGAATCAGCCAGCGGCTACGGCTTCATCCTGCTCTTCCTGCCCTACGTCTCCTCCGGCTACGCACCGATCGAGTCCATGCCTCACTGGCTGCAAGGCTTCGCCCGGCACCAGCCGATGACCCCGATCATCGATGCCTCCCGGGCCCTGCTCAACGGTCAGGCACCAGGCAACGCATGGTGGATCGGGATCGTGTGGTGCGTGGGGTTCATCATCGTCGCCGTGTGGATGGCCGCCGCCCTCTTTCCCAAGAAGGTCGCCCGCTGAGAGCCGCCACCGTGGCAACCCGCGCCCGCGCAGCGCCTACCCCCCGATCAGGGGCAGGGCCATGGCGAGGTCGCCGGAGAGGACGGCGGTGGCGATGACCGATGCCGTGACGACCGCCGGGGCCGAGCATGCCGGGGAGTCTCGCTACGCGCTCACGGCCCGACCGGTTGGTGGGGCAGCACGCGCCAGCGCACGGAGGTCACGCCCCGTTCGAGGCTGAGCCGGCTCACCGCGTTCTCGAAGACCCGGTCGTCGCGGCCTGGGGAGGTCAGGCGGGCCACGACGCTGACACGCCCGGTCCCCTCGATGTCCTCGGAGTGCAGCCCGTTCAGGCTGAAGGCCTCAGCGGCCATGGCTTGCACGACGAGCGCACGCACATGAGCCTCCTCGCCGTCGTGGCAGATGGCGGTGAACTCGTAGTCCACTGGTTCCTCGGCAGTCCTGTCCGGCGGGAGCTTGGGTTCGACGACCCGAGCGACCGGGCGGAGCAAGGCGTTGCCGACGCCGATGGCGATCACCCCGGCGGCGGCGGGGATGTACATCCCCGCCCCGCAGAGTGAACCGACGGCTGCGGATCCCCACAGCGTGGCGGCGGTGTTGATGCCGCGCAGGCTGCCGCCTTCCTTGATGATCACTCCGGCGCCGAGGAATCCGACCCCGGAGACCACCTGGGCCGCCACCCGGCTGGGTGAGGCATCGTCCGGAGTGAGTGAGGACAGCAGGACGAACAGTGCAGCGCCGACGCACACCAGGGTGTTGGTGCGCAGACCGGCCGAGCGGCCCCGCCACTGCCGCTCGACCCCGATGAGCGCACCACAGGCGAAGGCTGAGCCCACCCGCACGAGCACCTCAAGGATCAGGTGGTCCTCGGAGACGAAGAACATGAGCACTACCCCCCGATCATGGGCAGGGCCATCGCGAGGTCATCGGAGAGGACGGCGGTGGCGATGAGGAAGTAGATGATCAGGCCGGTGGCGTCCGCGACGGTGGTGATCACCGGTGCGGAGAACACGGCCGGGTCGATGCGCAGCTTCGAAGCGACCAGCGGGAGAATGCCACCGATGGCCGAGGCCCACAGGCAGATGAAAAGCAAGGTCAGGGCGATGATCAGACCGATGTCGGTGCCGTAGAAGATCGAGGCCACCGGGAAGCCCACAGCGGCGAGCATCGCCCCCAGCAGTACACCCACACGTGCCTCGCGCCACAGAATGCGCGGGAGGTCGGCGAAACGCACCTCACCGACCGCCAGGGCGCGGATCATGGCGCTGGCGGCCTGCGAGCCTGCGTTTCCGCCGGTGTCGATCAGCAGCGGGATGAACAGGGCCAACACCACCATGGATTCCAGAGTGTCCTCGAAGAACTCCAGTACGTTGACGGTCAGCACCGCCGCGACGATCAGGAGCAGCAGCCAGACGGCGCGGCTGCGGGCGAGGCCGAAGACCGTGACTGCCATGTAGGGCCGGCGGATCGGCTCGGCACCACCGGAGCGGTAGGCGTCCTCGGTGGCCTCGGACTCGAGGATCTCCATGGCGTCGTCCACGGTGATCATGCCGAGCAGCCGGTTCTCGTTGTCGAGCACCGGCAGGGCGAGCAGGTCGGCCTCCTGGATGAGGCGGGCTGCGGCCTCCTGATCCTCGTAAGCGCTCACGCTGTAGGTGTCCTCGGTGAACAGGTCGCTGAGGACCGCACCGCGTTCGGCGGTGACCAGATCGGCCAGGCTCACGGTTCCGAGCAGACGGCGCGAGCCGTCGGTGACCGGTAGGACCGCGAGCTCACCGCCCCGCTCGCTCTGGCCGCTCAGCCGGGCGAGGGCCTCCTCGCGGGTCTGCTCTGCGGAGACGGTGGTGACCACGGGCAGCATGACGCGGCCGGCTGATCCTGCCGGGTAGCCGAGCAGGCGCGCGGTGGCGTCGCGTTCTTCACGGGAGAGGCCCTGCTGGATGCGGGCGACCACCTTGGCCGGCATCTCGTCGAACAGCCGCGCACGGTCATCGGCCGGGAGCGCCTCGACGAGCTCGCGGACGCGCTCCTCGCGCAGACCCTCGAGCAAGGTGCGCTGGTGCTCGGTGTCCAAGGCTTCGAAGACCGCCATGGCCTTGTCCTTGCGCAGCAGCCGGAAGGCGAGCGCCTGGTCCCCCGAATCGAGGTGGGAGAGCTCCTCGGCCACCTCCACGGTGGGGTTGAGGGCAAGCCAGTCGCGGAGCTTGGAGGCGGGCTCGTTCTGGATGAGGTTCTTCAATGCAGCGTTCATGGATCGGTCTCCTCGGAGTGCGGCGCTCGCTGCACACGCACGATCCACTCGCGCAGAGCGCGGGGGAACGATGCGAGGGACAGGGCGCGTCAGGGCGCTCAGGATGCTCGGTCGAGCAGGCCTGAAGAGGGCGTACTACTGCCTATGAGGCGGTGGGATGAGCGCCGAACGCGCGAGATCTAGCGGTGACTCAGCGCGGGGAAGGGAAACCGCCGCGAGAGGCCAAGGGGGCGCGAACGACGAATGGACTCGGACTACTGCCGCTCATGCGGTCCCCACCTCCTCCCGGCCTGCTCCGCGGCATGCGGAGGTACGGCGATTGATCTGCTGATACCGGCCACCGGGCAGGCCCTTGCCGCCGACTGTGACGGCGAAATGCTACGGGAGGGTAGGGAGGCTCGCAACGGCGCCGACCGCGGGATCTCGGCGATGTGGATGCGAGACCTTGGTCACATGGAGAGAGACGAACGACTAGTCGTTCTTCCGACTCTGAGCAGAGCTGCTGTCCGGACATGCCGACCTATGGGCGGGAGTCGACCGAGCGAAAAACTAGACGAACGTTTGCCTTTCGGGGGGTCATGCCTGTTCGGAGCCGCCACACTCCGGCGACGCGAAGCGAAAAATTGCGCATTCAGCAACGCAAAAGCGCCGAAAGTAGCGCTCCGCAGGTAGTGAAGATGGTTGCTAAAGCGCTACTTAAGGGTGCTAGCATCCGGCCGGCATTGTTGTGAACGGGGGCGGTCGGGCCGCCGGTTCAATTGAGAGGCACATATGAAGACGTCGGCGGCGGCAGGCTCGAACGATCGCGCAAGGCGGAAGGCTTCCCGATTCCGGCGGGTCGTCGCCGGCTTCCTGGCCTTCCTCGTCGGCCTGCCGATGATGGCGGGGCTCGTCGCTCCGGCAGCGGCAGATGAGGTGCAGTACCTCGCCGTCTCCAAGACCGTGGACACGGTGGAGGTCCTGCTCCCGGGTGACGCCTTCACTTACACCGTGCAGGTGACCTGCTCGGAGGAGTCCTGCATCGATGCGGTGCTCACTGACGCCCTGCCGGCCGAGCTCGCGGGCTTCTCACTGCAGAACGTCAATTACGCCCCCCCGGCTTCGAACATTGCTCATGAGGTCACTTGGTACGAAGGCGATACCGAGCTGGGCGCGAGCTACCCCGAGGTTGTCGGCCCCGCCACCCGCTTCGAGCTCGACTTCCGGGAAACTCTCCCCGGCGGGAACATCGGTCTGGTGGAGGGCCAGACCTTCACCGTCACCCTGAGCATGCAGGTGCCCTCCGGGCAGGCCTCCACGGCCGTGACCGAGATCGTGAACACCGCGGAGACGACCGCCAGCAACTCCCTGCCCGACAGCAGTAGCGCCCCCATCTCGGTGCGCACCCCGATCAACTTCGACGTCGACCTCACCAAGGCCTGGACCCCGAGCACCGCGAGTTTCGAGCCGGGCCGGGAGTCTGAGGTCGCGCTCGCAGCCGTCACCTCCTCCAACATCGCCACCGACACCCTGACCATCCAGGAGCCTGCCGCGGCGCCGGACGGTGCGGCCTCGCTCGATGCCAGCAACCCCTTCACCATCACCGACTTCGCGGGCTTCTCCGACGCTGCGCTGCCGGCGGGCGCCACGGCGGTTCAGGTCGATGCCTACGTCCTCAGCGGCGGCGCCTGGTCGTGGGTCAGTGGCGCGCCGGGAACGGACTTCGCGCTCCCGTCGGGTGTAGCGAACGGTGACGTCGCCGGCCTGCGCGTGACCTACACCGGGGCCTTCGACTCCGGCACCCAGGCTGACCTCGGCCTCACGCTCGCGCAGCGCGCCGCCCATCGTGGCACCGGCGCCGATCTCTCCACGGCCTCCCACAGCGTGCAGAACGTGGCCGGCGCCAGCCTGCAGCTCGGGGAGTACGACCCGGCCACCGATCAGGCCTCCGCCACTCACACGGTCAACCCCGCGAACGTGGCCGCCGGGGCCGTGAAGAACATCGAGCCGGGCCGGATGAGCGCGGGTCAGACCGCCGCCGCGACGATCAGCGGCACCAACAACTCCGACGTCGGTGTCAACGAGCTCCGGCTCGCCGACCTCGACTTCTTCACCGAGGACATCACCTTCGGTGGCTTCACCGCTGCACCCACCTGGCCCGGCGGCGCCACCGCTGCGACCGTCACCTACTACCCGCTGTCAGGTGATGATGACCCGATCAGCGTGCCCTTCGGCAACGGAGACACCCCCGAAGCCCCCGGGACGCCGATCTCCGGCTTCGAGATCGTCTTCACCGCCGAGGATGGCGGGATCGAATCCGCCGCGACGGCGCAGCTCACCTTCGACATCGAGACCGATGAGGGCGCCACCGACGGCGCGGCGGAGATCAGCCGCGTCAACCGGGTCGACGTCCAGGTCACGGCTCCCAACGGCCTGACCGCCGAAGCGGGCGACACCGACACCCTCGCACTGGTCGACCCCCGCATCAACGCCTCGATCGACAAGACCATCCGCCCCAGCTCCAGCGTTCAGCCGGCTGAGACCGTCATCGCCTCGCTCGCCGCGCGCGCAGCGACCTCGTCGGACTATGCGCGCGTGCAGCAGATCGTCGTCGAAGACGTCTGGTCCGAGGGTGAGGACGAGTTCTGGAACGCGTTCGACCTGGTCTCCATTGCACCGACCCAGGTGCCGGCGGGCGCGGCGATGACCGTTGAGGTCCACAACGGTGACGACTGGGTGACACTCGTGACCGAGGGGCCGCGGGACGGCGCTTGGATCTTCTCCTTGACCCGCGAGCAGTTCGCTGCGGCGGTGGGCAGCACCGATGGCGTCACACCGGGTGAGATCTCCGGCATCCGCTTCACCTTCGATCGGCCGGAGGGCTTCCCCGCCGACACGCGCGTCTCGCCGAACTTCGTCGCCGATGCCCGGAGCGAGCTGCGCGATGGCGGATCGGTCACCCCGGGGCCCGAGCAGCCGACCCCGTACGAGAACACCGCCACGGTGCACGCCAGCGGCGCGACCGAGGCCGGCACGCCGCTCGAGGACGAGGACGAGGACTCCGCAGTGGTCTCCGTGATCACTGGCGACGGCGGCGGCGTCGGTCCCGGCCCCGGGTCGGTGAGCATCGGTAAGCAGTGGCGCCAGGACGGCGTCTCCGCCCAGTCGGGCGAGGAGGCCGAGACCTGGTTGAACTGGCGGGTGGGCACCGGCTTCGACACGGTGACCATCACCGACCCGGTCAATCCCTCGGCCCTCGAGGGCTCCGTCTTCGACGCCTTCGACCTGGTCGCGCTCAACCGGATCAACGCCGACTCGGAGCCCTTCTCCAACGGCTGGTACCTCCGCTACGACACCATCACCGCCGTCCAGCTCTACGACGGTGCGGAATGGCAGACCGTCCCGGCCCCGGCAGCTGGATGGATCCAGGGCGGCGCCTTCGTCGGCTACACCCTCACCGCGGAGCAGCGCGCGAACACCACGGGAGTGCGCGTGGTGCTGGAAGAGAACGAGCAGGCCCGGATCGACGCCCGCGGCTCGGCCTTCGACCCCTACGCCCCCGAGGTCGGCTCCGGCGTCGCCGCGGGCGCCGGGCGCTTCTTCGATCTGACCTGGCAGGTGCGCGACCGCACCCGCGTCGAGAACGTGTGGGTCACCGAGACCGCGACCTACAACACCGACGATCCCGGGATCGTGGAGAACACCGCGGAGATCCTTGGCGAGCGTGGCGACCAGACCTCGCGTGACACCGATGGGGATCGCATCGTGATCTCCAACCCCGGGCCGGCGGTGGACGTGCACAAGACGGTCTCGCACGATCACGACCGGATCTACACCCCGGTGGTGGGCACCGACCCCGAGGCCTACCCGACCGCGACCTTCACGCTCACCGGCCGTAATGACGCCGCGTCGCGCGCGTCCTACGTGCGCCTCACCGATCCGGCCGCCTGCGCGGACACCGACCTGGAGGAGTGCCAGAGCGAGGGCACGGCTGCGGGAGCACTGGCGAACCCCTTCGCCGCTGACGTGGACTGGCTGGATCTCGGTAGCGGGCAGCAGAACCCCTTCGAGGGCCTCGACCTCACCGCCGTGAGCATCGGTGCGAGCATCGCCGACGAGGTCGACCTCGAGGCGAGCACCGTGTGGCTGCTGCGTTACGACGACGGCACGTACACCAGCGAGCAGACCACTGCCAGTGCGGTCAACGCCATGAGCGCCGCCCAGCTGGCCGACGTCGTCGGGATCAGCGTGACCTTCCAGGGCAGCGACCCCGAGCTCACTGGCGGCACGATCACGCAGGAGAACGATCTCACCATCGAGCTCGACGTACGCCTGCGCCCGACGCTGCGCAGCACCGGGGAGAACCAGGTGCTCCGCGCCGGGCAGACCCGCGGCATCGACAACCGGGTGTTCGCGCAGTCCTACGACCCGATCCTCTCCGAAGGCGCGCCCACCGGTGACATCGACGACGCACGGGTGGTTCTCACCGGCGGCGAGATCAACGTGCGGCCGGTCAAGTCGGTTTCGCCCGGTCAGATCCTCGAAGCCCAGCCGGACGTTCCGGTGACGGTTCTCCTCGGAGCGAACCAGGGCGCGAACCCCCGCAGCACCCTCGCGCCCTCGCGCGTGGTCATCGAGGACCAGGCGGAGAGCCCGGAGTTCTGGGACGCCTTCGAGGTCACCGGCCTGGGCGCGCTGACCCTGCCCGCCGGGGCGGACCGGGTGCGTGTGGATGTCTACGGTCCCTTCGGCACTGATGGCGCCATGGAGTGGATCGGGGGAGAGGAGGCCGCCACGGCCGCCCTGCCTGACGTGGAGCTGGCCGAGATCCAGGGCGTGCGGGTGACCTTCTCGCGCGCCGACGGCGGCTACTTCTCGCCGGCGTTGCCCGCACCGAACTGGGCGGGATCCCTCGAGCTCCAGACGCAGCTGCGGGAGACCTATCGCTCCAGTGGCGAGCCGGTGGTCTTCCCGAGCGAGGTGACGAACACCCAGACCTCGCAGGCCCTGCGCACCGACGGCAACAACTCGGCTCCGGCGCAGGCTACCGCCGAGATCGTGCTCGACCCGGGCACCCAGGAGCTGTCGATCCGCAAGCTGATCAACGAGGGTCAGCGCGTGATCAACCGGGGTGACAACGTGCCCTGGGAGCTGACCTTCCAGAACAGTGGAACGGGCTTCCTGACCGTGACCGAGGTGCGCGACACCCTGCCGTCGCACCTGGCCTACATCGGTGATCCGGAACCCACCTACGCCGCGGAGGACGGCGGGTTCCTCTCGGAGAACGTCTCGTTGGAGATCGAGGGCGACGAGCTGATCTTCACCTGGCCCGAGGGCGAGAACCGCATGGCGCCCGGGGAGTCCTTCACCATCACCCTGCACCTCGAGCTGGGTATCGGAGCGCCCTCCGGGCAGCACGTGCTCAACACCGTCACGGCGCGCACTGAGGAGGAGCTCTCCGCCTGCTCGCACCTGGACGGGGGCAGCCTGACCGACGCCTGGGGCGCGGACCCGACCACCTGTGGCACCACTGACTTCGCGCAGCCGGCCAGCGGGCCGAACCTGTTCACCGTCAAGGGTGTCAACGGCAGCCTGGACGGCGCATACCACGCCAGCTCGCCCAACTCCGTGTGCGTCCCGGCTCTCGAGCGCGGCGACCAGAGCTACTACCGCGCACCCTGCGTGGCGCACAGCCAGGTGGGTGGAGTCGACGACTGGCTGCTGACCGCCGCCAACGCTGGGACGATCGACGTCTACGAACTCACGATCTTCGATCAGCTCCCGGTGAGTGGCGACCGTCAGCTCGTCTCGGGCAACCCCCGCGGCTCGCAGTACCGGCCGCAGCTGGTCGCCGAGTCCCTGGGAGTCAACGCGCCCGAGGGCACCGAGATCGTCGTGGAGGTGACCACCAGCCCGGACGTCTGCGTCGGGACGTGGAACAACCTGCAGAACCAGGAGCCCTGCGAGCAGAACGACGAGGAGTGGGTGGCCGCCGACGCCGTCGACTGGGCGGAGGTCACCGGGCTGCGCGTCCACTTCGACTTCCGCACCACGGCTGCGGGCCGCCTGCAGACCGGTGAGATCGTCGACGTCACCTACAGCACGGAGAACGTGCCGGCCACCGACGGTGCCGCCGACGCAGCTCCCATGCAGGTGCCGGCGACCAACAGCGTGGCCTGGAACCAGTTCGGCGTGAAGTACGTCGACGCTCAGGCCACCAAGAAGATCGCCCCCTCCCGGGTCGGCGTTCACCTGCGGTTCGCCTCCCTCGAGGTGAACAAGACGGTCACCGGGCCGGCCGCGGACTACGCCGCGGCCGAGTTCCTCGTGGACCTCGAGTGCTCGATCGACGGAGTCGCCATCGACATGGGTGACTATGCGCAGATCGCGCTCTCCGCGGAGAACGACTTCACCGTGCGCGTGGACGGGATCCCGCTCGGCGCTGCGCCCGGCACGGAGTGCCGCGTCAGCGAGGTCGGTGAGACCGGTGAGTTCGGCGAGACCTCCCGCGAGATGGACCCCCTCGACGGCGTGGTGCTGCTGACGGTGCCCACCGACCCTGGGGTGCCTATCGACACCCAGGAGGTTCCGGCCGGGCAGACCGTGACCCTCACGAACGACTACCGCTTCACCCGTCTGTCGGTCACGAAGCTGGTGGAGACCGAGGCCGCGGCGGACTTCGGGCCCTTCGAGTTCACGCTCCAGTGCGTGACCGCCACGGGCGAGGAGGTGCGCTTCGACGACGACGGCACGACGGTGCTCACCTTCGTGCTCGCCGACGGCGAGACCTTCACCGCTCCCACTGACCGGATCCCGGTGGGTGCGGAGTGCACGCTCACGGAGACGGACGGTTCCTTCGCCGACCAGACCGTGATCGTCGGAGACAACGTGGTGGACCACGGCGATGCCACGGCCACCATCACCCCCGGTGAGCAGGCGGCCGAGGTGACCGTGATCAATGGGTACGACAGCGGCGTGCTGACCGTGCGCAAGATCGTCGACGGCGAGGGTGCTGAGGTCTACGGCACCGGGCCCTTCGGCTTCACGGTGGCCTGTGACTACCGCGGTCAGGAGCTCCTCAACGAGGACTTCTCCCTCGAGCCCGGCGCGTGGCGCTCCTTCGGGGTCTTCCCCGCCGGTACCGAGTGCACGGTGGCCGAGCCGGTGACCGGTGGCGCCACGCACACGGTGCTCGACCCGGCCGAGGGCGTGATCGTCATCGGCGACCAGGACGAGACCGACGTCGAGGTGACCGCGACCAACATCTTCGAGGTCGGTGACCTGGAGCTGGTGAAGCTGGTCGAGGGTGACGGTGCCGAGGTTTATGGCGCGGGGCCCTTCGAGGCGCAGGTGCAGTGCACCTGGGTGCGGGACGGTGAGGTCGAGACCGTCGAGCTGCCGAACGGTGGTGTGGTGGTGCTCTCCGCGGAGAACGGTTATCGCGCCGTGGTCGAAGGCATCATTGCCGGCGCTGAGTGCACCGTGGTCGAGACGCTGACCGGGGGTGCCACGCATTCCACGATCGATCCGGTCGACGGCGTGGTGGTCATCCCTGGCGCCGGCGAGGAGGGTGAGCGCCAGCAGGAAGAGGTGACCCTCACCAACACCTTCGAGGTCGGTGACCTGGAGTTGGTGAAGCTGGTCGAGGGTGACGGCGCTGGGCTGTATGGCGCTGGTCCGTTCGAGGCGCAGGTGCAGTGCACCTGGGTGCGGGACGGTGAGGTCGAGACCGTCGAGCTGCCGAACGGTGGTGTGGTGGTGCTCTCCGCGGAGAACGGTTATCGCGCCGTGGTCGAGGGCATCATTGCCGGCGCTGAGTGCATCGTGGTCGAGACGCTGACCGGGGGTGCCACGCATTCCACGATCGATCCGGTCGACGGCGTGGTGGTGATCCCTGGCGTCGACGAGGAGGGTGAGCGCCAGCAGGTCACGGTCACCCTGACCAACACCTTCGACGTCACCTCCGTGCAGGTGACCAAGGAGGTCCTCGGCGATCTCTCCGCACCCGGTGCTTCTGGTCCCTTCGAAGTGGAGCTGGTGTGCTCCATGACGGTGGACGGCGAGCAGATCGACGTGGAGATCCCCGGCGGAGCGGTGCGTGAACTCGCTGCTGACGGCACGGTCACCTATGCGGACCTGCCCGTCGGCGCCGACTGCGCGCTGACCGAGACCGTCACCGGGGACGCCGAGGAGACCACCATCACGGTGAGCCTCCCCGGCAGCGAACCCGAGGTCGTCGAGGGGGTCGAGGCAGGTATCGAACTGCCGGCCGATGCGGCGGTAGGACCGGTCGAGGTGATGGTGACGAACGTCTTCGCCGACGTGCCCGGTGACCTGACCGACCCGGATAACCCCTCCGACCCGGATAACCCCTCAGGTGAGAAGCCGGGCACGCCACTGCCACACACCGGTGCCGACGTCGCACTCGCCGTCCTGCTCGCCGCGCTCCTGGTGAGCGCTGGAGCGGTGATGGTGGCTCGGCGGCGCGCGACCGGCCGCTCGGACGAGGTCGCGCAGCACTGAGTGAGGACTGGTGCGTGTGCCGGCTCGGCACACGCACCAGTCACCCTCGCTAGTCAGCCTGCGCCAGGCGAGGTGCCGCGGCGATGGGCACGCGAACACCAACCGAGTTTCAAGCTGCCACCAAAGTGACGGCAAGGGTGCGTCGTTATTCCGTTCTGCCACCAAACTGTGACCCACGAGGGCTGCTGCACCAGGGCCGAGTGCCATACGGTGACCCGGTGACAGTGGCACAGGGGCCCGGGCGAGTCGCGGGAGCAGGTGGATCTGTTCACCTCCTCGTAACCTGCCCGCGTTCTTGCGTTGACGTGTTCCTGGTTCCCTTCCTCCTGACCGCGTGATCGGTCACCGGGGGTTGACCAGACACGGGAAGTCACTGGCCGCCGTGTGTGGCCACCCGGACGGCGTAGACCTCGCGTCCCAGACCCACCACCGGAATCACTCACAATCAGGAAGTGGACACATGAAGCGTTCGACCACGCTTGCCGCCGCCGCAGCCGCGACGGCTCTCGTTCTCGCTGCGTGCGGCGACAACGGCGACTCGGACTCCGATGTCGACGAGGAAGACCCCACCGTCGAGGAGACCACCGAGGACGACACCGACGATGACGACACCGACACCGATGAGGACGGCGACGACACCGCTGGGGGCATCGAGTCGATCGACGAGCTCGTCATTGCGCTGACCCCCTCCACCGACGTCGACGCCCTCGCCGCCGAAGAGGAGCGTCTCGCCGAGGCACTCTCCGAGGCCCTCGACGGTTTCCCGGTGCGCGTGGAGGTCGCGAACGACTACTCCGGCGCTGTCACCGCCATGGCCATCGGCGATGTCCACGGCATCCTCGGCGCCGGCCCGGTCCAAATGGTCCAGGCCGAGCGCGTGGCCGACGCCATCCCCGTCGCTCAGGCTGAGCGTTACGGCTCGGACATCTACGTGACCCAGTGGTTCACCAACGACCCGGACACCTTCTGCATGGACGAGCCGGTTGACGTGGACGGCTACTTGTTCTGCAACGGCACCGACGACGCCGAGCCCGGCCCGGTCGGCGTCGAGGCCCTGGACAACATCCAGGCCGGCGACACCATTTCTTACGTGTCCGAAGGTTCGGCCTCGGGCTACTACTTCCCGGCCACCCAGCTCAACGACATCCACGGCTTCGTTCCCGGCTCTGGTGACCTCGACGAACAGTTCGCAGGCAGCCACGACAACTCGGTGCTGAACGTGCTCAACGGCAATGCCACCGTGGGTGTGTCCTTCGACGACGCTCGCGGCAACATCGAGGACGAGCACCCCGAGGTGGGCCAGGAAGTCGTGGTCTTCGCCTGGGCCGGACCGATTCCGAACGACGGCGTGGTTCTCGCTGGTGATGACGCCCTCACCGAGGACGAGCGTCAGCTGATCCTGGACGCCTTCCTCTCCCTGAACGACACCGACGAAGGCCTGGAGATCCTGTACGACACCTACGAGATGGACGGCCTGGTGGCCTCCAGCTCCGAGGACCTCGACCTGGCTCGTAACGTCTACGACGCCTTCCCCGAGGACTGATCCTCACTCACCCGGCCATCAGGCCTGGGTGACCCGCCGGGGTGCGGAGCGCGAGTAGGCTGCGCTCCGTACCCCGGCGAGCACCAGGGAGAACCATGATCACTTTCAGCAACGTCGACGTCGTCTACCCCAACGGCTTCAAGGGCCTCAGCGGGGTGAACCTCGAGATCGCCAAGGGCGAGTTCGTGGCGATCGTCGGCCTCTCCGGTGCCGGCAAGTCGACGCTCATCCGCACCGTCAACGGTCTGGTGCCCTACACCGAGGGCTCGCTGACCGTGAACGGCTCCCTGGTGGATCCGCGCAGCAAGACCAAGCTGCGCCGGGTCCGTTCGAAGGTCGGGATGATCTTCCAGTCCTTCAACCTGGTCAACCGCGTCTCCGTGCTGAACAACGTGTTGCTCGGCCGTTCCTCGATGACCTCCACGCTGCGCTCCCTGCTCGGGTGGTACCGCGAGGAAGAGAAGGAACTGGCCTTCGAGTGCCTCGAGCGCGTTGGCATCGTGGACAAGGCCTACAACCGCGCCTCGGCCCTCTCCGGTGGGCAGCAGCAGCGCGTGGCCATTGCGCGCGTGCTGGCACAGCAGCCCGAAGTCATCCTGGCCGACGAGCCGGTGGCTTCGCTCGACCCGCCCACGGCACACAAGGTGATGCGCGACCTGCGCCGCATCCAGCAGGAGGACGGCATCACCTGCGTGGTGAACATGCATCACCTCGACCTCGCCCGCGCATACGCCGACCGCGTGATCGGCATGCGCGGTGGTGAGGTCGTCTTCGACGGCCCCGTCGCCGAAGCCACCGACGCCGTCATCGAGACCGTCTACCAGCGCTCGCTGACCGCTGAGGACGTGGCCGCCACCGACGTTCCCGTCAACCTGAACGACATCGCCGGAGTCGAGGTCCTCACTCCCGACGCAGCGGACGAGGCTGCGCCGAGGAGCGCCTGAGTGACCACCACGACCACCTCCGGCAGTTCTGCGGCGCCCGGCGTTACCGGTGAGACGAAGAAGTCCTGGCCGGAGAAGCCCCGGCCCTCGGGCGCGCGCTACGCGGCGCTGGTCGTGGTGGCCCTGGTGGCCACCGCGGTCTTCTGGCTGACCTCCACTGCCGAGTGGACCATCGGCGAGGGCACGGTCACCATCGGTGAGGACGAGGTCTCGTTGTTGCCGGTCTGGCCGCTCTTCGGGGCCGTGCTCATGATCGGCGGCCTCGCGCTGTGCTGGCGGGTGCGGGCCTCCTCGACCTCGGCGGCCGGCCTGACCGGCTTCCTGATCGTCTCGCAGTGGGCCGGCAAGGCGGTCGACTTCGACTTGCTGGACATCTACCGCCGCTGGGAGAACGTCCAGCTGCTGCTGACCCGGTTCGACTTCTTCCAGCCTGACTGGCAGCACTTGTGGCGAGTGCGCCACCTGTGGCTCGACACCATCTATATGGCCATCGTGGCCACGCTCATCGGTTGCCTCATCGGCCTCGTGCTCGCGCTGCTTGCCTCCCCGGTCTCCTCACCGAACAAGGTGGTGAGCCAGACCGTCAAGGCCATCAACTCGGTGATCCGCTCGATCCCCGACGTCGGGTGGGCGTTGCTCTTCGTGGCCTTCATCGGCGGCACCACCCACGGACTGGGCATCCTGGCCGGCATCTTGGCGCTGACCATGTTCAACATCGGCGTGGTGGCCAAGCTGGTGGGCGAGAGCATCGACGGCGTGAACCTCGGCCCCATCGAGGCCGCCGACGCCTCCGGCGCGAACCTCCTGCAGCGCAACCGCATGGCCGTACTGCCGCAGGTCATGCCGAGCTACGTGTCCTACAGCCTCTACGTCTTCGAGCTGAACATCCGTGCTTCGGCCGCCATCGGCATCGTCGGCGTGGCGGGCATCGGTCAGCAGATCATGCTGCAGTTCTCCGACTTCCGCTTCGACCGCGTCTCGGCCATCCTCGCCGCCCTGATCGTGGTGGTGTTGCTGGTCGACCTGTTCTCGATGTGGGCCCGGAGGAAGCTGATATGAGGGCCAAGACCGTGCGCCTGCTGATCTGGGGGATCGCCTTCCTGCTCGGCGCCCTCTACTCCGCGTACCGAGCTGTGCAGCGCATCGAGATCACCGATGCGTCCGAGTTCGCTTCTGCGGGTGCTTTCCGCCAGGCGGCGCTGGAGGACATGGCGCCCTTCGCCGAGTTCTGGCTCGCCATCCTGCTGGCTCTGGGCTTCCTGGCCATCGCGACCTACACGGTGCGTGACCGTGCCCTCCGCTCGCGGCGCGCCCCGTCCGCTGCCTCCCGCGAGCCGGGCGCGGGCTCTGGAGCCGTGGGCCGCAGTCGCGACGACTCCGATAGTTCTGCCGTCCAGGGTGCCGGCAGCACGCGCTTCGCCCCGGACCGGCTCGACGCCCGCCCGGTCCAGCCCTCCAAGACGAAGTTCGATCTCGGCCTGGTCGCCGGTGCCTTCATCGTGCTCATCGCCTTCACCGGCACGGGCATGGATCTCGCGGCAGCGCTGAACCTCCCGGGGAACATCGGCACTTACGTGCGCCTGATGGGTGAGGGCGTCTTCCAGGTTCCAGACGAGCGGGTGCTCGGGATTTGGAGCGACGCGTTCTCCGCCATGATCGAGTCGGTCGCGATCGCGTGGATCGGCACCATGGTGGGCGCCTCGCTGTCCCTGCCCTTCGGGTTCCTCGCCGCGCGCAATATGGCGCCGTTGCCGATCTACCTGCCCGTGCGCTTCGGGCTCTCGGTGATCCGCGCCGTGCCGGAGATCGCCATCGCCATCGCCATCACCCTGCCGCTCTTCGGCTTCGGCGCAGGCGGTGGTGGCGCGCTCGCGGGTGCCTTCGCACTGGGCGTCTCCTCGGTGGGAACGTTGTCGAAGCTGATCTCTGAGGCCATCGAGTCCATCGAGACCGGACCGGTGGAGTCGGCGCAGGCCTGCGGTGCGAACCGTGCCCAGATCATCCGCTGGGCCGTGCTGCCCCAGGTGATGCCGGACGTCATCGCGATCTGGCTCTACCGCTTCGAGGTCAACATCCGCGCCTCGGCAATCCTCGGCACTCTGGGCGCCGGTGGTATCGGCGTGCTGCTCTCCAACGTCTTCGGCATCCGGGACTGGGAACAGATCGGCATCGTCATCGCGGTGATCATTGTGGTGACCGTCGCCGTCGACCAGGCCTCCGCCGCCATCCGGCACCGCATCATCAAGGGCGCCCGGGTGCGCCGGAAGAAGAGCCGGAGCGCTGCCGACGGTGCCGGCCCCACCGAACGGGCCGCCGCCCACCTCTGACCGCTTGGGCCCGCGGGGTCCCGGGCTCGCCGCCCGCCATCCCCTGTGCGGGCCCTCCTCCGTCGGGTCCCACCGGGCTCGCCGCCCGCCATCCCCTGTGCGGTTGTGCTCACCAAACGTCGCTTTGACCCCTCCGCTCGGCGTTATTCCGACGATTCCTGAGCACAATCGCCCCGGGTGCCGGGAGGTTGCGCAGCGGTTGGATGGGCACGGCCACCGTCGGGCATACATGCTCAGCCAGCGCCGAACCGATAGGCTGGAAGCTCTGTCAACCGAGCTGGACAAGGGAGTCCTCTCATGACCACAGCCACCGAAAGCGCGCCCGCAAGCGCTCGACGCCGGCGTGGGCCAGGGCGGCCACGTCATGCCGATACCGAACCGCGTGCCTATGCGGCGGCGCTAGCGATCTTCGGCCGTCGCGGCTGGGCGGGCCTCACCCTCGACGGCGTGGCAGGTGAGGCCGGTATCGGGAAGTCTTCCATTTATCTGCGGTGGTCCGGTAAGCGCGAGCTTCTGACCGAGGCCATCGAGCACCTCGCCGCGCAGCACCCCACGCCGGACACCTCGGGGATGGGCTTGAGTGAGCATCTGGTGGTGCACGCGCAAGCCCGGGCGGAGCTCTACCTGGGTGAGTACGGCCCGGCCATGATCGAGCTGTACGCCGCGGCAGCGGGCGCCCCCGAGGACTTTGCCGACCTCTGCCTCCGTGACGTCTCGCGCGGCATGCACGGCAGCG
The DNA here is from genome assembly GCF_003752405.1 of Bogoriella caseilytica. Classification (NCBI taxonomy): domain Bacteria; kingdom Bacillati; phylum Actinomycetota; class Actinomycetes; order Allobogoriellales; family Allobogoriellaceae; genus Allobogoriella; species Allobogoriella caseilytica. The sequence continues at coordinate 1,383,062 of NZ_RKHK01000001.1, read as the reverse complement.
CTCCGCGGGTGCGGCAAGCCATCGACGACGGCGAGCTGGCCCCGGGCACCGATGTGGTCGCCTTCCTCGACGCCATCGAAGGCGGCCTCATGGTCAATGCCGTGGTGGCGCGTGCACGAGGGGATCATCAGCGGGCGAGCGCCTTCGCGGAACACCTCGTGCACCAACAGCTCGAAGGCGTCCGTGCCTGATTCCTTCTGCCGGCCGGGAACGCGCTGGTGTGAGCAGGGCTTGGTGGTCGCAGGCTGACAGAATGTGCCCATGCCCCTGAATGTCGAGAGCTTCAACCTTGATCACACCGCCGTGGCTGCGCCGTACGTGCGGGTGGCCGACGTGAAGCACCTGCCCGCTGGAGATGTGCTCACGAAGTACGACGTCCGCTTCTGCCAGCCGAACGTCGCCCACCTGGAGATGCCGGCGCTGCACTCCCTGGAGCACACCTTTGCGGAGAAGGTGCGCAATTACTCGGATGATGTCGTCGACTTCTCGCCGATGGGTTGCCAGACCGGGTTCTATCTCTTGCTGAGCGGTGAGCACCCCTATGCCGAGGTCCTCGACCTCGTCGAGCAGGGCCTGCGCGAGGTGCTCGCCGCCGAGGAGGTCCCGGCGGCCAACGAGACGCAGTGCGGCTGGGCCGCCAGTCATGATCTGGACGCCGCGAAGCGAGAGGCCGCCACCATGTTGGCCGGCCGCGCGCAGTGGGATCAGGTGATGGCCGGATGAGCGCGGACCATGCTGTGCCGGATGCAGACGCGCTGCCGGGCGTGCTGCGGCCGGAGCCGGCCCTGCCACAGGCACGGGCCGTCGTCGTGGGGGCGATGGCCGAGGAGATCCGCCCGTACCTGGAGGCGGCGACCACCGTGGGGCCCGTTCGCGAACTCGGCGTCGGTGAGATGCGGCTGGCCGAGTTCGGCGGTGTGCCGGCCCTGCTGGTCCGCTGCGGCGTGGGCCTGGTCAATGCGGCCTCCGCCCTGACCGAGGCGCTGCTGCTCACCGGGCCGGTACCCGCCGTCTCCACCGGATCAGCCGGCGGGCTCGGTGCCGACGTCGAGGTCGGGGACGTCGTGCTGGGCGAGACCTACGCCTACACCCAGGCGGACGCCACCGCCTTCACGCAGAATGTGCGCGGCCAGGTGCCGGGCATGCCCGCCGTCTTCGAGTCCGGAGCCGCGTTGCTGGCAGCCGCGCGGGCCCAGCGGCTAGAGCACGGCCGGCTGCTCAGCGGTCTGATGATCTCCGGCGATGCCTTCGTCACCGCCCACCATGCCCTCGAGGCGCGCGCGGTGTTCCCCGAGGCGCTCACGGTGGACATGGAGACGACCGCGCTAGCCCATGTGGCGCGCACGCGCGGTGCGCCCTTCCTCTCCGTGCGCGGCATCTCCGATCTCGCCCTGCCCGACTACGACGACGGCGAGCACGCGGAGTCCTTCTCTCTCGGCCTGCAGGGAGCCGCCGAGCGCTCGGCGTCGGTGGTGCTCGGGGTGCTGAGCACCCTGGGCTGACACCGGTGCACGACACGCCCAAGGCTGCGGGACACGCCGACATTTTCCCTGTGCCGCTCGTCTGACGAGCGGTCGCTGCCCACAGCGTGTGGACGGATGGCGGCCCGTTCATCCACAGCCTCGTCCCGGGTCGAAGCTCGCCGTGCGGCCAATGTCAGTGGTCGGCGAGAGACTCGTCTCAGGGACTCTCCCCAGGCAGGTGGGAGTGGTCCACAGGCAGCGGATGGAGGTGAGGATGATTGATCGCGCGAAACGCCGAGACACAGCATCTTGGGGTTCGGGGATGCTTGGACCACCAGGTGTAGTGTTGGTGATCCGCACATGGGCCGGGGAGACGCCTACTCTCCGGTAAATCACATCGTTGTTGTTACACCTGTGTCAGTTGGTACGTCGCGCCCGAGTTCTGCCCGTGCAGGCCCCACGCTGACCAGATGACGACGCAGGAGAGAAGGAGTCCGGCTCAGATGAGCATCACTGTCTACAGCAAGCCGTCCTGCGTCCAGTGTGACGCCACCTACCGGGCGCTGAAGAAGCAGGGTCTCGACTACGAGGTCGTGGACATCACCACGGACCCCGAGGCCCTCGCCAGCGTCAAGGCGCTGGGCTACCAGCAGGCGCCCGTGGTCTTCGCCGACGGCGACCACTGGTCGGGCTTCCGCCCCGACAAGGTCAAGGCCCTGGCCGCGCGAGTGCGCGAGCAGGCCGCTGTCGCCTCCGCCTGAGCATCATCATCGCCGGGCCGTCACCGACGGCCCGGCTTCGACCGCATCGCTGGGAGGACGCAGAGTGAGCACACTCGTCTACTTCTCCTCCGCCACGAACAACACTCACCGGTTCGTGGAGAAGCTCGGCGTGCCTGCGCATCGGATCCCGCTCCGGCGGGGTGAGGACGACCTCGTTGTCGATGAGGAGTACGTTCTGATCGTTCCCACCTACGGTGGAGGCGAGGGCCAGGGAGCGGTGCCCAAACAGGTGATCCGCTTCCTCAACAACACAGTCAACCGCTCACTGATCCGTGGGGTCATCGCGAGCGGCAACCTGAATTTCGGTCAGGGGTACGGCCTGGCAGGCGACATCATCGCAGCCAAGTGCCAGGTGCCGTTCCTTTACCGCTTCGAACTCATGGGTACCACCGAGGACGTCCATCGCGTCCAAGAGGGATTGGGGCAGTTTTGGCAGCAACGCTCACTGATACCGGCGTAGAGGTCAACGCGCCTCAGCTCGACTATCACGCGCTGAACGCAATGCTGAACCTCTACGACGCGGACGGCAAGATCCAGTTCCACGTCGACCGGGAGGCCGCGCGGCAGTACTTCCTGCAGCACGTGAACCCCAACACGGTCCAGTTCCCCTCCCTGCAGGAGAAGCTCGACTACCTCGTGGAAGAGCGGTACTACGAGGGCGAGGTGCTCGAGAAGTACTCCGGCGAGTTCCTCCAGGAGCTTTGGGATCTCGCCCAGGCGCAGCAGCACCGTTTCGAGACTTTCCTGGGTGCCTTCAAGTACTACGCCTCGTACACGCTGAAGACCTTCGACGGGAAGAAGTACCTCGAGCGCTTCGAGGACCGCGTGGCCATGGCCTCCCTGGCCCTGGCTGACGGCGACGAGGTGCTGGCGCGGGAGCTCGTCGTAGAGATCCTCGCCGGCCGCTTCCAGCCGGCCACCCCCACCTTCCTCAATGCCGGCAAAGCCCAGCGCGGAGAGCTCGTCTCCTGCTTCCTGCTGCGCGTCGAGGACAACATGGAGTCCATCGCGCGCGGGATCAACTCGGCCCTGCAGCTCTCCAAGCGCGGTGGCGGCGTGGCGTTGTCACTGACGAACATCCGTGAGTCCGGCGCGCCGATCAAGAAGATCCAGAACCAGTCCTCCGGCGTCATCCCGGTGATGAAGCTGCTGGAGGACTCCTTCTCCTACGCCAACCAGCTCGGCGCCCGCCAGGGCGCGGGCGCGGTGTACCTGCACGCCCACCACCCCGACATCATGCGGTTCCTCGACACCAAGCGCGAGAACGCGGACGAGAAGATCCGGATCAAGACGCTCTCCCTGGGCGTGGTCATCCCGGACATCACCTTCGAGCTCGCCAAGCGCAACGAGGACATGCATCTGTTCTCCCCCTACGACGTCGAGCGCGTCTACGGGGTCCCGATGACGGAGCTGTCCGTCTCGGAGAAGTATGACGAGATGGCCGCGGACGACCGGATCAAGAAGACCACGCTGAACGCGCGGAGCTTCTTCCAGACCCTGGCGGAGCTGCAGTTCGAGTCGGGCTACCCCTACATCGTGTTCGAAGACACGGTGAACAAGGCCAACCCGATCAAGGGCCGGATCTCGATGTCGAACCTGTGCTCGGAGATCCTGCAGGTCTCCACGCCCTCGACGTACTCGGACGACCTGGGCTACGAGGTGATCGGCAAGGACATCTCCTGCAATCTCGGATCGATGAACATCGCCAAGTCGATGGACTCGTCCGACTTCGGCAAGACCGTGGGCACCGCGATCCGGGCGCTGACGGCGGTGGCCGACCAGACCCACATCCGCTCGGTGCCCTCGGTGGAGAAGGGCAACGACGATTCCCACGCCATCGGCCTGGGCCAGATGAACCTGCACGGTTACCTGGCGCGGGAGCGGATCCACTACGGATCCGAGGAGGGCTTGGACTTCACCAACATCTACTTCTACACGGTGGCTTTCCACGCGATCACCGAGTCCAACAAGATCGCGATCGAGAAGGGCCGCGCCTTCGCCGGCTTCGAGGACTCGCAGTACGCCTCCGGTGAGTACTTCACCAAGTACACCGAGCAGGTCTGGGAGCCCCGCACCGAGCGGGTGCGCCGGCTGTTCGCCGAGGCCGGGATCCACATCCCCACCCAGCAGGACTGGAAGCAGCTCGCCGCCTCCGTTCAGGCACACGGCATCTACAACCAGAATCTGCAGGCCGTGCCGCCCACCGGGTCGATCTCCTACATCAACAACTCGACCTCCTCGATCCACCCGATCGTCTCCAAGGTGGAGATCCGCAAGGAAGGCAAGCTCGGGCGGGTGTACTACCCGGCGCCGTACATGACGAACGAGAACCTGGAGTACTACCAGGACGCGTACGAGATCGGCCCCGAGAAGATCATCGACACCTACGCCGAGGCCACCCAGCACGTGGACCAGGGGCTGTCGCTCACGCTGTTCTTCAAGGACACCGCCACCACGCGTGAGGTGAACAAGGCGCAGATCTATGCCTGGCGCAAGGGCATCAAGACGCTCTACTACATCCGGGTGCGCCAGCTCGCCCTGGAGGGCACCGAGGTCGAGGGCTGTGTCTCATGCATGCTGTGAGGATTCGGGGGGCAAGCGCAAGCGAGCCGGAGAGAGGACAGACACGTGGCTGAGGCCGTCAAGCTGGTCAGCAGCGTCCAGGCAATCAACTGGAACCGCGTCCAGGACGAGAAGGACGTCGAGGTCTGGGACCGCCTGACCGCGAACTTCTGGCTGCCCGAGAAGGTGCCGCTGTCCAACGACATCCAGTCCTGGAACACGCTGAGCGCCGAAGAGCAGCTGATGACCACCCGTGTCTTCACCGGCCTGACGCTGCTGGACACCATCCAGGGCACCGTCGGTGCCGTCTCGCTGATCCCGGATGCGATCACCCCCCACGAGGAGGCGGTGTACACCAACATCGCCTTCATGGAGTCGGTGCACGCGAAGTCCTACTCCTCGATCTTCTCCACGCTGATCTCCACCAAGGAGATTGACGAGGCCTTCCGTTGGTCGGAGGAGAACGAGTACCTGCAGCGCAAGGCGCAGATCGTGATGGAGTACTACCGCGGCGATGACCCGGAGAAGCGGAAGGTGGCCTCCACGATGCTGGAGTCCTTCCTGTTCTACTCGGGCTTCTACGCCCCGATGTACTGGTCGAGCCACGCGAAGCTCACGAACACTGCCGACCTGATCCGCCTGATCATCCGGGACGAGGCGGTGCACGGCTACTACATCGGCTACAAGTACCAGCGCGCGGTGGAGAAGGCCTCGCCGGAGCGGCGTCAGGAGCTGAAGGACTACACCTTCGATCTGCTCTTCGAGCTCTACGAGAACGAAGAGGAGTACACCGAGTCGCTCTACGACCCGCTCGGGCTGACGGAGGACGTGAAGTCCTTCCTGCGCTACAACGCGAACAAGGCGCTGCAGAACCTCGGCTACGAGGGCCTCTTCCCGGCCGACCAGACGGACGTGAACCCGGCGATCCTCTCGGCGCTGAGCCCCAACGCGGACGAAAACCACGACTTCTTCTCCGGCGCCGGCTCGAGCTACGTCATGGGCAAGGCTGTGAACACCGAAGACGAGGACTGGGACTTCTAGAGCCGCGAGCCGGGTTCGTCCAATCGAGAGTCTCGAGGGTGACGACGCTCAACGGCCGTCGCCCTCGTAACATGCTTCGGCCCCAACCCAATGCAATGGGTTGGGGCCGAGATCCAGGGCCCGTAGGCGCTGGTAGCAATCCTGACTGGTTGCTCTACTAGCGTACAGAAGTTCGCGGGGTGCACCAGCTCCCCCTTCTAGGGCCCTCCTCACTGAAAGGAGGGCACCATGCCCACCATCAAGGAGTACTACGGGATCGTTGGTCCCGTGCCGTTCGTCGACGTCGAGATCGCGCAGGACAATCGGCTGTACGTCGATCCTCACGCGATCCGCCTGCGGGGGCGTCCGGAGCCGTTCGCTAGTCACGCGTTGAGGTGCATCGACACCTTCTTCCACCAGGTGACGCGCAGCATCATCGAGGACACCCCTGCATCCCGGGCCCATGGCCGGCGGCTCTTGCAGAGGTTCACTGAGCCCTGGGAAACCCGTCTCGGCATGGCGAAGGAAAGCTTCCACGGCCATGGTGGCGCTGAGGATGTGGGGACTTGGATCTGGAACGTGCTGACAGGGGACGCGGAAGCCGCAGTCCGTGTCGGGGTGTTGCGCCATGTCGAGGATCTCCCACTGTTCGTCGAAGGTGTCGATCGTGACATCACCTCGGACATTACGACGCGCATCATCTTCTCGGCCTTGACAGATTTCACCGAAGCGATGATCGAGGTGTACCCCCAGTTCCGTGGGGGCCCAGACGGAACTGGTGTGTTCGAAAAGCAGGTCTGGGACCCATCGCTTCGTGCCTGGCGTAACCGCTTGGTGACACTCCCCATTGTCGACGGCAAGGCCCTGTTGCTTGTACCTCAGGGATGGGCGCGACCGGCGCTCCTAATGTCAGCACGCCGGTTCTACGGAACGACGGTCCTTTCGTACGCTCAATTGAAGCAGGCCGTCGTCGACGCCGAGGGAAAGCTGTTGAAGCCTTCGAAGAAGAGCTTGAGGAAGCAGAGCGGCCTTCGCGAGAGTCGCTTGACCAACCGTCAGGTGACTATGGAAGCGATCGAGGACGAGCACGATCTTCTTGAAGCCTTCAAGGCGTTTGTTGCATTGCAGGAGGACCCTGACGACGGTATGGCCCTCGCCGTTGCCTGACAGCTTCGCTGGTGGACGGCCGGTTCTCCATCACCGGGCTCTGCTAGATGCCAGGCCTCTGCAGTGCAAGAGACGAATAGCGAGTACATAGCTGGCCGTCTCGCGAGTTGTTGTATGCCATTTCCCTGTGGGTGGCTTCGGCTTAGTCCTAACCGGAGCCGCCCACAGGGGAGCGGCCTGCAGAGCATAGCTGTGAGTTGACGGCGAATTTGGTTACGCACGGCCCGCCGCTCATGGATGCCTGGTGGCCGCTGACTCCCGGTCGCGCTGCTGCGGGGTCTCCAGCTGGAAGGTGGCGTGTTCGATCGAGATCTCGAAGTGCTCGGCCACGCACGCCCGCACCGTGTCGAGGATCTTGGGGGCATGACCGTCCCGGAAGCACTCCTCGTCGAGGACCACGTGTGCCGAGAGCGTCGGCAGGCCGGTGGCCACGGTGGTGGCGTGGAGGTCGTGCACCTCCTGGACATGATCGAGCTGGAGGATGTGCGCACGGACCTCGTCGAGATCAAGACCCTTCGGAGTGAACTCCATCAGCACGGCCGTCGTCTCCCGGATCAGGAGCGCGGCCCGCGGGATGATCAGCAACGCGATGCCGACGGCGGCGATCGTGTCTGTGCGCTGGATGCCGGCGGTCATGATGAGGATGGCCGAGACGATGACCGCCATCGTGCCCAACGCATCCATGAGGACCTCCAGGAACGCGGCACGCATGTTGAAGTTGGCCTTCCGGTCGGAGGCCAGCACGACGGCGGCGGCGATGTTGAGCAGCAACCCGGCGACGCCGAACATCAACAGCTGCGGTCCGGGCACCTCGGGTGGGTTGCTCCAGCGTTCGACGGCCTCGATCAACGCGTAGATGCTCACGCCGGCCAGCAGGAGCGCCTGGCCGAGAGCGGCGAGCACCTCGATGCGTCGGAAGCCCCACGTGTGCTTGCTGGTCGATGGCCGCGCCATCAGCACGGCCGCGATGAGCGCCACCAGCAGGCCGATCGAGTCGGTCAGGGAGTGGACGACGTCCACCAGGAGCGCCAGGCTTCCGGTGACCCACGCGCCGATGCCCTGGGCGAGAACGATGGTGGACACCAGCCCGAAGGCGATGCCCAGCTTGCGCCGGAAGTCCGGTGAGCCCGCCGCCTCCTGGGGGCTGGGGCCGTGGGAGTGACCGGAGCTCATGACGGCTGCTCGATCTCCGCGAGGCGGTCGTGCTGATCGTGGTCGCGCAGGGAGAGTGACACGCCTGAGGCGCTCAGCAATGCAGCTGCGGACTCGGTCAGATCGTTCAGCCTCACCGGGTCGGCCAAGGAGAACCAGGAGGCTCGACCCTCCACGCGCATCTGGATCAGCCCGCAATCACGGAGACACGCCAGATGCTTACTCACGGTGGATTGCGCCAGGTGCATGTGGTCGACCAGATCCCGCACGCGGTGCTCTCCGCTGCTGAGATGCTCCAGCAGCGCCAAGCGGGTGGGCTCAGCCAAGGCATGGAAGAGCGTCGCGTAGGCAGCCCGGTCCTCGAGACGGAACTCGGAAGTATTCATCGCCATGTGGCGATGATAGCGCAATATGGCGATGCCGCCTGGCGGTCAACTCACCGAAAACGCCGGGTGGCCTCCGGTGCCGCGGCGGCCATCTCCAGAACTTCCTCATGCTCCGGCTGCGCCAGGATCTCCTTCAGCGGACCACTCGCCACGATCTGGCCTTCGGCGAGAAAGTGGGCCGTGGGGCACATGCGCTCCACCAGTTCCAGGTCGTGGGTGATGATCACCGCGGCGGTGCCCAGCCGCTCCAGCAGACCGACGAGCCGGCGCGCCGCCTCCCGGCGTGAGGGCGGATCGACGGCCGTGAAAGGTTCATCCAGCACCAGGATCTCGGGGCGGGTAGCCAGTGCGGTGGCAAGCGCCACCCGCTGGCGTTCGCCGCCGGAGAGCGTGGCCAGTGCCCGCGAAGCGAAATGCCCGGGCAGTGCCACGGCGTCCAGCAGTTCGGCATCCGAGGTCGCGTGCGTGCGGCCGGCCTTCCGCGCCTCCTTCAGCGCGGCCTTGAAGCCGTCCGCTACGGTGCGTCGCGGGTCGGTCACGGTCATCGAGTCCTGCGACTGGAACCGCACTGCGGCCACGAAGTCGCGCTTGGACTCGCCCCGCAGTTTCGCCACCGGCCGGCCCTGGTAGGTCGCCGAGCCTCGGCTGGGTTTCATGCTGCCGCGCAGCAGCCGGGCCAGGGTGGTCTTGCCGGCGCCCGAGGGGCCGATGATTCCCACAGGAGGGTCGCCGGCGGTGATCGTCAGACCGATCCCGCGGAGGACGTCATTCCCGGGATATCCACCCCAGAGGTCGTGGGCCTGCAGCGACGATCTGGCCATAGGTGCTGTGTTCCTTCATCGGGGGCGCGGGTGATCTCAGGGTACGTCTCGGGCGGCTGCCGCTCGGGCCCAGGTGCAGCCCTGCGGCGCCACACGCCTGCCACGTCAAGATCCGTGCACTGTGCAGCAATCTGGTTGACTGGTCACCGATGACTTCCTCCTCGCTCACGCTCACCGAGACCGCGACCCCCGCAGAGAAGATCGCCGCGATCGCCCGGCACTTGGCCTGGGAGCATCACGTGGTGCTGGAGCGGAACACGGAATCCGACGACTGGGGGCGCGCAGAAGCCAAGCCCGAGTTCGTCGAGGCGGCGCTCGCACTCGGTGACGAGGTGCGGATCGCCTACTTCACCGACTGCGGCGTGTTCGTGGCCGCCGTCGTGCGCCAGGCCGGGGTCGACCCGGACTTCCCGGTGCGCCGCACCTGGGAGCAGCTGGAGTACCTGGAGAACTCCGAGCGCTGGCACACCTTCGTTCCGGACGGCGAAGACGACCTCGCACCCGGCGACATCCTGGTGCGCAGCGGCCACATCTACATCTTCACCGGCGAGTACTGGTGCGATGCGGACGGCTGCGGCTATCGCGCCGTCGGCGCCTCGCTGTACACCCGCCCGCCCTCGGGCCACCACCTCTACCTCACCGGCAAGAGCGAGAAGGACATCTCCTCCGACCGCCCCTTCTCCATCGCCCGCATCAAGGCCTGAGGCCGGGCCGCGCAGCCGGCGCGGCGCTCTGCGGGCGCGGGGCTTTGCCAGAGCGATGTCTGCTGGCGGGGCGCCCCGCGGCCAACGACGCCCCGCCCGCTGAGAGTGAGGAATGTGTTGCTGCGCGCAACCAATTCCTCACTCTCAGCAGCGCGGCCGGCCGGCTCACGCCGGCGGCCCGGCGGCCCGACCCGGCGGCCCGGCCCCCGCAGCCCGGCCCCGCCCGCTCACACCTGCGGGGCGACCTCGGCGGCGATGAGTTCGATCATGTCGAGGTCGTCCACGTCCATGCACTGCAGGTAGATCCGGGAGATCCCGTCCGCCTTCAGCTGGCCGATCCGGTCCACCACCTCGGACGGCGTCCCCGCCAGGCCGTGCTCGCGGAGCTCTGCCGGCTCGCGGCCCACGACGGCGGCGCGGCGCTCGAACTCGGCCTCGTCGCGGCCGACCACCGCGATCAGTGCCACGGAGTAGACGAGCTCCTCGGGGTCGCGGCCCGCCTCGCTCATGGCACCGCGCACCCGCTCGATCTGCGGGCCGATGGCCTCGAAGCCGGGGAAGGATTGGTTGTATTCCGCGCCATAGCGCGCGGCCAGCCGCGGCGTGCGCCGGGGCCCGTTGCCGCCCACCACGATCGGCAGCGGCGTCTGCACCGGCTTGGGTAAGCCTGGGTTGTCGGTGAGCTGGTAGTGCTGCCCGGAGAAGGAGTAGGACCCGCCGGCCGGTGTCTGCCACAGGCCGGTGAGGATCTCCAGCTGTTCCTCGAGCAGGCCGAAGCGCTTGTCGGGGAAAGGGATGCCGAAGGCGCGGTGCTCGGCCTCAAACCACCCGGTGCCCAGCCCAAGCTCCACGCGCCCACCCGACATCGCATCCACCTGTGCCACCTGCACGGCCAGGACGCCGGGGTGGCGGAAGGTCGCCGAGCTGACGAGCGTGCCGAGGCGGATGCGGGAGGTGTCCCGCGCCAAGCCGGCCAGGGTCGTCCAGGCGTCGGTCGGGCCGGGGCTCGGATCGCCGTCGCCCATGCGCAAGTAGTGATCGGAGCGGAAGAAGGCGTCGTAGCCGAGCTCTTCGGCGGCGATCGCCAACCGTGCGAGCTGGTCGTAGGAGGCGCCCTGCTGGGGTTCGGTGAAGATCCTGAGGTCCATGACCTCCACGATGCCACGTCGGCGCACCGGCGTCCCGGGACCAGGACCGCCGCCCCGGGAGCGACACAGGGATCAGGCCCGCCGCAACGGGAACGCTACAGGGGCCTCCGCTCCTGCCGATTACCCGCGTCTCTTGACGAAGCGCTTCGACAACCTCTAGTGTCGGTCATCGAAGCGCTTCCCATACGGTGAATGCTTCCCAGAACGGAGGCCTGGCAATGGCTGCCACGATCATCGACGTCGCCCGCGAGGCCGGCGTCTCGATCAGCACGGTCTCCTACGCGCTCAGCGGCAAGCGGCCGGTCAGTGACCGCACCCGCCGGCGCATCGAGGCGGCCATCCTCGAACTCGGCTACCGGCCCAATGCCGGGGCCCGCGCCCTGGCTGGGCGGCGCACCTACGTCTTCGCCGTCACCGAGCCGCTGCGGCCGGACACCTACACCCCGACCCACATGGCCTTCGTGCTCGCCACGGCCAAGGCAGCCCGGCAGTACGACTACGACGTCCTGTTGCTCACCCAGGAGGAAGCCAACGGTGGGCTGCAGCGCGTGACGGGGTCGCGCATCGTGGACGGCGTCATCGTGCTCGACGTGCTCGACCACGACGAGCGCATCACCCTGCTGCGCACCCTGGACATCCCAGCCGTCGTGGTCGGTGTGCCGGCCGACCCGGCAGGTCTGGTCTGCGTGGACCTCGACTTCGCCGCCGTCGCCCAGTTGGCGGTGGACCGCCTCGTGGACGGCGGGCATCGGCGTCTCGGCCTGCTCGGGCACCCTGCGGCGGCCTACGAGCGCGGCCAGAACTTCCCCGTCCGCTTCCGGGAGGCCTTCGTCTCCTGTGCGCAGAGCCGCGGCGTCAGCGCGCAGGTGGCCACCCCGGAACGCACGATCGCCGATGCACGGTCCGCGATGGCCGAGCTTTTCGACGGACCCGATCCGGTCACCGGCCTGGTCATGCACTGCGAGGACTCGATCCAGATGCGTGCCTTGGATGAGCTGCGCGCGCGCGGACTGGACATCCCCGGCGACGTTTCGGTGATCTCCGCTGCCTCCACCTTCGACACCACCACCTTCACCCCCGCGCTGGACGTGATCCCCCTGGTACCCGATCAGAGTTGCTCCCGGGCCGTGGAACTCCTGGTCGAGCAGCTCGAGGGTCCGATCGAGCCGCGCGTGGAACTTCTGCCCCCCGAGTACATCGAGCGGGGCTCTGCCTCCGCCGTCCTGGCCTGAGACCGGAACACCCCAGCTATGGAATCGTCTGACATGACCGAAGTCGAAGCGTTTCGCCGCTCGTCACGCCGCGAGCAGCCGTCCCGCAGCGCCCACGCCGGCCCGCCAGCCTTCCTGTACGGCGGGGACTACAACCCCGAGCAGTGGCCCGAGGAGGTCTGGCACGAGGACGTCCGCCTCATGCGCGAGGCGGGGGTCAACACGGCGACCATCGGCGTGTTCAGCTGGTCCTCGCTCGAGCCGCGCGAAGGCGTCTACGACTTCGGCTGGCTCGACCGGGTGATGGACCTGCTGCACGAGCACGGCATCCAGGCCATCCTCGCCACGCCCACCGCCTCGCCGCCGCCCTGGTTCACTCTCGCCCACCCCGACGGTTTGCCGGTCACCGCCGAGGGCGTGCGCCTGGTACACGGCAGCCGGGACACCTACAACCCCGCCTCGCCCGAATACCGCGAGGCCTGCCGCCGGATCACCACCGCCCTCGCGGAGCGGTATGGCCAGCACCCGGCGCTGGCGATGTGGCACGTGCACAACGAATACGGCTCGATCTCCTACGGCCCAGTCACCGATGCCGCCTTCCGGCGCTGGCTGCAGGAACGTTACGCCGATCTGGAAACCCTCAACCACACCTGGAACACCGCCTTCTGGTCCCAGCGCTATGGCAGCTGGGAGGAGATCCTCGCCCCCCAGGCCACCCAGTACCTGCCCAATCCCGCCCAGGTGCTCGACTTCAAGCGCTTCAGCGCGGACCTGCTCTCAGAGTGCCTACGCGAGCAGGTCACCATCCTGCGGGAGATCACGCCCGACGTCCCGCTGACCACGAACTTCATGCTCCCCACCTGGAACCACTACGACCAGTGGGACTTCGCTCAGCAGATCGACCAGGTCTCCATCGACCACTACCTCGACGACGAGGGCCCTGCCGGTGAGACGCACGTGGCCTTCGGCGCCGACCTCGCCCGCTCCTTCAACGGTGGGCGCCCCTGGCTGCTCATGGAGCAGGCCACCACGCTGATCTACGACTACGCCGGTGGGCGGATGCTGGTCAAGGAACCCGGGCGCATGCGCCGGAACACCCTGCAGTACCTGGCCCGCGGAGCCACCGGCTCCCTGTTCTTCCAATGGCGCTCCCCCCGCGTGGGCGCGGAGTTCTTCCATTCGGCGATGGTCCCCCACGCCGGGGAGGACTCCCGCATCTTCCGGGAGATCAGCGCCCTCGGTGCAGAACTGGCCGCCCTGGCCGAACTTGCCGCACCGCCGGACGGGCCCGTCAACCGTCACCGCGTGGCCCTGGTGTGGGATCCGCAGGCCTGGTGGGCCAGCGAGACCCGCGCGATGCCCTCCGGCGACCTCGGATTCCTCGACGCTCTGCGACGGGCGCACACCGCGCTGTGGAACCTCGGCGTGAACGCCGATGTCGTCGCACCTGACGGCGCCCTGGAGCAATACGATCTCGTCCTCGTGCCGAGCATGATCGCGGTCAGCGACGCGCAGGCAGAGCGATTCGAGACCTTCGTGCGCGGGGGAGGTCACCTCGTCGTCTGGTACTTCGCGGGCAGCACCGACGAGCACCTTCGCGTCCGCGGTGGCGGTTACAGCGGCGCCTTCACCACCACGCTCGGGATCCGCGTCGAGGAGCATGTGCCACTGCGGGAGCAGGACCGGCTCACCCTCGACGACGGCAGTACCGCCGCAGTCTGGAGCGAGATGGTCCACCTGCGCGGAGCCACGGCCGTGGCCAGCTATACGGCGGACGCCCACCCGGTGATCGGCCCGGGCGCGCCGGCCATCACCCGCCACAGCCTCGGCGAGGGCGTGGCCCACTATCTCTCCACCCGGCTCAGTGCAGCCGATCTGGAGCGTCACCTTGAGCGCATCCGGCTCGAGGCGGCCGTGCCCAAGGCACACGACAGCGCCGGCGGCGGGCTGGAGATCGTTCGCCGCGAGGCCGGGGGCCAGCACTACCTCTTCGTTTTCAACCACACCTCCGAGGCCCGGGACCTCGCAGTGTCCGGCACGGAGCTGCTCTCCGGGCAGGTACTGGCCGGCACCAGCCGGATCGCACCGGGCGAGGTGTGGGTGCTGCGAGAGATCACAGAAAAGCAGGGGACCACCCGAGGCGATCGCCTCACCATCCACTGAGAGAGGACTTCGACGATGAAGCGCAGTATCAAGAACCTGACCACCGCCCTGGCGGCTGGAGCCGGGGTCGCATTGGCCCTGGCCGCCTGCAGCTCCGGCCCCACCGCAGACGACCCGGTCACTCTGGAGTTCTGGGGATGGGTGCCCGGCCTGGAGGAGGCCGTGGCCCAGTGGAACGAGGAGAACCCCGAGATCCAAGTCGACTTCTTCCGCATGACCGGCGATGACGGTGACACCATCCCGGCCTCCATCGACGCCGGAACTGCCCCGGACATCGTGCAGATGTCCGTGCACTCCATCCCCGGTCACGTGGTGAACAACCGCCTCATCGACATTGCCGAGCATGCCGAGGACTGGGGTGACCGCTTCACCGAGAGCACCTGGGCCTCGGTGAGCTTCGACGGCGGCATCTACGCGATCCCCCAAGACTCCGGCCCCTCGGGAATGATGTACCGGCAGGACATCTTCGACGAGCACGGCATCGAGGTGCCCACCACGTGGGAGGAGTACCTGGAGGCCGCCCGTACTCTCAAGGAAGCCGACCCCGACCTGCACATCGCGCAGTTCTCGCCGAACGAGACCGGTCACTGGTTGCAGACCGTGTGGCAGAACAGCGGCACGTGGAACGGCATCGAGGACGACGCCTGGACCGTGAACGTGGCTGACCAGCAAAGCCAGGACGTCGCCGAGCTGTGGCAGACCCTCCTGGACGAGGACCTGTTCCTCACCGTGGAGATGTGGACCCCGGAGTTCTGGGCCGAGGTGAACGACGGCCGCATCGCGACCATCAACTACGCCGCCTGGTTTCCGGTGCTGCTGGAGGAGAGCGCCGAGTCCACGTCCGGCAACTGGCGCGTGGCCCCGACCCCGAACTTCGAAGGTCAGGACTCCGCCGGCGATACCGGCGGCAGCGTGAACGTCGTCCCCACCGGCACCGAGGATGTGGAGCATGCGGTCGCCTTCATCGAGTGGCTGAACACCAGCGAAGACGGCCTCGACCATCTGATCAGCAACGGTGGCATCTTCCCGGCCGCCGTCGACGGGCTGGAGCACCCCGCTCTGCTCACCGAGCGGGAGTTCTTCGGCGGGCAGGTCATCAACGAGGTCTTCGCCGACGCCGCCGTGAAGGTGCCGGCGACCTGGGTGGACGGCCCCACCTACGACCTGATCCAGGACCGTCTGAAGGACCAGTTCGCGCGCGTGGCCAACGGTGACCAGACCTTCTCCGAAGCACTGGATACCGTGCACGACCAGGCGGTCGCCGATCTGCGAGACATGGGCTTGAGCGTCGCGGAATGAGCACAGCGACTCTTCCCTCCGCCCGCTCCCGGCGCCGCGGCATCCGTGGCGCCGGGGGTGGCTGGGCGCCCTATGTCTTTCTCACGCCTTTCGTAGTGCTCTTCCTGGTCTTCCTCGTGGCACCCATCATCACCGCGCTCTACACCAGCCTGTTCACGGTGGAGCGCAGCGGTCTGGGCTTCGGCAACGAGAACGCCTCGATCTTCGTGGGCCTGGAGAACTACCGCCGCGCGTTGAGCAACCAGGGTTTCGTGGCATCCTTCGGCCGCGTGCTGCTGTTCGGCGTCGTGCAGGTGCCGATCATGCTGGCGCTGGCCACCGGCTTGGCTCTGCTCTTCGACTCCGCCGTGGTGCGATGGAAGCGGTTCTTCCAGCTCGCGGTCTTCATCCCCTATGCCGTGCCGACCGTGGTCGCGGCATTGCTGTGGGGCTTCCTCTACCAGCCGCGCGTCAGCCCGCTGGTCAGCGGACTGGAGGCGATCGGTCTCGACATCGCCTTCCTGGCCCCAGGCACCGTGCTGTGGTCCATCGCCAACGTGACGACCTGGTCGGTGACCGGCGTTAACATGATCATCATCTTCGCCGCCCTCCAGACGGTGCCGCGTGACATCTACGAGGCCGCGCGCATCGACGGCGCGCGCGAACTGCGGGTGGCGCTGCAGATCAAACTCCCGATGGTGCTGCCGGCGATCTTCCTGACGCTGCTGTTCTCCATCATCGGCACCCTGCAGCTCTTCAACGAGCCGATGACCTTGCGTTCGATCACCTCCAACGTGACCGGTGACTTCACGCCGAACATGGCGGTCTTCTCCACCACCACGCTGGGCGGGAATCTCAACCTCGGATCGGCCATGGCCATCCTGCTGGGCCTGGTCACCTTCGCGCTGTCGATCTTGGTCTCGGTGCTGTCCAACCGCAGGAAGGGAGGCTCCTGATGGGCGCTCCGACAGTGAACCGCATCCCTACGCGTCGCCGCACTGAGCACACCGGCGGTGAAAGGCCCCCGATCGCCGCGCGCCTGCTGGCCTGGGGCGTGATGCTCCTGGTGGCCTTCTACTTCCTCGTGCCCGTCTACTGGCTGATCGTGGCCTCGACGAAGTCCACCGGCGATCTCTTCTCCACGCCAGGTTTCTGGTTCGCCGAGTTCCACCTGTGGCAGAACGTCGTCGACCTCACCCAGCGTGACGGCGGGATCTTCTGGCGCTGGATGCTGAACTCCCTGATCTACTCGGGGCTCGGCTCGGTGCTGATGACCTTCATCAGCGTGATCTCGGGATACGCGCTGGCCATGTACCGCTTCCGTGGCCGCACCGTGGTGCTCGCCGCCGTGGTGGGCAGCATGCTGGTGCCCCAGACCGTGCTCGCCCAGCCCACGTACACGCTGCTGGTGAACATGGGCCTGAACAACACCATGCTCGGGGTGCTGCTGCCCTCCCTGGTGTATCCCTTCGGCGTGATGCTCGGCTACATCTACGCCCAGGCCTCGATCCCCCGCGAACTGCTCGAGGCGGCCCGAGTCGACGGCGCCAGCGAGTGGCGGGCGTTCTTCTCCATCGCCCTGCGGTTGCTCACCCCGGGTTCGGTGACAATCCTGCTCTTCGCCTTCATCGGCTCCTGGAACAACTTCATGCTGCCGCTGCTGGTGTTGCGGGATCCCAGTCTGCAGCCTGTCACCGTGGGGCTGTCCGGGTGGAGCCAGGCCGCGATCACGGTGCCCGGCCTGCAGACCTTGGTGATCATCGGTGCGTTGATCTCGATCGTGCCGATCATCGTGGTCTTCGTGAGCCTCCAGCGCTACTGGCGTTCTGGCCTGGCTGCGGGAAGCCTGAAACTGTAGACATGGTTCGCACACTCACATGGACGCGCCCTGCGCGGAACTGGCTCGACGGCCTCCCCCTGGGCAATGGACGCACCGGCGCCATGGTGCTCGCTTCGGCCGGGGAGCTGCGGCTGCAGCTCAACGACGGCACCGCGTGGTCGGGCTCGCCGGCGAGCGAGCACCGCCGCGGGGTGATCACCGAGGCCGAGGCACAGTCGGCACGGGAGCAGGCCCGCGCCCTGCTGGCACGCGGGGAGCCCGCCGCTGCCGAGCGGGCCCTGCAGCCGCTGCAGAACCACTACTCCCAGGCCTACCTGCCCTTCGCTGATCTCCGGATCCGTCAGCGCGGTGCCGGAAGCGAGGTGCGCCGCTCCCTCGACCTGCACGAAGCGGTCCACACCGCACACCTGGGCGATGTGTGCCACGAGACCTTCATCAGCGCCGCCGAGCAGGTGCTGGTGCATCAGGTGCGTTCCGAGCGATCGGTGGATCTGGGCCTCGCGTTCAGCTCGCCATTGCACGTGAGCGAGAGCCGGGAGGATGCCGAGGAGCTGTGCCTGTTGCTCACCTTGCCTGCAGACGTCGCCCCCAGTCACGAACCGAATGAACCGCCGCTGCGCTGGCAGGCCGCAGGCGTCGACCCGCTCCAGGGCGCGGTGCTCGCCCGGATGCGGCATGACGGCGAGGCGCACCGTGGCGCAGACGGCGGCATCGAGCTGATCGGCGTCACCGAGGTGGACCTGGTGCTCGCCACCGAGACCACCTTCACCGCCCTGGGGCGCCCACCCGAGGGCACCGCTGAGCACGCGGCCACCCGGGCGAGGGCTCGCGTCACCGCCGCGCAGGCGCGCGGACCCGAGCAGATGCGCCGCGAGCACGTGCGCACTCAGCGCGCTCTCCATGGCGGCACCGAGCTGAGGCTCAGCGAGAGCGTGGAGCTGGTCGACCCCGACCGGCTCGAGGGCGCACCCCATCAGGATCCCGCGCTGGTCGAAGCGCTCTTCGACTACGGCCGCTACCTGCTGACCGCCTCTTCCCGGCCGGGCGGGCTGCCCGCCACGCTGCAGGGCCTGTGGAACGAGCAGATGCAGCCGCCGTGGTCGAGCGCCTACACGCTGAACATCAACGTCGAGATGAACTACTGGGCAGCCGGCCCCCTCGGTCTGCTGGAGACCGCCGAGCCGCTGCTGGCCCTCACCGAGGCTCTGGCCCGGAACGGGCAGGACACCGCACGCCGGCTCTACGGTGCCGGAGGGTGGACCGCCCACCACAACAGCGACGCCTGGGCCTTCACCTCACCCACCGGCGGGGATGCCTCCTGGTCCCACTGGCCGATGGGGGGCGCCTGGCTGACCTGCGAACTGGGCCGGCTGCTCGACTTCGGCGATCCGGGCCACCACTGGGCCGATCGGCTCTGGCCGCTGGCCACCGGCGCGGCGCGCTTCGTGCTCGATCTGCTCGAGGAACACGACGGGCACCTGGTGACCTTCCCCTCCACCTCCCCGGAGAACCGCTACCTCACCGTCGAGGGCCCTGCGGCCCTGACCGTGGGCAGCGCCATGGACCGCGCGCTGGCCACGGAGCTCTTCGAGCTCCTGGGCCGCCTGGCCGCACAGCTCGGCCACCAGGACGAGCCGCTGGTGGCCGAGGCCGCCCATGCCGCGGCGCGCATCCGGCCGCCGGTCGTGACCGCGGACGGCACCATTCAGGAATGGCACGAGGACCTCACGGCCGAGGACCGGCAGCACCGCCACCTCTCCCACCTCGCCTTCGTCTACCCCGGCGTGGATGCGCTGACAGACACCGGCCTGGCCGCGGCGGTGCGGGCCACGCTGGACGAGCGCGGCGATGACTCCACGGGCTGGTCGCTGGCCTGGAAGCTGGCGCTCCGTGCCCGGCTGGGCGACGGCGCGCGTTTCGGTGAGCTGCTGCGGTACCTCTTCCGGCCGGTCATCGAGAGCGCCCAGCACGCCGGCGGCCTGTACCCGAACCTCTTCGCGGCACACCCGCCCTTCCAGATCGACGCGAACCTCGGATTCCCCGCTGCCGTCTGCGAAGCGATGTTGCAGAGCCACCGCGGCGAGATCCACCTGCTCCCCGCCCTGCCGCCGGTGATGGCCACCGGCTCCGTCCGCGGCCTGGTGGCCCGGCCGGGCCTCAACGTCGACATCGACTGGCGCGACGGCGTCCCGGTGACGGTGCGGCTCACCACCCGCGAAACCCGGGCCGCCGGCCCCCACATCCTGCGATTCGGCCCCACCCGGCAGCGGGTGGAGGTGCCCGAGGCGGGCACGCTCACCCACCACTGGGAAGCGCCTGACGACACCGATACAGAACGGTTGACCACATGAAGTTCACTGACGGGTTCTGGCACACGCGGCCGGGCGTCGAGGCCCAGTACGCCGCGGAGGCCTACGACCTCA
Source organism: Bogoriella caseilytica (assembly GCF_003752405.1). Classification (NCBI taxonomy): domain Bacteria; kingdom Bacillati; phylum Actinomycetota; class Actinomycetes; order Allobogoriellales; family Allobogoriellaceae; genus Allobogoriella; species Allobogoriella caseilytica. The sequence continues at coordinate 1,362,942 of NZ_RKHK01000001.1, read as the reverse complement.
CCCCCGAGCGCTCGGCGGCGGGGGAGCAGCTGGTGATCCACGCCCCCACCGCAGTGATCGCCTCCCGGGGAAACACCCTCAATCGCGCGCTGCTCACGGTCACGCTCTCCAGCCCTCTGGAGGGGATCGTGCGGGTGCGCGTCGAGCACCATCAGGGCGCCCGCACCAGCCCGGGCTTCGACTTGGTCGGGGCCGAGGAGGGCCACGGCCGCGTGCACGTGGACGACGAGGCCGGCGAGCTGGTCACCGGGGGGCTGCGGGCCCGCGTCACCCCGGGAGCGCCGTGGAACCTCACCTTCCTCGACGGTGAGCGGGAGCTCACCCGCTCGGGCCACAAGTCGATCGGCTACATGCGGCTCGGCCCGCAGGCCCCCGTCCCGGCCGAACCCACCGGCGTCTCCGGGGTGACCGAGAACGGCCTGGCGCCCGCCCGCACCTACCTGCACACCCAGCTCGGTCTCGACGTCGGGGAGCTGGTCTATGGCCTGGGCGAACGCTTCGGGCCGCTGGTCAAGAACGGCCAGAGCGTCGAGGTGTGGAACGCCGACGGCGGCACCTCCTCGGAGCAGGCCTACAAGAACGTGCCCTTCTACCTCACCAACCGCGGCTACGGCGTGCTGGTGAACCACCCCGAGCACGTCTCCTTCGAGGTGGGCTCCGAGGCCGTGGAGCAGGTCCAGTTCTCCGTGGCGGGCGAGGCCCTGGAGTACTTCGTCATCCAGGGCCCCACCCCGGCCGAGGTCCTGGAGCGCTACACCCGCCTGACCGGCCGGCCGGCGCGCGTGCCGGCCTGGTCCTACGGCCTATGGCTCTCCACCTCCTTCACCACCGACTACGACGAAGAGACCGTCAATCGCTTCATCGACGGCATGCTGGAGCGGGACATCCCCCTGGGGGTCTTCCACTTCGACTGCTTCTGGATGCGCGAGTTCGACTGGAGCAGTTTCGAGTGGGATCCACGCACCTTCCCCGATCCCGAAGGCATGCTGGCCCGGCTGCATGACAAGGGGCTGCACACCAGCGCCTGGGTCAACCCGTACATCGCGCAGCGCTCGCCGCTCTTCGCCGAGGCCGCCCAGGCCGGGTACCTGGTCAAGCGCGCCGACGGCTCGGTGTGGCAGTGGGACATGTGGCAGGCCGGCATGGGCTTGGTGGACTTCACCAACCCCGAGGCGACCGCCTGGTACCAGGGCAAGATCCGCACCCTGCTGCGCCAGGGCATCGACGCGGTCAAGACCGATTTCGGTGAGCGCGTGCCGCTGGACGTGGTCTGGCATGACGGCTCCGACCCGGCCGTCATGCACAACTGGTACGCCCAGCTCTACAACCAGGCCGTCTTCGAGGCCATCGAGGCCGAACGCGGCGCCGGTGAGGCGGTGCTCTTCGCGCGCGCCGCCACCAGCGGCGGGCAGCGGCTGCCGGTGCACTGGGGCGGGGACAACTCCTCCACCTTCATCTCCATGGCCGAATCGCTGCGCGGTGGGTTGTCGCTGTCACTGTCCGGCTTCGGCTTCTGGAGCCACGACATCGGCGGTTTCGAGGGCAGCCCCGATCCGGCCGTGTTCAAGCGGTGGGTGGCTTTCGGCCTGTTGTCCTCACACTCGCGGCTGCACGGCTCGAAGTCCTACCGGGTGCCGTGGAGCTTCGACCGCGGCGATGAGGCCCCCGGGCAGAGCGCAGTCGAGGTCACCCGACAGTTCACCCACCTCAAACGTGAACTGATGCCCTACCTCCACCAAGCCGGCCTGGCCGCTCACGAGCACGGGACACCGGTCATGCGGCCGATGGCGCTGGCCTTCCCGGGGGATCCGGCCACCGAGAACCTCGACCGCCAGTATCTGCTCGGACCGGACCTGCTGGTGGCCCCGGTCTTCTCCGCCGTCGGCGACGTCGAGTACTACCTGCCCCACGGGGGGTGGACCCACCTGCTCACCGGGGAGCGCGCCGAGGGCGGAGCGTGGCGCCGGGAGCGCCACGACTTCGACTCCCTGCCCCTCTGGGTGCGCGACGGCGCCGTGCTCGTCACCGCCCCCGGAGCCGAGTCCTTCGAGCACGACTACGCTGAGGGAGCGATGGTCACCGTCTACCCGGGCGAGGGGGACGGAGCAGCCCGGGTCACCCATCCGAGAACCGGTGAGGTCACGGTCTTCACGGTCAACCGCGAGAACGATGGCGTCCACGTGACCTCCAGCGGCGACCAGCCCTTCCGGGCACGTCTGGCAGGCGAGGAGCCTGTGGCCGCGCAGCATCGCACCGCCGTCCTGCATCCGAACACGAAGGAGTGAGAAGTATGAGTGAAGCGCATAAGTCCAGGGCTTTGCCCGCGGGGTTCGTCCTGGGTTCGGCCACGGCGTCGTACCAGATCGAGGGTGCGGCCACCGAGGGCGGGCGTGGCCCGTCGATCTGGGACACCTTCTCCCACACCCCGGGCAAGACTCTGGGTGGCGACACCGGTGACGTCGCCTGCAACCACTACCACCGGCTCGAGGAAGACCTCGACCTCATGGCCGAGCTGGGCCTGGACGCCTACCGCTTCTCCATCGCTTGGCCCCGCATCCAGCCCACCGGCACCGGCCCGGCGAACAAGAACGGTCTCGATTTCTACGACCGCCTCATCGACGGCCTGCTGGAGCGGAACATCTCGCCCGTGGCCACGCTCTACCACTGGGATCTGCCGCAGACCTTGGAGGACGCCGGCGGCTGGCCGGCGCGCTCGACCGCCGAGGCCTTCGGTGACTACGCCGAGATCCTCGGCAAGCACTTCGGTGACCGCGTGGACACCTGGACCAGCCTGAACGAGCCGTGGTGCTCGGCCTACCTGGGTTACGCCTCCGGGGCGCACGCCCCCGGCCGCACCGAGCCGGCCGCCTCCCTGGCGGCCGTCCACCACCTCAACCTCGCCCACGGCCTGGCCCTGCAGGCCCTGCGCGCGACGTCGACCGGTGACCCGAAGTACTCCATCACCTTGAACCTGCACGTCTTCCGCGGCGAGGGCGAGAACAGCGCGGAGGCGGTGCGCAAGGTGGACGGCGTCGCCAACCGGGTGTTCCTGCAGCCCTTGCTGGACGGCAGCTACCCAGTGGACGTCATCGCCGACACTGCCACGTTGACCGACTGGTCCTTCGTGCAGCCCGGCGACGCGGAGATCATCAAGCAGCCCTTGGACGTGCTCGGCGTGAACTACTACTCCACGGCGAAGGTCGCCCACTGGGACGGCACCACGCCGCGCCAGATGAACGACGGGCACAAGGACGTCGGCCACAGCCCCTGGCCGGGCTGCCACGACGTCGAGTTCCTGCCCTCGGAGGGCCCGTACACCGAGATGGGCTGGAACATCGAGCCCGCGGGGTTGACCGAGCTGTTGCTGCGGCTGCACCGCGAGTACCCGGATGTGCCGCTGATGATCACCGAGAACGGCGCAGCCTTTGCCGACGAGGTGGTGAAGGACTCCGAGACTCCCACTGGCTACGCGGTGCACGACGAGAAGCGCATCGACTACGTCAACCGCCACATCCGCGCCGCGCTGGACGCCCGCGACCAGGGCGCCGACCTGCGCGGGTACTTCGTGTGGTCGCTGATGGACAACTTCGAGTGGGGTTACGGCTACTCCAAGCGCTTCGGCATCATCCGCGTGGACTACCCCACCGGTACGCGCATCCCCAAGGACAGCTACCACTGGTACCGCGAACTGACCCACACCCGCGAACTGGGCTGAGCTCAGAACTGCAGGCGTAGGGCGGTGATGTCGTCCGGGCCACCGAAGAGCGGCCAGGGAGAGCGTGAGCGCCAGAGCTCGGCGGTGCGGATCTGATCCGTCACCTCCGCCAAGGTGCGGCCGGCCTCGAGGGCGTCCTCGGGGCCGGCCAGCACGCCGAGTAGTTCCCACGCGCGGCTGAAACCGTCGGAACAGACCAGCATGGTCTCCACGTCCGCGGGATCGACGTGGACCACCACTGGCTCGTCGGCCGCGGCGGGCTCGTCGGCGAGCACCCAGTAGGAACCGGGGGTGTTGCGTTGTGCGCGGCGCCCGCCGGAACCCGTGGCGACGGCGCGGCGGGCCTGCTCGGGGCTCGCCCCGTCGAGCAGGGCCCGGTAGAAGATGCCGGTGGTGCGCGCCTCGGCGCCACTCACTCGATCGTCCAGGCAGGTCAGGAGTGAGCCATCGCGCCGGCGGACGTAGACGGCGGTGTCGGCCAGGCTTGCCAGTTCGATCCGTGTGCCTGCGGCCGCCCGGACGGCGCGGGCCACGCCCAGCGTGCAGGCCGGCGCGGCACCCGGAGCGCCGCCGGGGTTCTGCGCTACCGCCGCGCGCAGCAGGCCGGGGAGCTCGCGGTCGTTACCGGCCAGCACCGTGGCGACGACGTCCGCGGCGAAGCGCTGCACGGCCGGGCCGCCGGCCGGGTCCAGCGGGGTGACGCCGTCGGTGACCACGACACAGTCGGTGGCCACGCCGTATCGGTCCTGGTCCTTGGCTGCGGGGAGGTTCACGCCCTCAACGGTGGTGCGCCGTCCGGCGAAGGAGAGGTCCTGGTTCCAGCTGCGCGCCTGATTCACGATGCCGACGCTATCGGCACGCAGGCCATGCGGGCATGGAAGAGCCCGCGGGGTGCCGGTCTTGGCCGGCTTCCGTGGCGGACGGGTCCACGGCCCCGCGGGCTCCGGTGACCACCTGGTTCTCGCTCCCATCAGAAGAAGAACCGTGCGGTCCGTCCATTGACGGGCTAGCGGGTAGCCACCTCACGCGTCCGAAGAGAAATCACTTCTGGACCACCTCCCTTCCTGTGTGCTGCCACACTAAATCCGCTCTCGGGCCGCTGTCACGGTTTTTTCTGGGATGAATCGCGGCCCGCTCAGCCCGCTGGCAGCATGGGGTGCGTGTCTTCCTCTCCGGACCGCCCCTTCCGCATCCTGGTCGTGTGCACCGGGAACATCTGCCGCTCGCCGATGGGGCAGGTGGTGCTGGTGGAACGGCTGAAGGCCGCCGGGCTGGACGACGCAGTCGAGGTGGCCTCAGCCGGGATCAGCGACGAGGAACGCGGGAACCCCATCGACGACCGGGCCCAGCGCGTGCTGGCCGAGCACGGCTACCCGATTCCCGACCATGCCGCGCACCAGGTGGCCCCCCACGAGCTGGCCGAGTACGACCTTGCGCTCGCGATGACGCAGCAGCACGCCCGGGCCCTGCGGCGCCGCGCCGAGATCGATCAGGATGAGCGCAGCGCCGAGATCCGGCTCTGGCGCGAGGCGGACGCCGAGGCACAGTCGCTGAGCGGCGAGGAGCTGGACGTGCCCGACCCGTGGTACGGCACGCAGGCCGGCTTCTACGACACTCTCGCGGCCGTCGAGCGCGGAGCCGACGGTCTCCTCGAGGAGCTCAGCGCCCGCCTCTCGCGTTGATCCGGCGCCGAACCGAGCGACGGCGCGGGGCCGGGGTAACCACGATCGGCTCGACCGGGGTGCCGCGATAGGTCCAACTCAGCAGGTGGGCGGGGTTGAAGGCGCGGTCGCAACGCGTGCAGGACGCTGCGCGTGTGGGGCGGCGGTGGCGCTCGTAGGTGTGTCCGGCGGGGCAGGTGCCCTGCCAGGGCGCCGGGAGCTTCGGTGCCTCGATGTCGACGAGCCGCTCACCGGAACAGCCCAGCGTCTCGGCGGTGCGCTTCCAGACGACGTCGTGCCCGTGCTCGTGGCCCACCAGGGCGTGTGCGATCTCGTGCAGGATCGTGTCGCGGACGCGCGGCTCGTCGTAGAGCGCCATGAGGTGGCGGGAGACGGAGATGGTCTTCTTGTCGTAGCGGCACAACCCGGCGCGCCGCTTCGCGTGATCGAGGGCGAAGGCCCATCCGGCGGGCCCGTGCTCGGCGAGGAGCGCTTCGCCCAGACGGCGCACATCTGCCAGGTCCATGCCCCCAGCGTAGGTGCGAACGGCGACAGTGATGCGGTGAAGCCCGGTCTAGGCGCGGTGCGCATGCCACGGTGAGCCGAGACCTCGTGAATCCCAGATTGGTACCATCATGGTTGTGACCACCCAGATCGCCGTACGGCTTCCCGATGACCTGGTCGAGTACGTGGACGCACGCGTTGCCGCAGGAGAGGCCTCGCGTGCTGCTGTCGTCACCAAGGCTCTGCGCCGCTACCGGCGCCAGATACTTGCCGAGCAGGATGCCGAGATCTACCTGCGCGAGGGGGACTACCCGGATCTCGGCGCGCTGGCAGACCTTCCTGTACCCCCGCCCGACTGATGCGTGCCATCTGCCTCGCCGAACTCGACAAGACCCGGCCAGTAGTGGTGCTGACCCGCGACCGTGTGCTGCGGGCCATGACCAAGGTGACCGTCGCACCGATCATGAGCACCATCAAGGGCTTGAGCGTCGAGGTCCGGGTGGGGCGGGAGAACGGGCTCGATCACGAGTCCGTGATTTCCTGCGACAACATTGTGACGATTCCGGCGAGCAAGCTGGGCCGAACGGTCGGCTTTCTCCGTGAACCGCAGGAGTCTGCACTCGCCGAGGCGATCGTCAACGCCTTCGATCTGCGCATCGAAGACCTGCCCGTGGCGTAGCCAGGACTTGCGCTCCCCAGGTGCCTGCGAGACGCGGCGCATACAGTGGCCACATGCCCGCCCAGATTGTGTGGTTCCGGCGCGATCTGCGTGTGCGCGACCATCCCGCTCTCGCCGCCGCGGCTGCGGCGGGCGACGTCCTCCCGCTCTTCATCATCGACCCGGCCTTCGAGGGCGCGGGTGTGCCGCGCTCCCAGGCGCTGCGGCTGGCGCTGGAAGCGCTCCGCTCGGCCACCGACGGTGCGCTCGTCATCCGACGCGGCAGCCCGGAGCAGATCATCCCCGAGCTGGTGCGCGAGGTCGATGCGGGCGCGGTGCACATCTCGGGGGAGACCACTCCCGGCGGGCGGCGGCGCGATGCGCGGGTGGCGCGCGCCCTGGAAGAGTTCGACGTCCCGCTCGTGCCTACCGGCACCCCCTATGCCGTCTCGCCCGGCCGAGTGCGCAAGGGCGATGGCGATCCCTTCCGCGTCTTCACCCCGTTCTTCCGGGCCTGGCGGGAACACGGGTGGCGTGCGCCAGCGCAGATGCCCGAGCGCTGGCGCTGGGTACGGAGCATCGAGAGCGAGGACTTGCCGGAGGAGCGCGAGACCGACGCTCGCCTGGAGTGGGCGGCTGAGCCCCAGGCACTCAAGCGATGGCAGGAGTTCCTCGAGGAACCCATCAACGACTACGACGCGGCGCGCGACCGCCCCGACCTCGACGGCACCTCGCGCATGTCGATCGGGCTGAAGTTCGGCACAGTCCACCCGCGCACTCTGCTCGCCGATCTCGAGGACGCCGCCCCGCACCGCAGCCCCGCCGCCCGCCAGTCGTTCACCCGCTTCCAGGCCGAACTCGCGTGGCGGGAGTTCTATGCGGACGTGCTCTGGCACCATCCCGCCTCCGCGTGGCAGGACTACGGGGATCAGCTACGCGCGATGCCCTACGAGGAGCCGGGGGAGGAGTTCGACGCTTGGCGTGCGGGCCGCACCGGGTTCCCGATGGTGGATGCCGGCATGCGGCAGCTGCTCGGCGAGGGATGGATGCACAATCGCGTGCGGATGCTCACTGCGAGCTTCATGACCAAGGACCTGCACCTGTGGTGGCCGCACGGCGCCAAGCACTTCCTGCAGCATCTGGCCGATGGCGATCTGGCCTCCAACAACCACGGATGGCAATGGGTGGCGGGCACCGGCACGGATGCCTCGCCCTACTTCCGGGTGTTCAACCCGGTGCTGCAGGGCCAGAAGTTCGACCCGCGCGGTGACTACGTGCGGCGCTGGGTGCCCGAGCTCCGGCACCTCGCAGGCGCCGCCGTGCACGAACCCTGGAAGCACGAGGACGGCTACTCCCACGGCTACCCGCAGCGGATCGTGGATCACGCCGAGGAACGTCGCGAGGCGTTGAGCCGGCTCGAGGCCGCGAAGGCGTGAGCGCGCAGCGCCTTACCGAACCTGCCGAGTCTCGCGGCTAGAATCCCGCGGTGCGCATGCTCGGTCCCCACGATCCCCTCCCGCCCGCCGCCTCCCGCATCCTCATTGCCGGCACCTCCGGCTCCGGCAAGACCACGCTCGCCGGACGGCTGAGCGAGACGCTCGGCATCCCGCACCACGAGATGGACAATCTGCACTGGGGTGCCGGATGGACCACGCGGGAGAGCTTCCTCGAGGATGTCGCGGCGTTCGTGGCCACCGAGGCATGGGTGAGCGAGTTCCAGTACCGCGAGGTCCGCCCGCTCACCGCCGGCCGCGCCCAGGTGATGGTGTGGCTCGACTACCCGGTGCGCACGCGCATGTGGCGGGTGCTCCGTCGGACGCTGCGGCGCCGCTTCCGGCGTGAACCCATGTGGGATGTCGGCCTGCTCGAGCCGCCACTGTGGACGATCTTGAGGAATCCGGATCACATCGTGCGCTTCGCCTGGCGCACGCGGAAGAACTTCGACGGGCTCCCGGCGGCGCTGGCGGAGAAGTACCCGCATCTCACCCTGGTGCGGCTGCGCAGTCCCCGCGAGGCCCGGCAGTGGCTGGACGGCGTCGCGCTCGCGGCCTCACACGACCGGCCAGAAGGCGTCGGATCTTGAGCGATCGGGCGCGGTGGGGCACTACCTTGCTAGCCCCCCTCCTGATCACGGCGATGGCGGCTGGTGGCGTGGCTGCGGGATGGGTGGTCATCGGCCCCACCGGCCCGGTGTTCGCTGCCGTCACGCAGGGCTTCCTGCTGGCGTGGGCCGCGCTGGGCTTCCCACATCGGTGCGAGATCCCGGACTGGGGCTGGCTACGGGTGCGGCGCTGGGAGCCGCGGCTCTACGCGGGCGTAGGAGTGGAGCTGTTCGGCACGGTGCTCGACCTCATCGGCTGGAACCGGGTCGTCACCGCCGAGCGGGGGTTCGATGGCACCCGGCGAGGTCTGGGAATCCTGGATCAGCACACGCGGCGTTCGGAGATCGGCCACAGCGCCGGGATGGTGATCAGCGTGGGCTTGGCGATCGCCGCGATGGTCTGGGGTTCCTGGGTGGGCGCGCTGTGGCTGGTGGGCCTGGCGATGCCGGTGCATCTCTACCCGGCGTGGCTGCAGCGTCTGGTGCGCGCACGCATCCAGGCGCTCCAGCAGCGGATCGCCATGAGGTAGGTCGCGTCCGTCCTCCGTGGTGACGGGAATGGAATCGCTCTCGTCGTCGCTGTGGTGTGATGATACCCCTGCGGGGTATGCGACGGCGTCCGAAAGAGGGGTTCGCATGGGTACTGCACCGGATCAGCACGACGCGCACGAGACCGCCATGCCCACGCACGAGGGGCACGAGACGGCCATGGCTGCTCACGAGGGGCACGACAGGCATGCCGGGCATGGGGACCACGTGGGGATGTTCCGTCGGCTGTTCTGGATCATGTTCGTGCTGGCCGTCCCCACCGTGCTGACCAACGACATGTTCGCCGCGCTCCTCGGCTATACGGTGCCCGATCTGCCGGGGATCGCCTGGGTCTCCCCGGTGCTGGGCACGGTGATCTACCTGTGGGGCGGCCGACCCTTCCTGCGCGGTGCGGTCGGCGAGATCCGATCCCGCCAGCCGGGGATGATGCTGCTGATCGGGATGGCGATCAGCGTCGCCTTCGTCGCCTCCCTGGGGGCCACCGTGGGGGTCCTCTCCCATGAGCTCGACTTCTGGTGGGAGCTCGCGCTCCTCGTCGTCATCATGCTTCTCGGCCACTGGCTGGAGATGCGTGCCCTGGCCCAGACCTCGTCCGCGTTGGACTCCTTGTCGGCCCTGTTGCCCGATGAGGCCGAGCGGGTCGAGGGGGATCGGGTCGAGACGGTCCCAGCCGGTGATCTCCGCCTGGGTGACGTGGTCGTCGTCCGCCCGGGCGGACGGGTGCCGGCCGACGGCGAGGTCGTTGATGGTGGCGCTGACGTGGACGAATCGATGATCACCGGCGAGTCACAGCCGGTGGTGCGGACCGTGGGGGACCGCGTCGTCGCCGGCACGGTGGCCACGGACAACGCCCTGCGCGCGCGGGTGTCGGCCGTGGGCACCGACACCGCCCTGGCCGGAATCCAGCGCCTCGTCGCCGAGGCCCAGGCCTCCACCAGCCGCGCTCAGCTCCTGGCGGACCGGGCGGCGGGGTGGCTGTTCTGGTACGCGGTGATCGCCGCGACCATCACTGCCGCGGTGTGGCTGCTCGTCGGAGCTCCCGAGAGCGCACTGGTCCGCACCATCACCGTCCTGGTCATCGCCTGCCCCCACGCTCTCGGGCTCGCGATCCCGCTGGTGGTGTCCATCTCCACCGAGCGCGCGGCCCGAGGTGGGGTGCTGGTCAAGGACCGTGCCGCCCTGGAGCGCATGCGCGTGGTGGATACCGTGCTGTTCGACAAGACCGGCACCCTGACCACCGGCACGCCCACGTTGACCCAGGGCGCCGGTGCGGGACGCTGGGACGCCGATGAGGTGCTGCGTCTGGCCGCCTCGGCGGAGAGCGACAGTGAGCACCCGCTCGCGCGGGCGATCGTCGCTGCCGCCACGGACCGTGACCTGCGGATCTCGCCGGCCGAGAACTTCCGGGCCGTGCCGGCCCTGGGCGTGCGCGCGAGCGTCGAGGGCCGCGAGATCCAGGTGGGTGGGCCCGCACTGCTGTCCCAGCTCGGCGTCGAACCGCTGGCCGGGACCGCGCCCTGGGCGGAGGCGGGCGCCACGGTCCTGCACGTCATCGTTGACGGAGAGCTGGCCGGGGCGCTTGCCCTGTCCGACGAGATCCGCGAGGAGTCGCGGCAGGCGATCGAGGCCCTGCACCAGCTCGGCGTCCAGGTGGTGCTGATCAGTGGTGACGCGGAGCCCGTGGCGCGGACCGTGGCCACGAAGCTGAGCATCGACCAGGTGTTCGCCCAGGTCCGCCCGGAGGACAAGAGCGAGAAGGTGCTCCACTTGCAGCAGCAGGGTCGCACCGTGGCCATGGTCGGCGATGGAGTCAACGACGCTCCCGCGCTGGCCCAGGCTGATGTCGGGATCGCGATCGGCGCGGGCACCGATGTCGCCATCGCTTCCGCCGGGGTCATCCTGGCCTCGGACGATCCACGATCGGTCCTGTCGGTCATGAAGCTCTCGCGCGCCGGCTACCGGAAGATGAAGCAGAACCTGTGGTGGGCCGCCGGGTACAACATCGCCGCCGTCCCTCTCGCTGCGGGAGTCCTGGCGCCCATCGGCTTCGTGCTGCCGATGTCGGTCGGCGCGATCCTCATGTCCCTGTCGACGGTGGTGGTCGCCGTCAACGCCCAGGTGCTGCGCCGCCTGGACCTCAGAGCCGGGGCGGGGGGCGTCGACGGCGTGCGCTGACGGCGCCCGGCGTGCAGGCAGATCGTCATTCGTGGCACGGTGGAGGGCGAGGGCTTGCTGATTCACGAGGGGGTTATCGCATGAAGCAGTTCACGCTGAACCATGGCGGCACCGACCTGGTCGTCGAGGTCGATCAGGGGGCACTGTTCTGGTACCGGGTCCGCCTGGTTTCCGACGACGAGGTCGTGGACCAACGCAACCTGTTCTTCGGGAAGACCCGGCTGCGCTCGCCGCGCCCGCGCCCGGCGGTGGTCGAGGTCAAGGCAGGCATCTTCGGGGTGAAGAAGGCCTGGCTCCTCGAGGGCGATCGAAAGGTCCGCTTCATCAAAGGCTGAGGCGTTTCGTCAGTCGACCACGCGCGCGTACTCGGATCCGGATCGGGTGCGCTCCAGGATCTCCTCATCCACCATGGCGCGGCGTAGCCCCGCAGGGTCGTCGGTGAACCGGGTGAGCCGCTCCGTGATCTCGCGTTCGGGGATCACCTCGCCGACGTCCAGCACCCGGGAGGCCAGCAGGGCGAGCAGTGCGGTGCGTTCGGCCGCGTCGGCCGGGTAGCGGTCGATGCGGCCGTCCTGCCTGAGGAAACGCTCAACCCCGGTCGGCCGCTCGGGCAGAGGCGCACTCGCCAGCGCCTGCGCAAAGACCTCCGGATTGGTGACCGTATTGCCGCCCGCCTCGCGGACCAGGCCAGCCTTGCGCAGGGTGGTCAGGGCGCGCCGTTTGCGTGAAGCGCCCATCTCCGCGCCCGCTGTCTCCAGTGGTGCGCTGAGTTCGAGTTCGGCGAAGAGACGCCGCACGTGCGGGTTCGCGAGTGCGGCCACCACCGCCCGCCATTGCTGTGGGTCAGGCTGGTCACTCATCGCGCGATAGTAACCAGTGTTCGGACGGCCAGGTCGGTGCGGCTGTTCGTGGTCAGCGGTGCAAGTGCTCGACGTTGTTCAGCTCGCGGATGCTGTGATTGTGGAAGTAGTCGTCCCGGTGCAGCGTGGTGATGCCGCCCGAGGTCAAGCGGAAGGAGACACGTCCGGCGGCCTCCAGCGGCATCTCGATCCACGCGGCGAGCAGGTAGGTGGCGGCCATCCCGTGGGTGACCACCACGTGGTGCTCGGCCGGCGAGGCGAAGACCGCCTCGGCAGCGGCGTACACCCGTACTGCGAGATCCCACTTCGTTTCCGCCCCGGCAACCCCTTCGTGGTGGCGCATGCGCTCGCCCTCCGCGGGTGGTGGGATGAAGCGATCGTCCAGCCAGGCCTGGGGCCGCCCACCGGCCTCGCCGTAGGACTTCTCCCGGAGTCGCGGGTCAAGGACGACGTCGGTTCCCCAGCGCTCGGCGACGGCCTCGGCGGTGCGGCGGGTGCGCAGCAGGTCGGAGGAAGAGACCGTCACGGTGGCGTCTGCGGGAAGGCGGGCCGCCAAGGCCTCCGCGATGGCGCCTGCCTGGTGCCGGCCTCGCTCGGTGAGGTCGGAGTCGAATTGTCCGCCGACGAGTCCATCGACATGGTGCGTCGCTTCAGGGTGCGTCACGACGTACACGGTCTTCACAGCTGTGGTTCTCCTGCTCTGGTGGCTGTCTCCGGTCAACGCGCCAGCCTAGTGTGGGTGCGGAACCGACTGCGGGGGCTGCATGGCGTCGGCCTCCGGGTGCATCGCAGTGGCCGATCCGGGGATGTTTGGCGACTCAGCGGTCGTGCTCGAAGGCGGGCACGTTCTCCAGGACCGTGCCATCCGCCAAGTAGATGGTCAGCTCGAACTCTTCACTGGAGCCCGGCCACCAGGCACCGTAGTGGCCGGAGTCGACGGTCGCCGTGACGGAATCCGGAGCCTCTAGCTCAGCGGGAGCGTCCGACTCGAAAGCCGAACCGCTGGGGTGGATCTCCACGCCGATGACGTCGTCGCCGACCCGGCCCATGATGGTCGAGTAGGCGTCCTCGCTGCTCCCGGAACTGCCGGCCAGGTAGGTCTGCACCTCGTCAGCGCCGATATCAGCGCCATGCAGTCGAACATTCCCGGATGAGGCTGAGAAGAACTCGCCGTCCACGAGGAGGCAGTGCTGCAGACTGAGCTCGGTGAGGGCGACGACGAAGGTCACCCGGCCGCGTTCCTCCGCGATGATCGCGTCCCGATCCCAGATGCTGCTGGTGCTACGGGGGGAGCAGCGTTCGGAGACGTCGTCCAGGGCGCTGGGGGAGGCCTCCTGCGGTGTCGCGCTCCATGTGGCGAAGGCGTGCTGCGGTTCCCCGCCGAGCGGCAGGATCACGAGGGCGGCGGTGACCGCGGCCGCCGCGATCCCGACGGCCGCCCAGCGCCGGCGGCCACCGATCTGCGAGACGCCGCCGCCGGGGGTCTCGCCCTGCGGGGTCTCGAGGACTCGAGTGAGCACCGCTTGGGCCCCGGGATCGCGGCCGGCCTCGGGGCGGGGGGAGTGGGCAGGGTCCAGGACGCGCAGGGCGTGCAGGTCGCGGTCGTCGTGAGTCATCGGGACGCTCCTTCGGCAGGGCCGGAGTCTAGGTGCTGGCGGAGGCGCCGCCGCGCTCGGCTGAGCCGGACGCTGAAGGCGGAGTCGCTGATCTCCAGGGTGCGCGCCGCCTCGGCGGGAGTGAGGCCGTCCCAGGCCACGAGAGCCAGCGCTTCCTGATCGCGGGAGGACAGCCGCCGGAAGGCGCGCTCGAGATCGACCCGCTGCGCCACGGCGGTGGCGTCGTCCTCCGCCGGCTGGTCGGGCTGAGCTGCGATCCGCACGGCCACGGCGCGGGATCGGCGGCGCCCGCGGTGACTGTTGGCCAAGGTGTGGCGAGCGACGGCGAATAGCCAGGGGCGGACGTCGGCCGGGTCCGCGGGTAGCTCGTGCCAGCGCCGCCACGCCACGAGGAAGGTCTCGGCGACCACATCATCCACGGCGGCCGCAGCTGCGCGGCGCTCCGTGAAGCGCACGAGGTCGTCATAGACGGACTCAAAGAGGCGCCGGAACGCCTCGGCCGCGTCTCCCCCCTGGTCCGGCGCCACGCCCGCCATGATGGCATCGCACGGGGGCGAACTGGCGTCGGTGTTGATCTCCCGCATACCCGGTACATGTCCGGCAGGAGCCAGAGCCCTACAGTCAGGTTGCTGGTCGAGGGAGAGTGGCCGGGCTGTGGCGCGAAGAGGTGCTCACGCCGTGGGTGGTCGTCCTGGACGGCGTCAATCTGCTGGCAGCGCTCGGCGCCATCGCCGGCATCGCACTGCTCTCCGGCGCCCTCGGCTTTTACCTCGCGCGGAGGCTCGAACGGCCGCAGTGCCCCCGTTCCTGACCGGGGTGCGGGGTGGGCGCGCTGAGGTGCGACCACAGCACGCGATCAGCGATGTCGTGCGATGCGACGAAGCTGCGAAGGGGAGTCCGCTCAGAGGTGCCGGGTCGGGTCCATCCGTTGGTGCAGGATCCGGACCAGGTCGACACCCTCGGCGCTCTCGACGTAGAAGAGCAAGTGGCTGCCGATGCCGTAGCGACGGTACCCAGTGCGGATCTCGTCGCAGGCGCGCCCGCGGCGGGGATCGTCGGCCACGCGCTCGATGGCGGCTCTGATCTCGGCGATGTAGGTCTCCGCCTGAGGAATGCCCCAGCGCTCCTCGGTGAAGTCCCAGATCGAGGAGAGGTCGCGCTGAGCGGCCGGCGTGAGCCGGTACTGGTTCACGCCTTCTTCGCCGCGACGAAAGCGTCGAAGTCGAAGGGTTCAGGCGCGCCGCTGTCTTCACCCTCGACGAGGGCGCTGCGCAGCGAGGCCAGTCGCGTCTCCTCATCCTCGAGCAGCCGAAGGCCGGCGCGGACGACTTCGCTGGCAGACCGATAGCGGCCGGAGGAGACCTGCTGGGAGAGGAAGTCCAGGAAGTGCTCGTCCAGGCTGATCGACGTGTTCCGGGCCATGAGGAGAGAGTACCAACCGTTGGTAACTGGGTGGGGAAGGTGGGCCGAATGAGCTTGAAGCGGACTGTCGGACGCGCTCGGGCTGAGGGCTTGGGATCGACAGCGGAGCTAGGTTGACGGCATGGCCTACGACGCGCTGACCGAGAGCATCGCGCTCATCGAGTCTCGTGAGCTCACGCCGGTCGCTCGCTTGAGCCGGCGGCGCCGGCATGCCGCGCTCGCGGTCGACGTCGCCGGTGACATCGCGGTCACGCTGTTCGTGCGCAGAAGTGTGGGACTCAACGTCATCGAGACCCACACGCTCACGCACTATCGCGGCGAGTGGCACCTGCTCGGCGGTGGTGGCGGTCCCGAAGCGGATGATGCACTCGAGCACCGACCCGCCGAGCTCCCTGAGGAACTACTCGGAACACCCAGCGTCGATCCCCGAGTGCTCGCGCTGGAAGGCGGCGGTGGGACCCTGGATGGCTACGCCAGGAGCTTCCGACACCCCCTCGGGCGGTGGATCAACTACAGCACGATCCGGGTCAACGCCGAGGTCACCCGGGTCGCGGTGGGTGACCGGGAGATTCCCGTCCCGTGGCACGGGCGGGTGGTCGTGGCCTGGGTCGGGGGGCGCGCGCAGAAGGCGGTACTCCTCAACCACCATGGCAAGGCACTGGCACGCGCCGTGCTACCGGCCTCCCGGTGAGCACCTGGATCGAACCGTTGCACGGGGCGAGTGCCCCGGAGGCGCGAGCGGGCCCCTCCTACAGTGAGAAGCGTGCACATCACGCCTCTCGAGATCTCCGACTATGAGCCCGCGCTCGCACTCTGGGAAGCTGCCGGGCTGACCAGGCCCTGGAACGATGCTCGTGCTGACTTGAGCCGGGCCATGGCAGGCCCCGACTCCACTGTTCTGGGAGGTTACGACTCTGGAGGCAGCCTGATCGCCACCGCCATGGTGGGCCATGACGGTCACCGCGGGTGGGTGTATTACCTCGCGGTCACCCTGGAGCGTCGGGGAGAGGGGCATGCGCGGGAGATGATGCGGGCGTGCGAGGAATGGGTGCGTGATCGGCGCATCCCGAAGATCCAGCTGATGGTCCGCAATGACAACCTGGCGAGCATCGGATTCTACGAGGCCATCGGGTACGAGACATCTGACGTCGCAGTTCTCGGGCGCCGGCTCACTGACTGACGTTCGTGACACACGGGCTCGGACAACCCCATGCGCTTCGAGGAGGACAGCGCGGCTGAACCAGCCTGGAACGGGGCGTGGGTGTCGTGGCAGAGTCCCTGCATGCGCCTCCTCGTCCTCTTCGGTCCTCCCGCCGTCGGCAAGATGACCGTGGGGCGTGAGATCGCCGAACGGAGTGACTGCCGGCTGTTCCACAACCACACGTTGATCGAACCGCTCTTGGAGGTTTTCGAGTACGGAAGTCCTCCGTTCGAGCGGCTCATCAGCCAGTGGCGGACCCAGGTCGTGGAGGAGGCCGCCTCAGCTGAGGTGGATCTGCTGCTCACCTTCGTCTGGGGCTTGGAACAGCAGGACGACGCCGATGAGTTGGCCACGTACATACGCCCCTATGTCATCCGGGGCGCGGAGGTGGCGTTCGTGGAACTCGCTGCGGATCTGGAGACGCGCCTCGAGAGGAACCGGACAGAACTGCGCCTCGCGGAGAAGCGCTCCAAGCGGGACGTGACGTGGTCGGACGCCAACGTCCGCGACATGGAACGCTTCGTGATGAACACCGATGGTGGCGCTCACTCCGGCGGCTCCTTGCCGGGCGCGCGGCTGCTTGCCGAGCACCGGCACCTGCGTCTGGACAACAGCCAGCTCACCGCTGCCGAGGCAGCTGCGCAGATCCTGACGTGGTTGGACGGCGCGGGGGCTACGGCGGGAACAGGTCCCGGTACCACGGGTTCGACGTGAGGATCGCGCCCAGCGCGAGCGCCAAGAGAAGAGCCCATCCGCCGGTGAGCCGCCGGCTCCGCGGTGGCGACGGCTCGCTGCGCCCCCACGGGGTGGGTTCGAGCACGACGAAAACGAGCCAGGCGACCGGCACGATCACGCCGAGCCAGAACCATGCCCACCTGGTGGCCAGGCGCGGTTGCGGACCGGCGACGAGCAGCAGACATGCCGCCAGCGAGGCGATGACGGCGTAATTCAGCCGGAAGCCGCCATGGTCCGTGTCAATGTCTCGCTCGATCACCGGCACCCCGGCCCGTGAGGCCGCCTCAAGGATTCTCGTCCGGTGGTCAGCGTCGGCGAACCCGTCGGGCGCCTCCGGGGCATCGGAGATCGAGTCGGTGACTGGCATTCCCTCCGAGTTGTACGGATAGGACGAGTAGGCAGGCCGGCCCGGCCCCTCCCACTCGACCGGGAAGCTCCCTTCGCTGTCGGCCGATGGCCGTTCCATCGTGATCTGGGTGACCTCACCCGCCTCGAGTGCCCAGAGAAGATCCTCCACAGAGCGATATGTGGGGGTTTGGCTCAACTGCACCCACCCTGCGATCAGGCCGATCGCAATGAGGGCGCGGAGAATGAGATTGAAGGCTCCTGGAGGGGCGGTCTGCCGTGCGTCAGCAGAGCTCGGCGCCAACGGCGCTGGCTCGGTGTGCGCTAAGTGCCCCATGTGCCGACCCTAGTGACTCTCGGCGTGGGGGGATAGGGGGCGCATTCTCTGCGGCATGGGTGACAGGGAGATGGCGACGAAATTCGAGTAATGCTGTTCGCGGTGAAAAGCACAAGGCCGACGAGGACTGCCATGCCGAAGTATGAGGCGCCTTTCGTTGACTTTCTCCAGGACTCAGAGAGCCACTCACCGCACGAGCTAGCACGGCTAGTGTGGCCGTCATGCGTCTGCTCGGGCGATATGTCGCCGGCGCTCTTGCCGTCGTCGGAGCCGCCACGTGTGCGGGCTGCTCCACGCCCGCGTCCCTGGGTGAGGAGTATGCGTGGAACTCCATCAACCGTCTGCTCGCTCCGGCGGGTCTCTAAGTTCCCATCAGCGGCGTGTCGGACGTCCGGTCCGCGGCACCGACTATCGCCACACTGCGCGCTGAGTGGTTCCTCCGAACCACTCAGAATGTGGGTGCGCAATGGTGTGCTCAGCTGCACCAGGGCCGCACCCATGGTCCCTATGTCTTCGATGAGGTGGATGCTTGGCGACCGTACGGGTAGTGCCTCATAGGGGGATCGCTCTACAGTCCCGCCGTCCCGTAAGACGAACCCTCAACGGGTCGACCCGTGCCATCAAGCCGCTTCGGGCCACCACTCGCGCGCGCCGTCCCGTAAGACTCGTCCACGAAAGTGCCCGGTGAAGGCACGCTCAACGGTGACGCGCAGCTGCACCCCACCCGGCGCGCACCTCACCCCAGTTCAGCCACCGTGTTCGCCGTCCCCGCCACCGCGCCGTCGCCCTGCTCCTCGGTCGGATCCGTGGCCTGCGGCGTCACCTCGCGCGCGGTGATCTTGCCGGCCTCGATGTCCTCAGCCCAGTGGCAGGCCACGCGGTGGTTTCCGGGCACTCCGGGGAGCTCCACCGTGCGCAACTGCGGCCGCTCCTCGTCGCAGCGCGTGGCCTGGCGCCAGGGGCAGTGGGTGTGGAAGCTGCAGCCGCTCGGCGGGTTGGCCGGGCTAGGCAGGTCGCCGGAGAGCAGCACCCGCTCGCGGGTGTCCTCCACCAACGGGTCCGTTGTCGTGCGCAATGACCAGATAGGTCAGCCCGAACTGCTCGCTGGGCGCGAACAGGCTTCCCGAGACCGGTGACCACCAGAACCCCGCGCCCCCGCACCCTGCGCGCCGCAGCCCAGAAGCTGCCCGGCAATCCTCCGCACGCATAAGCTGACCCGCATGACTGCTGCCGCCACCACCTCCCGCGGGCTCGGTCCCGCGCGGCGCGGCGGCGGCACACCCGACCGAGCTCGAACCACCCCCCTTCGTCCCGGGCAGCGCGCTCGCCGTCGCCGCGAGGCACTGACTGGCTACGCCCTGCTCTTCCCGAGCCTGATCGGTGTGGGGGGTTTCCTCCTCGTGCCGGTGGTGCTGGTCATCCTGATCTCGGTCTCGCAGTGGAACCTGCTCACCGACCCGAGCTTCGTGGGGTTGGAGAACTACGCCTTCCTCATGGGCTCGGACGCCTTCTGGAACTCCCTGCGGGTCACCGCCTACTTCTCCGTGATGGCCATCCCCACCGCCATCGCCATCGGCTTGCTGCTGGCCATCGGCATCAACCGCGGCCTGCCGGGCACCAATGCCCTGCGGGTGCTCTACGTGCTGCCCTGGGTCTGCGCGCCGCTGGCCCTCGGTGTGGTGTGGCGCTGGCTGTTCGACCCCTCCACTGGCGCGGTCAACGCGATCCTGGGCCAGCGCATCGAGTGGATGTCCAACCCGAGTCTGGCGCTGCCCGCGGTGGCCTTCGTATACATCTGGTCCTCGGTGGGCTACATCTCGCTGTTCTTCCTCGCCGGCCTGCAGCAGATCCCCACCTCGGTCTACGAGGCCGCCCGCATCGACGGCGCCGGTCCGGTGCGCATGCTCTTCTCCATCACGTTGCCGCTGCTGCGCCCGACCACCTTCTTCGTCACCGTGACCTCGGTGATTGCCTCCTTCCAGGTCTTCGACCTGGTCTACGGGCTCACCGGCGCCGCCCGCGGCTACCCGGGCGGCAGCACCTCGGTGATCGCGGCCGCCATCTACCAGGAGGCCTTCGTGGCCCTGCGCCTGGGTCGTGCCGCTGCCATGGCGGTGATCCTGCTGATCGTGCTGGTGGTCATCACCCTGGCGCAGCAGCGTTACTTCGCGAAGCGCATCACCTACGACATGAGTGCCTCATGAGCGAGCCGAATCCGGGCGCCGCCGCAGGTGCCGCTCCCGCCGCCCCGCCGCCACCGGACGCCGCCGACGCCGGGCCGCGCGCCGACGCCGGCCGCGCCGGCCGACAGAGCCCGCCACGCCGTCGCCTGAACGAGAGCTCGCGTCCACAGCGGTGGTTCGCCACCGGCCTGACCTACCTGATGCTGCTGGCCGGCGCCGCCTTGATGATCGGGCCCTTCCTCTTCACGGTGATGACCTCACTGAAGACCCCGCGGCAGTTCAACACCACGGTGCCGCTCACCCCGCCCGACCCGGTCACCTTCGAGAACTTCGCCGCGCTGTTCACCGGCAGCAACAGCTTCATCGTGCCGATCGCCGTCACCGCGCAAATGACGGTGGTGATGCTGGTGGGCCAGATGACCGGTTCGGTGCTGGCCGCCTACGCCTTCGCCACCCTGCGCTTCCCGGGCCGCGACGCGATCTTCTGGGTGTACCTCTCCACCCTGATGATCCCGCAGGTGGTCACCATCATCCCGCTGTACACCATGCTGACCAGCGCCGGTCTACGGAACACCTTCGCCGGCCTGGTGCTGCCCTTCATGCTGGCCAGCCCGTATGCGATCTTTCTGTTGCGGGAGAACTTCCGCTCCATGCCCTCGGAGATCATCGACGCCGCCACCCTCGACGGGGCCGGGGCGCTGCGCCGCCTCTGGTACGTGATGCTGCCGATGAACAAGCCCATCCTGGCCACGCTGATGCTGATCACCGTGGTCAGCCAGTGGAACTCCTTCATCTGGCCCTCGATCATCGCCCCCGCCCCGGAATGGCGCGTGATCACCGTGGCCACCGCCGCCTTGCAGACCCAGTACTCCAGCAACTGGACCCTGGTGATGGCCGCCGCCACGCTGGCGCTGATGCCCCTGATCGTGCTCTTCCTGATCTTCCAGAAGCAGATCACGCGCTCCATCGGCATTGGCATGCGCTGAGCGGTGGCCGAATCGTGACCATCTCGCACCCTGGGAACCGCACGACCGCACCCTCGAAGGTGCGCGCCAGCGGCTACTGTTCAACTCACTGACACCCGCTCGTCATGGGCGCGCACCGCGCTCGAGGAGGACACAGATGAGGACCACGAATCGCCGCCGAGTCGGCTTCGCCAGCGCCACCTTGGCCACCGTCGCCCTGGTGGCCGCCGCCTGCTCGCCCGACGTCGGCGGCAACGGTGACGACGACACCGGCGAGGACGACGCTGCCGGTGACGCCACCGATGACGGCACGGACGAGGGTACCGGCGACGACGCCGACCTCTCGGGCGAGACCGTCACACTGCGCTACTGGGATGAACTGGCCACCGAGGCCTACGAGGCCTCCTTCGCGGAACTCGAAGCACAGACCGGCATCACCGTCGAGCTCGAGCAGGTGCCGTGGGGTGACTACTGGGACCGCCTCCCGCTCGACCTCTCCTCGGGCACCATGGCCGACATCTTCTGGACCAACACCTCGAACTTCCAGACCTACGTCACCAGCGGCTCGCTGCTGGAGATCGACGAGGCCCTGACCGACCACGACGACTGGGTCCAGGGCGTCGAAGACCTCTACACCTACGAGGGCACCCTCTACGGCGTGCCCCAGTTCTGGGACGCACTCGGGCTGTTCTACAACGTGGAGCTGGTCGAGGCCGCCGGCGTCGACGTCGAGAACCTGCGCTGGGACCCGGCCGGTCCCGGTGAGGTCGGCCCCGAGGACACCCTGCTCGAGGCCGCCGAGGCTCTCACCGGCGACGGCGTCTACGGCTTCAACTCCCAGGCCGACCTCCAGGCGATCTACCTCAACTTCCTCGCCCAGAACGGCGCCCAGTGGCAGGACGAGGACTACAACTTCGCCTTCGCCTCCGAGGAGGGCGTGCAGACCTTCCAGTACCTGGTGGATCTGATCAATGAGCACGAGGTGGCCCCCTCGGCCGCGGACACCAACCTCGACGGCGACCTCCCGCAGAGCCTGTTCCTGCGCGAGGAGCTCGCGCTGTTCCAGACCGGCAACTACCGGCTGCGCAACATCGCCGACAACGCCGAGTTCGAGTGGGCCCTCGCCCCGATCGTGGAGGGCCCCGAGGGCCGCATCGGCGTCGTGAACGGCATCTCCGCCGTGGCCAATGCCGACACCGAGAACGAAGAGGCCGTGATCGAGGTGCTCCGCTGGCTCGGCACCGCCGAAGGCCAGGCGCCTCTCGGTGACCAGGGCTCCTTCTTCCCCGCCGTGCTGGATGCCCAGCAGGCCTACCTGGAGTACTGGGAGGAACAGGGCGTGGACATCCAGGCCTTCCTGGATGCCGCCGAGGGCGAGAGCACCCCGCCGCCCGCCGGCCCGAACGTGCAGGCCGCGAACAACGAGATCACCCCGCTGCTGCAGGACATGTTCCTCGGCAACGACGATGTCGCGACCATGCTCGAGCGTGCTCAGGACGCCGGGAACGCCGAGATCGGCAACTAGCGGGTCCAACGGTGCTGAGGTTGAGGTTGTGGTTGCTCCGAGCGACCACAACCTCAACCTCAGCGCTGTCTCGGGATGACGGAGGGGCACCATGACGGAGAACCAACCAGGGCAGAGTGGCCAGGCCGGCTGGGGTGGCCAAAGCGGACCGACGCGGCCGCCGGGGCAGGCGGGGCAGCAAGCTGGGCCTGCGCCGCAGCAACCTGGGCCTGCGCCGCAGCAACCTGGGCCCGCGCCGCAGGGCTACGGGCCGCCGCTTCATCCGCCGGGCCAGCCCGGGTTCTCCCCCACCAGCGGGCCCGTGCCCCCCGGCGCCGGTGTGCCTCCCGGCCCCGGGGGACCAGTGGTGCCCCCGCCGCCGCGGCAAGACCGCGCCGCGCTGTGGGTGGTGCTCGGCCTGCTGGCCCTGTTGCTCCTTGGCGTGAGCCTGGTGATCGTTCTCCTGCTTTCCGGGGTCCAGAGCTCTGAGCCGACTCCGGAGCCCACCCCGACGGGAGCGCCTGACACCACTCCGGATGACGAGACGTCAGATGACGAGCCGACTCCCGAGGACGAGCTCACTTCCGACGACGAGACGTCAGGTGACGAGCCGACGCCCGAGGACTCCGAGACATCCGGCCCCAATCCGGAATCCGAGCGCGAGGCCGCGACAGAGAGCGACTCCCGCCCGGTGCTCCGCGCCGAGTCCCTGGCCGAGGATGAGGCCGCTCTGCTCGACACGGTCATGACGATCCATACCTCGCCGCTGCGCTACACCGAGCTCGAGATGTTCGACGAGATGTACTACTACTGCCTCTTCACCGCGGACCTGGGCAACCTCAGCGCGGACCAGTCCGTGACCTACGAGATGGAGTTCGCCGTACGGGGGTTCCCGGACGTCACCTGGGAGAGTGGCTCGCCGGGTGAGCTGGAGCCGGGCGAGACCCGGGAGCTGATCTTCGGGTGGGAGGAGACCACGCCGGAGGATCTACAGCTCAACGAGCAGGAATGCACCGGAGCGCAGGTGGAGCTCACCGCACTGACGGCAACCACGAACTGACGCCCTGCACGCGCGGCAGACCTACCGGATCGCGTAGCTCATCGGATACAGCCGCAGCTGGGTATCCGGGAGCACGAGCTCCTTCCCGTGGTCAACGAATCCGTGACGCCGGTAGAAGCGCAGATTGTCCTGCGATGACGCTTCCAGGTAGATCATCTGCTTGGCTTCTCGAGCGCGTTGAATGACCGCCGAAAGCAGCGCGGTGCCGAAACCGTGGTTGCGATACTCAGGATGGATGGCCATGGAGGCCAGGTAGAAGTGGGGCGTGCGCGGGCGGTGATGGCTGGTGACTTGTTGAATGGAGCGAAGTCGCTGGGAAAGCGGGTCTTCACCCACCGTGTCTGCGGGAGGCGATGGCGGCTGTGCTTCCCAGAAGGCCGCGCCCATCGGATTGCCAGTGCTCGTGGTGAGTGCCAGGACACCGCCGGCCGGAACCGCGGTGTGGAGCGCGTAGCCGAACATCTCTCGAAGCATGCACGTTCGAGTCGCCGGGTCGGGGTGCGTCCAGACCGTCAAGGCTTCATCGGAGAAGGCCTCGACGCACAGGTTGACGAGGTCATCGATCATCGTTTCGTCGGCGACGCGAACGCTGGCCGTGATGCTGGTCATGAGGCAGTTCCTTCGTCTCGTGCTGGTCAGAGCTTCGCTTGCGGGGTCACGTCGGGCCGTCGTCGGCGAGGGCGCTGGGTGTGAGCCGCCCATTGATCGCGGGGGCTTTGCCGATGAAGCCGTCATCGGTGAGCATCTCGAGCATGAAGGCGGCATAGTCGATCCGGCGGGTACGGTCGCTCGCGAGCCTGGGATGACCGACGTGCTCGGCCCAGACCGGCATCCCATGACTCTCCCCCTCCTCCAACGTGCTCCCGCGCACGACCGTCCATCGCGCACTGCTGGCGTAGATCGCCTGCGCGGCTGCGACCTGATCGTCGATGTCCATCACGCGGATCGCCCGCATGGCCTTCGCCATGGCACTCTGCGCCATCAGCTTCGCCCGTGGATAGACGTCGTCGGGGTGGCCGGGGACATGCCAGCCGCACGAGAACACCAGGCGCGCCTCGGGCTTCGCATGCTCAAGCACGGCTTTCGCGGTGCCTGAGGAGTAATGGTCCACACCCCAGGGCACCAGCACCGTCAGTACACCGTCGCAGCCGCTGACCGCAGAGCGGATCACCTCGCGGTCATTCGTGGGGCCGGGCACGACGGAGATGCGGTCGGCGAGTTCCCCCAGTTTGGTCACGCTCTTCTCGCGGCAGACCCCGAGGACGTCGTAGCCCCGCTCCAGTGCGTCGCGGGCCAAATGCTGACCCAGCTTGCCGGATACCCCGACGATGGCCACCTGCTTCATGGGACGGCTCCTTCGCGCTCAGACTTACACTGTAAGGAAGGTAAACTTACGCTGTACGTGTGTCAAGCGTGTGAGGAGTTGCTGTGAGCAGGTCTGGGAGGCGATCTGGCCGCGACGGTCAGCGGCCGGCGCTCCATCGCGGCCGGATCGTGGAGGCTGCGATGGACCTGGCCGACCGTGGCGATCTCTCGGCGGTGACCATGCGCGCAGTTGCCTCCGCGCTAGGCGTCGAGGCGATGTCGTTGTACAACCACATCGCCAACCGGGCGGACCTTCTCGACGCGATGGTGGACAGGATCTTCGCGAGGATCGAGCTGCCCGACACCGGAGACTGGCGCGCGGACCTGCAGCTGATGGCGCGGGGTACGCGCACTGCTCTCCGGCAGCATCCTTGGGCGACAGGCCTCCTCGACTCGCGCCGCTCCCCGGGTGAGGTCACGCTGCAGCACCACGACCATGTGCTGCGTGTGCTCGGAGAAGCAGGGTTCTCTCCGGCGATGTCCATTCACGTGCTCGCCCTGGTCGACAGCTACGTCTATGGCAGCGTCATTCAGGAGTCCAGCCTCCCCTTCGATGACTCCCAGGGGCAGGACGATGCGTCGCGCAAGCTCCTCGAAGACCTGCCCGCAGGCAGGTTCCCCCACCTCGCCGAGGTCGCCCGGACCAGGGCCGAACTCGGGCGAGATGCCCCCGGGCCGGAGGAGGAGTTCGAGTTCGGCCTGCAGGTGATCATGAGCGCGCTTCACCCCGGCATGGACGAGCGGCAGCCGGGTATCCGAACAGCCGGGTAGTCGAGCAGCCGGGCCTAATCCCGGGAGGGGAAGATTCCCACCAGTGCGATGCACCAGTTGCCCACCAGATAGGGCGGCATGTTCGGGTGGGGCTGATTCCCGCCGCTGGCGCCGACCATCTGCGAACTCATCTGACCGGAGGCCTGGGGGCCGTACGCCGATCCCGCCGGCGTGACGGCAGGAAGGTTCCCCGCTGGGGACTTGCTGGTGGCGGCACCGGCCGCGGCGACCGGGTGCCCATGAGCAGGGATCTCGTTGACCCCGAGCGTGACCTGCTCGGCTCCCCCTATCTGGCCGATGTCGCGGTTCTGCAGTCCGGGGCCCTGGCCCTGGCCCATCGGGAAACGCCCACGCAGGTCAGGGAGCGCGAAGGTCGTTTGCCCGTTTCCGCCGTAGTAGGTGCCCAGCAGCGAGAAGAGCGCGGTGTTCTGGCTGATGGACACGAGCTGTCCATTGCAGAACGCCCAGCCCTGCGGGGCGAAGGAGAAGCCGAAGAACTGAATGGTGCCGATATAGGGTTCCATGAGTCTCCTCAGGTCGGGTGGGTGAGAGGTCAGCGTCCGGCGGGCGCCGGCGGTCGACGGCGGTGCTCGTTCACGCTGCGCCGGTCGACCACTGCGGTGAGCCGGCCCTCATCAGGCGCTCCGACCACCGTCAGGCCGACTCCGACCAGCCTCAGATCGGGCAGGGTGATGTCGGCCAGGTTCGTCACGGAACTCCAGGTGTCGGCGATGCGGAGGCGGAACTGCGCGACGAACGCCTCGGGATGGTGCGCCCGGGCGCCGGGCAGATCACGCACGGCGGTGAGTGTGGCCATGGCGGACGTACTGGTGCTATGCAGCCACACGCGAGACCCGACGGCGTCCTCCAAGGCCGAGCGAGACACCTCACCGATCGTGGTGCCCGCCCGGGCTGGAGCGGCAGAAAGCCCAGAAAGCCCGATCACGGAGACGGCAGCAAGACCACCGCGCAGCAACGACCGTCGGGACACTCCGACCATAGTGTTCTCGTCTTCTGCCGGGCTGGCGAGCTCGACCGTTCGAGGGGTTCGATCGAACCCCGATGGGCAGGACATTAGCAGCGTTGGAAAACGTGGCCACACGATTCGCCGCTGCCGCAGCTCGGATTCTCAAGGGATGGAATCGACGCACCGTTTCCTGCCCCATTTGGCCGTGGGGGATTGTGCTGCGCGTGCCCGTTAGGCGAACATAGGCCGGACGCGTGGTGCCATCGCCCGCGCCCGAGCGACTGCGCTGTTGCAGACCGCTCGTCCGGGTGGCACGAGAGGGCAGAGAATGGTCGAGCGCGGCACAGAGAGCACATTCGCTGGTGAACAAGCAGGGTCGGGCGCGGCACAACGCGTCGGCGCGGCGTTCGTGGCGGCGACTCTCGCCCTCGCAGCAGTGGTGGCCGGTGCAGTCCCTGCGGCGGCCGACGGCCCCACCACCTTCGCCAGCCTCGATGTGCCGATCCAGATCGACTCGCCGGTCGGGCCCGGAGAGGTACAACCGGCCACGCCCTACCCTTCGACCGTCACGGTTTCCGGGCTGAGCGGCCCGGTGCAGAACGTCGAGCTCGCCGTCCAGGGCCTGACGCACCAGTACGTGAACGACATCGACATGCTCCTGGTCGCTCCCACGGGGCAGAGCCTCGTGGTGATGTCCGACGCCGATGACGACGCCTTCGGGCTCTCGGCCTCAGGAGCCTCGTTCAGCATTGCCGACGGCGGCGCCCCCTTTCCCACTAGCGGATCTCTGGGCTCGGGGCCTTACCGGCCCACGAACCTGGGTGGCCCGGACGTGTTCCCGGCTCCGGCGCCGCCACCGAGCGCGGCCACCACCTTCGCCGAGGCCTTCTCCGGCGCCGATCCGAACGGCGACTGGTCGCTCTACGTCGTGGACGATCTGAGCGGGGACGACGGCGTCATCCAAGGCTGGAGTCTGACGATCACGACCGCCGAGCAGGGCCAGGCGACCACGACATCACTGAGCTCGAGCGCCAACCCGAGCCGCACCGGTGAGCCGGTCACGGTGACCGCCCTGGTGCAGAGCGACGGCCAGCCCGTCACCGAGGGCTCAGTGAGCGTGAACGTGCCAGGCATGTCCCTCCCGGCTCAGCCGGTGGACGCGGCCGGCATGGCGACGTTCTCCGTCGACGCCCTTCCCGAGGGCTCCCACCAACTCTCCGCTTCCTACTCCGGCAGCGGTGCTCTCCTGCCCAGCACCGGCTCCCTGACCCAGCAGGTCGACAACAACACGGTTGTCACCGAGAACCTCTACTGCAACCCCGGCGACCTCGTGATCCCCGACGTCGGTCCGGCCTCGGTCTACCCCTCGCGGATCTTCGTGGAGGAGGCGCGCGACGTCGCTGAGGTCCAGGTGCGGCTGAACGGGTTGTCACACACCCACGCCAGCGACATCGACGTGCTCCTGGCCGGACCGGACCCGGCGGACAACCTCCTGGTGCTCAGCGATGTGCCGGGGGCTCCCGCAGGAATCGACCTGACCTTCTCCGACGACGGTGCTCCATTGACCAGCCTGAGCGGTTCGGCCACCGCTGCGCCCACCGACCTGGATGGGGCCCACGACACCTTCCCCGCTCCGGCCCCCTCACCCTCGGAGGCCACCACGCTGAGCGAGGCCTTCACTGGCACCCCCGCCGCGGGTGCGTGGACGTTGTTCGTGGTAGACAACGCCCCCGGTGACTCCGGAACCCTCAGCGATGGATGGTGCTTGGACCTGACCTTCGCCCAGACCCCCACCCAGACCGTGCTCAGCGCTCCTGAGGTGAGCGATCTGGGGGATGACGTCGAGGTCACCGCCACCATCACGTCGGCGGATGGCCCGGTGACCACCGGATCGCTGTCTTACACCCTCAACGGCGGCGAACCAGTCACGGTGGCGGGATCGCCGGATGCCGCGGGCGAGGTCAGCTTCACCCTCACCGATCTGCCGCGTGGAGCGCACATGATCGGCGCGAGCTACACAGGTGCCGGCGACTTCGCGGACAGCGCCGCCGACCCGGTGGTCGTGCAGGTGCAGTCAGCGACGGCCCTCGAGGTTCAGGCGCCCGAGACGGTCGCTACCGGCGCTCCGGTGCCTGTGAGCGTGGAGGTCGGAGCCTCCGATGGACCGGTGACTGCCGGAGTGGTGAGCTACCGCGTGGACGGCGGTGAGCCGGTCGAGGCCGGCGTCCCGGACGACGACGGCATTGTGCCCTTCACAGTTCCGGGCTTGGACCGGGGTGAGCACACCCTGGAGGTCAGCTACGCCGGTGCCGAGGGGTGGACTGACTCCGAGGCTGCGCCGGTCACGGTGCTGGCGCAGTCGCAGACCACGATCACTCTCGATGCTCCGGCTCAGGTGGCCAGTGGTAGTGACGTGACGGTGACGGCGAGTGTGCGCGAGCCCGGAGGAGAACCGGTGACGGTGGGCAGCGTGGCGTGGTCGGTGAACGATGGCGACATGGTCCAGGCCGATGATCTGGACGCCCAGGGTGACGTGACCTTCACACTGCCCGCTCTGAGCCGCGGCGTGCACACGGTGAATGCCAGCTACACCGGCACCGATGGGTATGTCGATTCGGTGGCTGTGGAGATTGAGGTGCTGGCCAGTTCGGCGACGACGCTGACCCTGGATGCGCCGGACACCGTGGCAACCGGTGCGGACTTCGTCGTGACCGCGACGGTCAGTGCTGACGCCGGGGAGACGGTGGATGCCGGCTCGGTCAGTTGGAGTCTTGATGGCGGGGAACCGGTGGCTGCGGGCACGCCGGTCGATGGGGTGGTGACCTTCGACGTCGAGGGCCTGAGCCGCGGCGAGCACACCCTGAGCGCGATCTACGCCGGAGACGACGGATTCGACGACAGCACTGCCGAGCCGGTCTCGGTCTGGGCGGAATCGGCGACATCAGTCGAGGTGCAAGCGCCCGAGACGGTGGCCACCGGCGCGGATGTTCCGGTGGCGGTGGAGATCGGTGCTGGTGACGGACCGGTCACGGCGGGCACGATCCGCTACCGCGTGGACGGCGGGGATCCGGTCGAGGCTGGAAGCCCCGATGAAGCCGGGCAGGTGGAGTTCACGCTGCCCGGCCTGGAGCGTGGCGAGCACACGCTGGAGGTCCTCTACTCCGGTGCGGAGGGCTGGACCGATTCCGCGGCCGAATCGGTGACGATTCTGGCCCAATCGCAGACCACGATCACTCTCGATGCTCCGACTCAGGTGGCCAGTGGTAGTGACGTGACGGTGACGGCGAGTGTGCGCGAGCCCGGCGGGACGCCGGTGACGGCAGGGCGCGTGGACTGGTCGCTCAATCAGGGTGAGCCGGTCGAGGCTGGGCCTCTCGATGCCGAGGGCGACGTGCAGTTCACCGTTTCAGCGCTGCCGCGCGGAACGCACACGGTCAATGCGACCTACACCGGCACCGATGGGTATGTCGATTCGGTGGCGGTGGAGATCGAGGTGCTGGCGAGTACGGCGACGACGCTGACCCTGGATGCGCCGCAGAGCGTGGCAATCGGGGAGGACTTCTCGGTCACGGCGAGAGTGAGCGCTGGAGCTGAGGAGTCGGTGGACGCCGGTGTGGTGGCGTGGAGTCTTGATGGCGGAGAGCCGGTGACGGCGGGCACGCCGGTCGATGGAGTGGTGACTTTCGACGTCGAGGGCCTCAGCCGCGGCGAGTACACCCTGAGCGCCACCTACACCGGAGCCGACGGATTCGAGGACGCCAGCGCCCAGGACGTCACGGTGCTGGCGGTCGCACCCACGCAGGTGCTCATCGAGGTGACGCCGGAGCAGCCGCGCGCCCATGAACCGGTGTTCGTCTCTGCCACAGTCCTCAGCGAGGGCGATCAGGTCCTGGAAGGGACTGTGCGCTTCAGCTGGGCGGACGAGGTCGTCGAGATCGGCGCCGGTGACCTGCCTGGCGAGGGCGTCGAGATCGTTCCGGTCACCACCGACCCGATCGAGGTCGTGGTGGAGTACCTCGGCGCACCGACCTTCGGTGAGAGCGTCGATACGACCACCATCGAAGTGGAGCTCATGGCCACCAACGTGGTGCTCAGCGCTCCGAGCGCGGTGGCCCACGGCCAGGAACTGGAACTCAGCGCCTCCGTCAGCGCGGAATGGTCGCACGGCGGAGTCAGGGCCACGGCCGTCGAGCCCGGCGACGCGCCCCCAGGCACGGTCCGATTCACCGCCGACGGGCTCGAGCTGGGCGAGGTGAGCCTGGAGGACGGGCAGGCGGTGTTGTTCAGTGAGGCGCTGCCCCCAGGAATCCGCACAGTGACGGCGGAATACCTTCCTTCGGAGGGTTTCGCCGGCAGTGACGATCAGGCCACCATCGAAGTCTCCCCGGTGGCCAGCGCAGGGGGCCCGTACTCGATCGCCGAGGGTGAAGACCTCACGCTCCTGGCCGGGGGTCCCGGGGCAGGTGTGCAGGTCGACTGGGACCTCACCGGCGACGGCGAGTTCTCGGACGCCTCCGGCTCCGAAGTGGACCTCAGCTGGGCCGAGCTCGAAGCCCTCGGGATCGACAACGGCCCGGCGTCCTACCTCATTGAGGTGCGCTTCAGCGTCGACGGGCTGGTGGACGAAGCCTCCGCCGAGGTCGAGGTGCTGAACGCCGCTCCCACGGCCCAGGTCGAGGTGCCCGCGCGCGCTGTGGCCGGAGAGCCGGTGACCATCGAGGTCAGTGCCACGGACCCCTCGAGCGCCGACATGGCCGAGGACTTCAGCTACCGAGTCGACTGGGGCGATGGCAGCTCCGTGACGGAAGTCAGCGCATCGGCGACCGGGGCGTCACCGTCGCACAGCTACGCCGCGGGTGGCACCTTCGTGATCAGCGTGGTGGCCATCGACCGCGACGGCGCCGCGAGCGAGCCCGTGACGGCCAGCATCGCCGTCGACGCGGCACCGGAACCGACGCCCGAACCGGAGCCCGAGCCCGAACCGACCGTGCCTGGCACGCCGCCGGGTTCCACACCGCCCGGGTCAGCGGACGACCCGGTCCGGCCGGGACCGTCGATACCCAGCACTGGCGTATCTGCCGGGATGCTGATGGCAATCGCCGCGGCAATGCTCATCGGCGGGACCGTGCTCGCCACGCGCCGCCGGACTCATCTGAGCTGAGGCGCCCCCGGTTGCCGATGTCGTTGCTCGTAGCGACGACATCGGCAACCTCAGCCCGTCCCTACCGCCGCACCTGCGGCTCGGAGAGCTCAGGCGGCTGGGCGGCCGGGGTCTGCTCCAGGCGGGCGAAGGCCTCGGCGATCGCCCGGTCCAGCTGCGGGTCCTCCGCGCGCAGCATGTGCGCGGGATCGTCGATGACCTCGATATCGGGGTCGACGCCGTGGTTCTCCACGCCCCAGCCCTTGCCCTCGATCCAGAAGGAGTAGCGCGGCTGGGTGACCACGGTGCCGTCCACCAGGTCGAAGCGGCCGTCGATGCCGACCACCCCGCCCCAGGTGCGCTCACCCACCACCGGGCCGATCTGCAGCGCCTGCGCGGCGGCGTTGACGATGTCGCCGTCGGAGCCGGCATTGCGGTTGGTCACCAGCACCACCGGGCCGCGCGGGGCGTTGTCCGGGTAGGTGCCCATCCGCTCCTCGTAGCGCGCCTGGTTCCAGGCCGCCACGCGTGCGCCGAGGCGGGCGATCACCAGCTGGGAGGTGTGCCCGCCGCTGTTGTAGCGCACATCGGCGATGACGCCCTCGGCGCGGGTGGCGCGGCGCAGGTCGCGGTGCAGCTGTGCCCAGCCGGTGGAGGTCATGTCCGGCACGTGCAGGTAGCCCAGGCGGCCCCCGGACTTCTCGGCCACGTACTCGCGGCAGGACCGCACCCAGTCCTGGTAGCGCAGCGTGGACTCATCGGCCAGCGGCACCACCACCACGCGGCGCGGCGCCTGCCCGGAGCGGCCGAGCGTCAGGCTCACCGGCTTCCCGGCCGCGCCGATCAGCTGCTTGGCCGGGCCCGCCACCGGGTCCACCGCCTGGCCGTCGACGGCCAGGATCAGGTCGCCCACCTGCGCGTCCACCCCGGCGGCACGCAAGGGCGAGTAGGCCTCGGGGTCGGAGGACTCCGAGGGCAGCATCCGGGTGATCCGCCAGCCCTGCTTCGCCGGCTCCAGGTCCGCGCCCAGGAAGCCGAGCTTGCGATCCAGGCCCGGCGCGTCCTCCCGCGGGGGCATCACGTAGGCGTGGGAGGTGTTCAGCTCCGCCACGGTCTCCCACAGCATGTCGGCGAAGTCATCGGCCGTGCGCACCTTGTCCACCACCGGGCGCCACCGCGCGACCACGCCGTCCCAGTCCACGCCGTTCATGTCCTCGCGCCAATAGTGGTCGCGCATCAGGCGCGCGTTCTCGTCGAACATCTGGTGCCATTCGGCCTGCGGGTCGATCTCCATGCGCAGGCGGGACAGATCCACCGTGACCTTCTCGGCATCCTCGTCCTCGGCCTTGCGGGTGGCCGGCAGCACCGTGACGTCCTCACCGGCGCGCACCACGAGGCGTTCGCCGTCGCCGGAGACGGCGTAGGAATCCACCTTCTCCACAAGGGTCGTCTCCTTGCGCTCCTCGAAGGCCCACCGCACCAGCTCGTCGCCCGGCTGCTCGCCGGGCACGCCGGCGCGGCGGGTGCCGAGCACGCTGACGTCGGCCACCTTGATCCACAGCACCCCGCCCGAGGCGGTGCTCAGGTCGCGATAGTCCCCCGAGGGCACGGGGAAGGGCACGATCCGGTCCTCGGCGCCCTCGGCGTCGAGATCAGGGCTGGCCGGCGGGGCGTCGTCGTCCTTGCTTTCGCCGTCCTTGGCCTTGGCCTCGTCCGCCTTGGAGATCCGCCAGCCCTGCGCGCTGGGGCCGAAGGGCGGCGGCTCGGTGGCGGAGAGCGGAATCAGCCAGGGCCGGGTGGCGCCGGAGAAGGAGAGCGCGAACTCGTGGGCGTCGTAGTGGGGGTCGAAGGTGCGGTTCGACAGCAGCGCCACGAACTTGCCGTCGCGGGTGAAGGCGGGGGAGTCGTCATGGAAGCGCCCGGAGGTCAGCGCCACCGGCTCGTGCTTGCCGCGGGTGTCCAGCACCATCACCTGGTGCATGGTGGACTCGACGTCGGTGGGCTGGGTCCACATCAGGTAGCGGCCGTCGGGAGAGAACGACGGCGAGAGCGCCTCGCCGAACCCGGAGCGCGCGACCTCGCGCACCGCGGTCTTCTTGCCCAGGGTGATCAGGCGGACCTGACCGTCGTGAGAGATCGCGGCCAGCCGCTCCCCGGCCGGATCGGCGGCCAGGTGCAGCACCCGGCCGATCGCTCCGGTGAGCAGCTGCTGCGGCTCGCCGGTGCCGTCGAGGGTGTGGATCTCGATCGAGTCCTCGCCGGCGGCGTCGGTGACCAGGGCGGCCCGGCCGGTGGTGCCGAGCAGCACCGGCTCGCGGGTGCGCACCCCCGAGTCGGCCACCAGGGCGTGGGCGGGACCCTCGCGGTGGGTGAGCACGAAGGACTTGCCGCGCCAGCCCACCAGGGAGGAGTCACCGCCGTGATCCGGCACCAGGTCGGTGAGGTTCTTCGCCGGCTTCGGCGAGAGGGTCACCGGGGAGGTGCCGGGCAGGGTGACCTCGAGGCGGCGGGGTGTGGCCCCGAGGGAGTCGAGCACCCAGATCTCGCCGCGCGAGTGCCACGCGATGCGCTCGCCGTCCGTGCTCGCACCGCGCACGTAGCCCTCGTCCACGCCCTGGTGGGTCAGCTGCCGGGGGCCCTTGTCGCGGCGCGACTTCTTGGAGAGCACGCCCTCCCAGATCCACAGGTTCGCCTGTTCCTCGCTGCGGTCGGGGAAGGTGGCGGCGCGGTCGGAGGTGAAGAGCAGGGAGTCGCCGAACCACATCGGGTCCACCAGGCCGGCTTCGTCCTGGGGCAGCAGACGCTCCCAGTCACCGGGGGCGGCGACCTGGGTGATCGGCTTGCGGGCCAGCCACAGCTGCGAGGCGGTGCCGCCCCGGTAGCGCTTCCAGTGCGCCGGCACCCGCGAACCCGGAGTGGACAGCGCCGCCGCGCCGGAGGGGTGCAGCGCCAAGCCGATGGCGGCGCCGTAACCGAGCTGCTCGGCGGACTCCAGGGCCGGCCCGCCGTCGTGGTGCAGCTGCAGAGCGCGCACCGTCTGGTGCGAGCGGTCGGCCTGACCAGCGTTGGAGGAGACCAGCACCCGGCCCTGCGCGTCCCAGCCCAGGATGGAGATCTTGGTGCTGCCCCAGTAGGTCAGCCGCGCCACCTGACCGGAGTCGATGTCGGCGGCGTAGACCTCGGGGTGGCCCTCGCGCTGCGAGAGGTAAGCCACCACGGTGCCGTCGGGGGAGATGCGCGGCTGCGCCACCGGCGCGGACTCCCGGGTCAGGCGCCAGGCCCGCCCGCCGGTGATCGGCGCCAGCCAGACGTCGTCGGCCGCGGTGAAGGCGAGCAGCTCGCCGTGCGGGTGAGGATCGCGAAGGTATGCAGTCGAGGCCATGCAGTCACGCTAGCCGCCCGGGTGAGGCGGAGGCCACGCGAATACTCCGGGTAACCTCGGCGGGCACGGGCCCACCCCGCACCGGCACCAGAGCCGTGACCACGAGGAGCGATATGCAGGATCGACGGTTGACCACCCGCGGCGTCGGAGCGTTGGCGCTGGGAGCGATGGTGACCGGGGCCGCGTGTGCGCCCACCGACGATTCCGCCGATGCGATCGACGCCGTCGTGCCCTCGGAGTACTTTCCCGCGGAGCGGACGGTTTTCGGGGTGAACCCGGACTGGGGCGCAGAGACCGTGGCGGAGTTCGCCGAGGTCAGCGGGGTCAGCCCGGGCGCTGCGGTGTCCTTCGTGGACCTGCCCTGGAACGAGGCGGACGTGCAGAACGTGCGCGCGGCAGCGGAGCAGATCGGCGGCAGCAACGGTGTGCTGCTGCTGACCATCGAGCCGAGCGAGGGCCTGGAGGCGATCACCCCCGCGGTGATCGAGGAACTTGTGGCGGTGCTCCAGGAGATCAACGCCACGGGTGTGCCTGTGCTGCTGCGCTACGCCCACGAGATGAACGGCTCCTGGTACGCCTGGGGGCAGCAGCCCGAGGCATACATCGCGAGCTTCCGCGAGGTGGCGGAGGCCGTGCACGAGACCACCGCGACCGAGATGCTCTGGGCGCCGAACTACGGCGGCGGCTACCCCTTCACCGGAGGCCAGTACGCCGCCGAGCCGGGAAGTGCCGAGTACGCGGCCATGGACACCGACGGGAGTGACGAGGTCACCGAGACCGACGACCCCTACGCTCCGTACTACCCCGGCGACGACGCGGTGGACTGGGTGGGCATGACGCTCTACCACTGGGGCGATGCCTACCCCTGGGGCAGCAACGATCTGCCTGAAGAGGGCAAGTTCGTCGAACAGCTCACCGGCACCTACGACGGGCTGGCCTCGGACGACACTGCGATCCCGGACTTCTACGCCGAGTACGCCGTGGACCGCGACAAGCCCATGGTGATTCCGGAGACCGGTGCCTTCGTGACCGCGGACGCCTCGACTGCGACGAACCTGGAGATCAAGCGCGCCTGGTGGCGCCAGGTCTTCTCCGACGAGGTGCACGAGAACTTCGGGCAGATCCGGCTGATCAACTGGTTCAACTGGGACAAGTACGAAGCCGAGGTGGACGGCGAGGTCAGCTGGTCGGTCACGACCGACCCGGAGGTCGCCGAGGCTTTCCGTGAGGAGCTCCCCTCGTGGGTGGCCACCGGGGAGGACCTGCGCGCCGGTCGATGACACCTGCTGCTGCGCCGCGGGCGGCCACGTCGTAGCCTGGAGACGACGCGGGGTGCCGGAGACCACGGCTGAGATGAGACCCGTCGAACCTGATCTAGTTCGGACTAGCGAAGGGACGTCATGCACGACGACGACATGTCCTATGCGGTGCGCGCGATGCGCCAGAGCCAGCCCCTGGTGCATTGCCTGACCAACATGGTGGCCGCCCCACTGAGCGCCAACGCCCTCCTGGCCGCCGGTGCCTCCCCGGCCATGGTGGACAACCCCCACGAAGCGCGCGCGACCGCCGCCGCGGCCGATGCGGTGCTGATCAACCTCGGCACCCCGCAGGAGGAGACGGTCGAGGCCATGCGTGAGGCGGTCGCCGGCGCCCTCGACGCCGGGACCCCCTGGGTGCTCGACCCCATCGGTGCCGGCACCCTGCCCTGGCGCAGCGAGGTGGCACTCGAGCTGCTGGAGCTCGGCTCCCCGGCGATCATCCGCGGCAACGCCTCGGAGATCCTGGGCTTGGCCGGCGGCGAAGGGGGCCGCGGGGTGGACAGCCGCCACCGCGCCGAGGACGTGATGGACGAGGCGGCACGACTGGCGACCCGCTACGGCACCGTCGTCGCCGTCTCCGGGGAAGTGGATCACCTCACCGACGGTGAGGAAATCGTGCGGCTGGCGAACGGCAGCCCCCTGCTCACCCAGGTCTCGGGGGCGGGTTGTGCCCTGGGAGCGCTGATGGCGGCCTGTGCCGCCAGTGGCGCGGGCCCGCTGGCCGCCGCCGCGGCCGGCACCGCGATGCTGACGGTGGCAGCCGATCGCGCCGCCGAGGGCGCTCGCGGGCCGGGGAGTTTCGCCGCTGCCCTGCTGGACCAGCTCGCCCTGCTCAGCCCCGAGACCCTTGCCGGCGAGGTGCGCCGGTCATGACCCTCGACCTCAGCCTGTACCTGGTGACCGATACCGGTCTGTGCGGGCAGCGCGGAGTGCCGGAGACCGTGCGCGAGGCGGTGGCCGGCGGAGTGAGTGTGGTGCAGCTGCGCGACCATGCGCTGGACGATCGCGCCTTCGTTGCGCTGGGGCAGGCCGTGCGCGCCGAGCTGGATGCCCTGCACCGGGCCGGCGGGCCGCGTGCCCCGTTGATCGTGGACGACCGGGTGCACCTCGTGTCCGAGATCGGTGCCGACGGC
Organism: Bogoriella caseilytica; assembly: GCF_003752405.1. Taxonomy (NCBI): domain Bacteria; kingdom Bacillati; phylum Actinomycetota; class Actinomycetes; order Allobogoriellales; family Allobogoriellaceae; genus Allobogoriella; species Allobogoriella caseilytica. The sequence goes on along the minus strand of NZ_RKHK01000001.1, from coordinate 1,325,274 downwards.
GCGCACGTCGGTCAGGCCGACCTGCCGGTGCCGCAGGCGCGGGAACTCCTGGGCCCGCACGGGATCCTCGGGCTCTCGGTCACCCACGCCGGGCAGCTCGAGGTCGCGCGGGAGCATGGACGTGCCGTGGACTACCTCGGCCTCGGGCCGGTGTGGGCCACCGCCACCAAACCGGGCCATGCCGCGCCGTTCGGCCCGGAGGGCCTGGCGGAACTGGCCGCGGCGAGCCCGTGGCCCACGGTGGCGATCGGCGGCATCGATGCCGCGGGCGCGGCCACGCTGCGCGGCACCGGGGTGGCCGGCATCGCCGTCGTCTCCGCGATCTGCGGCCAGCCGAGCCCTCGCGAGGCAGCGGTGACGTTGCGGCAGGTGTGGGCCGGATCGGCTCAGGGAGTTTCGGCGTGAGCGCCGCACCCCCGGTGGCGCTCACCATCGCCGGCTCCGACCCCTCTGGCGGCGCCGGGATCCAAGCGGACCTGAAGACCTTCTCGGCCCTGGGCGCCTACGGCACGGCGGTGCTCACCGCGCTCACCGCGCAATCCACCCAGGGCGTCACCGGCGTGCACGTGGTCCCGCCGGATTTCGTGCGGGAACAGCTCGAGACCCTGGTCGAGGACGTCGCCGTCGACGTGGTGAAAATCGGCATGCTCGCGGGTGCGGAGACCGTGGAGGCGGTGACGGCCTTCCTGGCCGCGCGGGCGGGGGAGGTGCCCGTGGTGCTCGACCCGGTGATGGTCTCCACCGCTGGTTCGCGCCTGCTGGACGAGGACGCCGTCCAGGCCATCCTCACGATGTTGCCGCACGTCTCGGTGGTGACGCCCAACCTCGCTGAAGCAGGTGTGCTCACTGCCAGCGAGCCGGCCACCGATCTGGCCGGGATGCGTGAGCAGGCAGCGGCGATCCGCGCGCTCGGCGCGCCGCGAGTGCTGGTCAAGGGTGGCCACCTGGCGGGCTCGGAGGTCAGCGATCTCTGGCTCGACGGCGACGGCGAGCAGGTGCTCAGCACGGAACGGGTGGACACGCGCCACACCCACGGCACCGGTTGCACCCTCTCCTCGGCGATCACAGCACTGCAACCGCAGCGCAGGCACTGGCTGGAGGCCACCCGCGATGCCAAGGCCTGGTTGACCGGTGCACTGCGCGCCGGGGAGCAGCTGCGGGTGGGGCAGGGTCCTGGCCCGGTGCACCACTTCCACGAGGTGTGGTGAGCCGGCCGGGGCGCGCGCGTGCTCAGCCGAGCACGAGGGCGTTCATCGCGCTGCGCAGCCAGGGAGTGACCACGGCCAGCGTCGGCACGGCGAGCACGGCGACGGCCAGCACGTAGGCGGCCGCCGCCGCGGCCCGGGGTGCTGCGGTGCTCGGGCTGTGGAGGCGGGCCAGCCGCACGCGGATGTTCTCGCCATCCTCGGAGGTGGCGGCGAGTTTCTCCAGCGCGGAGCGCACCGGAGCGGCGCCCTGAGATCGCACCGTGGCATCATCGGCGAGCATCTCGAGCAGCCGGCCGACCTCCTCCAGCGCCAGGCGTGATCGCACCCAGCGCGGGAAGGCGGCGTGCAATGCGGTGAAGGCCTCGGTGACGAGGTCGTGGCGCATGGCCAGGTGCGCTCGCTCGTGGGCGATCACCGCCTCGGTCTCGTGTTCGTCGAGCAGGTCGAGTGCGGCGTCGGTGAGCACGATGCGTCCCGGGCTGCCCGGCACGCAGTAGGCCAGCGGCAGTCGGGCGGCGAGCACGTGGAGCTGGTGGCGGTCACCTTCCTCGGCGCCCTGGAGAAGGTCCAGCATCCCCACATGACGTTTGCGCCGCCGCCGGGTGTGCACGGCCAGGCGGATGGTGACCACCGCCAGGCGCACGATCACCGCGCCGGCCAGGAGGAAGGCGGCCGCAGCGCCGGCGATCAGCGCCGGGCCGAAGGTGATCTCACCGCCGTGGAGGGTGCGCAGGATCTCCTCCGGCGCGGCCAGCAGCGCGCCCAGTGCGGCCAGGACCGCCGCGAGCGCCACCGCCTGCCACAGCACGATGGCCGCCGCCGGTGAGCGCCGGAGCCAGCGCGCCCGGCGCAGGAGCACGGGCGCGAACAAGGACAGCAGGAGCGCTAGTGCGGTGAGGACGAGTGCGGTCATCGGGCCGCGCCTCCAGGGTCAGCTGTTCTCGGTGCCGGCGGGCCCAGCAGGATCCGCGGAGGGCGCCGGGGCCCCGCCGTCGGCCGGCTGGGCCTCTGCGCTCAACGCCTGCCGGATCGCCTCGGCTTCGGCCGGGCCCACCTGGCCGACGAAGTGCTGCAGCGCTGCCACCCGGGCGCCCGGATCGGGCGTGGCACCGAGGGCATCCAGCATGAGCTCCGCGACGGATTCCTCGCGGCTCTTGGTGGGGGAGTAGAGGTAGGCCCGGCCTGCCTTCTCCTGGACCACCACGCCCTTCTTCGCCAGCCGATCCATCACGGTCATCACCGTGGTGTAGGCGAGATTCCGGTCGGTGGTCAGGGCATCGTGGACTTCACGCACGGTGGCAGGATTCTTCGCCGCCCAGAGGTACGCCATCACCTCTGTTTCGAGGTTACCCATTGCCATGTGCTGATCTTAGCCACCTCTACGCCCGCCGTCGTACGACGGCCAGTAGTGTGCTCACCGCCATGTGCTCGGGCGCCGCGCCGCAGCGAACACCCGCTCCACGACAGGCATGGGCACGACGTCAGGGAATCGCTGCAACCAGTTGACCAGTGCCACATGGCTGATCACAGCGACCTCTGGTGCCGCGCGGATCGTGATCGAGCGCGCATTGACCGGAACGATGACGGCCTGAGTATGCACACCGAACCCGCAAGCCGTAGACAACACCCGTGAGGCACGTTGTGCCTCATGACGGGCATTCCGGACATAAGGGTGTCGCGTGCCATTCACCATGAACGTTCCACCTGCTACCCAGATACTTGCGTTCCGGTGGTGCTTGGCATTGAGTGTGAAGAAGCCCCCCGGGCCGATCAGCACATGATCGATGTCGCTGCCCGATGCGCCCACGGGAACCGAGTGCAGGATCCGCCACCGGTTGTCGCGGGCGAGGAGCCCACTGAGCTCGCGCGCCACGTGGAGTTCACCGGCCCACCCCACGGCCCAGGGCGCGGCCTCGCGGCGCAAATGCTCGTCATGCTCCCGCATCCGGGCACTCCGATGGAGCCATTGCTGGAGTGCGGCCCGGTACCGACTTCGTTCGTCGTGGCCTGCCGTGAGCCACTGCAAGAAGGTACGTCGCGGTGGACGTGGCTCCCAAGGGATGGCCCGCCGTTGGGCTTCGATGCGCGCATACTCCGCGCCGACAGCCTGGCCAGGTTGGTTGAGTGCGAGATCGAGCCATGGCGCCGGCCTCGCGGAGGGGGGAGCCTGGCTGTACCCCGACCAAGGCCTCGCGCTGGCCCGAGGCGCCCTCCCGGGGCTCGTCATGCGAGGTACTCAGTTGCCCTGGCGGAGGTGGTCCTCGACGCGCTGGACCTTCTCGGTGAGCTGGCCGGTATGCCCGGGGCGGATATCGGCCTTGATCACCAGCGATACCCGCGGGCTCACCGCGGTCACCGCCGCCGTCGCCCGTTTGACGACGTCGAAGACCTCGTCCCACTCGCCCTCGATGGTGGTGAACATGGAGGTGGTCTCGTTCGGTAGCCCGGAGGCGCGCACGATCCGGACAGCCTCGGCCACAGCCGCACTCACCGAGCCGTCCGGTGTGTCGGCGGTGGTGGGGGCGACGGAGAAGGCGAGCAGCATGCCGACAGGTTACGACCATGAACGGTCTTCCGGCAGCCGTGGGTGATGATTGACTAGGAATATGCCCCCTCTATCCGCCTCCGTCGAAATCCGGGTGCTGGGGCCGCTGGAAATCGACGTCGACGGGCAGCCAAGACCGATCTCCGGGCGAGTGCGACGGGCCATTCTCGGTGTTCTCGCGCTCCACCCCGGCGAGGTGCTGGAGATCAGCCGCCTGGTCGACATGATCTGGCAGGATCACCCCCCGGCCACCGCCGTGAACACCCTGCGCGTGCACTTGTCCCAGCTGCGGCGCTCCTTGGGTGCCGACGGTCTCGTGGAGAGTGTCGGTGCCGGGTACCGGCTCAACGTGGCGCGCGATGCGGTGGACGCCTTTCGTTTCGAGTCCCTCATTCGCACCGGCCGTGCTGCCCTGAGTGGAGGAAACCCGGAAGCCGCACGGGATGCGCTTGCCTCGGCGATGGATCTTTGGCGGGGTGAACCTTTGGTCGGCATTGCCTGCCCCGCCGCGGAAGAGGAAGTGGAATGGCTGCGCGTCCTGCACGGCGAGGCCCTGGTGGATCTCGCCGAGGCGGAACTTCGGGTAGCAGGTGCTAATCCCGACCTCCCCACCCTGCAGCGCCTCGCGGTGGAGCGTCCCTTCGACGAGCGGGTCTGGTCGCTGGTGATGCTGGCCCACTACTGGGCGGGGAACCAGGCCGATGCGCTGGAGGCCTACCAGCAGGCAGCGCACTCCTTGCGCGAAGAACTCGGCCTGGATCCCGGGCCGCGCATGCGCGAGCTGCATTCCCAGATCCTGAGCCAGGATCCGGCCCTGGCCCCGCGTTCTCCGGCGCGGCTCGATCTGCCGAACTTCTCGACACCGTTCCTGGGCCGCACCGCGGAGATCGAGATGGTGAGCTCGCTCCTCGCCGAGCACCATCTGGTGACGCTCACCGGACTCGGGGGCGTCGGGAAGACCCGATTGGCCGCTGCTGCCGCTGCGGAGTGCGCTCGCCGCTTCAGCGGGGGAACGGTTTTCGTTCCTTTGGCCGGCATCGCCGACGAGTTGCTCGTGATCGATGCCATCGCCACCCGGGTTCAGGCCACCGAGGCAACGGTGGAAGCCGTCTGCCAGGCGATGGAAGACCGACCACGACTGCTCGTGCTGGACAACTGCGAGGACCTTCTCGATGCGGTGGCCGGTGTGGTCGCCGACATCCGCTCCCGCTGTGCCGACGTCACCGTTCTGGCCACCAGTCGCGTACCGCTCGGCCTCACCGGGGAGTGCGCATGGGCCGTTCCGCCTTTGGGCGTCTCGGCGGCTGAGGCAAGAGAGGTCGACGACGAGGGCGTGGCGGCCTCCGAGGCCGCGGCCCTGTTCCGCGACCGGGCCCAGCAGGCGAACCCCGCCTTGCGCCTGACCAGCACCGACCACCGGGCAATCGCGGAGGTCGTGGCGCGCCTGGGTGGATTCCCACTGGGGATCGAGCTCGCCGCCGCCCAGTGCGGAGTGCTCACGCTCAGTGAGATCGCCGCCCGGTTGCGAAGTGGTCCCGAGTCGATGCCGAGCCAGGTGCGTGACCGGCCCGGGCGGCACGAGTCGATGGAGACGGCGCTGGAGGGCACGCTGCAGTTGCTCTCCGAGCCGGCCCGGATCCTGCTGGCTCGGCTGACGATCTTTCGCGGCCCGGTCGATGTGAACGCCGTGGAGGCGGTCTGCGCAGGAACACCGGTCGAGCAGGGAACAGGTGTCGCCCTGCTGTCGGAGCTCGTGCGCGCAGCCACGGTGAACGTGGACCTCACCGGCACTCGAGCGCGGTACTGGCTGCTGCCGCCGGTGCGCCAGTCTGCTCTCGCCGCGGTCAACCGGCTCGTGGAGCAACCGGTCGAGATCACGGAACTCCTCCCGCGGCACGCCCGCCACTTCGCCTCGCTTGCCGAGGAGATCCGCCCGGCCGCCGGCCGCGCCGCAGAGGCAGAGGTCATTGAGCGCCTCGACGCCGCCGCGGCTGACATCCGCGCCGCGCTGGAGTACGCCGCCGAGTCCGACCCGCAGCTGGGCCTGGAGTTTGCGGCCGCGATGAGCCCGTACTGGATGCAGCGTCGGGCACACGCCGAGGGCCGGCGCTGGGCAGCCACCATGCTGGCGCGCGCGGATGAGGCCCCGGCTGCCGTGCGCGCTCAGGCGCTGCACACTGCGGGCTCGCTCGCTTTTGACGACGGAGACCGCGCCGAGGCCACCACCCTGCTGAGCTCAGCGCTGGACCTGTGGACCGAGTTGGATGATGCCGATGGTTCGGGCCGCGCACTGAACAACCTCGCGGGGATCGCCTCGGATTCCGGTGATCACCAGACCGCGATCGCACGGTGGCAGCAGGCGCATGAGCTGTTCGTGGGCATCGGCCATGAGGTCGGCGTGGCGAGCACGGAGTTGAACCTCGGCATCGCCTCGGAGAAGCTTGGTGATCTCCAGCGGGCAGTCTCTCTCCTGGAGCGGGCATTGGACGGGTTCCGCGCCACCGGTCACCGCCCCACCGAGGCCCTGGTGCTGGAGCGCCTGTCCTTCCTGGCCTTGCGGCGCGGCCAGCACCAGCACGCCATGGGCTATGCGCGCGCGGCACGCCTGGTGCGTGAGGAGTCGGACAGCCCCGAACGCCGCGCACGCAGCCGCTGGCAAGTGGCGGACTGTCATCGGGTGCTGGGCCAGGACGAGGACGCCCGGGTCGAACTGGCCGGTGCTGCCCGGAGTGTTCTCGAGGATGACCTCGCCGACGCCTGGTGGGTACCCGCGTTGCTGGAGACGGCTGCGGCACTCGACGCCGCATCCGAGCCCTCGCGCGCGGCCCAGCTCCTCGGGCTCGCTGGAGCCCATCGACGGCGTGCGGGAGATGCGGCGGACCAGGCCACGGCGTGGCAGCTGGCCGCGGTGCGGGCAGAGCTGACCGAGGCCCTCGGCGAGCACGGGGTGCTCACCGAAGGCCTCGTGGGCGAGGCACTGTTGCTGGAGTCAGTGCTCGCCGAGCTGGCTAGTCACTCTCGGGCTCTGCAGCAGGAGCATCCAGATCGAGGGTGAGTTCCGTGCTCGCCTCGTAGTCGTCTCCGCGCTGGTCGAAGGTGAGGGTCAGGGTGTATTGGCCCTCGAACGGTTCGTCGATGGTGAAGCCGGTGACCGCAGCCAGGGTGCTGCCGCCGCTGACGCAGCGCTCGGAGGTGCCCAGATCGGCGTAGCCGGCGCCCTCGGCGCTGATCAGCGACCACGTGTTGCCCTGGCCACGCGGGGTGCAGAGCTGGCTACCGGAGTGATTGTGGATGGTGTAGTCCATGATGACGCCCACCTGACCCGCCGGGAGCTGCTGTTGGCCGGGATCGCCGTGGTTCCAGGAGACCTCGACATATTCGATGGTGATCTCGGCTTCGCCGGCCTGCAGCGGTTCGCTGGGCACCTGCTGAGCGGTCGGAATGCGGGTGATGAGTTCCGGCTCGGAGCCGAGCGGGATCTGGGCTGTCGCGCTGCCGTCTCTGCCGAGAACGAGGCGGGCGGAGTCGCTGTCGAAGACCTCAAGGTCCTGCTGGCTGATGGTCAGCGTGTACTGCCCCGAGGCGCTCGCGCCAGCTGGGATCTGCCGAATCTCGCCGATGCCGTTGACGGTCACGGTGTTGCTGGAACCGGGCTCTTCCCACAGCAGTGACAGAGGCGGGTTGAGAGCGGCGGCGCTGTCCCAGTCGTTGTGAGCGGTGACCTCGATCACGAGTTCGATCCCGCCCTGCTCGTTCTCGGTGGCGATCATCTGCTCGAAACTGAATCCCAGGCCCTGGTAGTAGACCTCCGCGTCCAGGTCGCGGGTGGCCAGGGCCTCGGCATCGGCGGCCGAGGTCGCTGCGCCGTCTGTACCGGGTCCGCTGTCGGTGTCGCTCTCGTCACCGTCCGAGTCTTCGCCTCCGTTCGAGTTGCCCGAGGCCTCGTCGATCGCCTGGTTGATCTCGTCGTTGAGTTCAGCGTCGATCTCGTCGACGATGCCCTCGATCTCATCAGCCCGGTTCGTCAGCGTGTCCAGCGTGCTGCAGCCGGCGAGCAACATTGCCGCAGGTGCGGCGACGTACACGGCCATCCGGTGGGGGCGCATCCAGCTTCCTTTCGTCCAGGTCTCGTGACTCATGCCTTGGTCCATTTCGCGGCGAGGTTGCCGATGACCGGCAGCTTGAACTGCTGCAGGTTGTAGGCCTTGATGACAAGCACGATCCACAGCACGAGGCTGCCCACCCACAGGGCGGCGCCGAGGAGGAAGAAGATCGTGCCCACCGTCCAGCCGCCGATGAACAGCCGGGCGAACACATCGGTGACGGTCAGGGCGATGTAGGCCGCAACGACGACGACGTTGAAGAGGATCGACTGCACGCCGTGGAACCTCACCGAGGGTTGCTTCTGCGTGAGCAGGATGACGACGCCGCCGATCCAGGTGATGTAGGCGAGGAGGCTGGCGACCTTCGGGTCGAGGCCCGAAGAGGCCTCCTGGTGGCCGCCGACGGGCGCGCCGCCCGCCGGCTGGTGGCTGTGGGGTTGATCGGGCGTCGGTGTCGGTTGGTCCGGCGCTGTCGAGGGTTGTGGGGCCTCGTAGGCTGGCCCACCTGCGGGCGAGGTGTGCTGCATGGTCCTGCTCCTTTTCGTTCTGCTGTGGACGTTGGGTGGACGGTAGGACCAAGCGGTGAAAGCTCGATAAAAGCGGCACCTCGCTCCGCAATCGGTCGCGATGGCATGCTGGCGGGATGACGCGACTGCGGATCACCGGAGCCACGCTGGTGGCCGCGCCCGGCCGGGCGCCGCAAGGTTCGGTGAGCCTGATCAGTCGCGGTGGCCGGATCGTGAGCATCGGCCCGGAGGATCCATCTGCCGATGAGGGGAGCCACCTCCGGACGGGCGAGCCTGGCGAGCAGGTCCTCGATGTCGGCGGACGCGTGGTGATCGCGGGCTACTGGAACTCGCACGTGCATCTCACCGAGCGGGTCTGGGCCCATGCCGGTTCCGCGCCGGCGCAGCAGCTCCAGCCGGAGCTGGACGACATGTTTCTCGCACGGGGCTTCACGACAGCCGTGGACCTCGGATCCGACCCCCGTAGCACGGGGGCGCTGCGGCGCCGGATCGAGCAGGAGGAACTCGCCGGCCCACGCCTGCTGATTGCGGGCATGGGGCTCTACCCACCTCGCGGTCTGCCCTTCTATGTCCGCCAGGACCTCCCCTGGTACCTGTGCCCCTTGCTGCCGCAACCGCGCACGGGCGCCGGTGCCCGGCGCGCTCTGCGGCGCTCGCACCGCCACGGTGCCGAGGTCGCCAAGCTCTTCACCGGTTCCTACGTCGAGCTCGACCGCATCACGCCGATGCCGCTCCCGGTGGCGCGCGCCGCAGTCCAGCAAGCACACCGCCAGGGCCGCCTGGTCTTCGCGCACCCGTCCAACCTCGAGGGCACGCGGGTGGCGCTCGAGGCCGGCGTGGACATCCTCGCCCATGTGCCGGACAGCCCCGAAGGCACCGCCCCGTTGTTGCGGGAGGCCGCCGAGCAGGGCTGCTCCCTCGTGCCTACCCTCGACATGTTCGCGCAGACCGGCAGCCGCGATCCGGCCTACCTCGGCGGGATCTACGACGGCTTGAAGGTCTTCGTCGAGGCTGGCGGCCGGGTGCTCTTCGGCACCGATGTGGGGTACCTGCCGGATCGCGACATCCGCGGTGAGCTCGAAGCACTGGCGACCTGCGGGCTCGATGTCGAGCAGGTGCTCGCCATGCTCACCACGGCCCCGGCGAGCGTTTTCAGCGACGTCCCGGGGGTTGGCTCCTCCACCGTGGCCGAGGGCGAGGCGGCTGATCTCGTGGTGCTCGATCACCGCGAGCTGACCCACCCCGGGCAGCTTGCTGACGTGCACACCACCATCCGAGGCGGGCAGGTGCTCTGGTCGGCGCGATGACGCTCGCCGAGCCGCTGTCGCCCACGGTCATGGCCGCATACCGCGGCTCTGCAGATCCAGCATGCGCAGCACTCTGTCGGCGGCTTCAGGGTCAACACCCGGCTCCTGTCGCGCTCGCAGCACCTCTGCTCGAGCGGCGGCGAGCGCGGTGTTGCGCACGGCGTGCATGGCCTGCTGGCGCTCGCGGAAGCCGCGCACGCGTTCGGCGTACTCCTGCGAGGACTCTCCGGCCACCAGGGCGTCGAGCTGGCTGAGGAACTCCTCCAGGCGTGCGACGGCGGCCTCGGGAAGGTCCGCCTGTCCCGCCTGGACCACGGCGAGCGCGGCACGTCCGGCCCGCCGGGCGAGCTGACGTTCGGCCTCCTGTTCGGTGTTGTGTGTGCCGCCGATCCCGAGCAGGCGCACCAGCCAGGGAAGCGACAGGGCGGGAAGCACCAGCGTGCCCACCACCACCGTGGCGGCGATGACGAGGAGTTCCTCGCGGGCTGCCACCTGCGTGCCGTCGGCGGCCACCACGGGGATGGCGAGCGCCAGGGCCAGGGTGGCCAGGCCGCGCATCCCGCTCCAGGTCAGCACCAGCGCCTCGCGCCAGTCACGCGGCGCGGCCCAGGGATCGTGCGCACGGCGGAACAGCAGCAAGGCCATCATCCAGGCGCCCCGGAGAACGATGACAACGCCACACACGATGGCGGCGTGGGTGAGCATCCGGGCAAGGTCTGGGCCGGCTCCGCTGATGATCTCGAAGACCTCGATGCCGACCAAGCCGAAGGCGACACCGGTCACCAGCAGTTCGATGACGTCCCAGAAGGCCTTGCCGCTGAGGCGTTCCTCCACGTCCTCGCCCGCGCGCATGCTCGCGATCTGGACAGCGGCGATCACCACCGCCACCACGCCTGAGGCGCCGATCTCCTCGGCGGCCAGGTAGACGCCGAAGGGAAGAACGAGAGTGATCGCATTGCGCCCGGCGACGTCGGCCACCCGGTCACTGAGCCAGCCTGCGCCAAGGGCGGCGAGAAAGCCGACGATCACCGCAAGAACGAGTCCGAGCGCGAACTCTCCGACGACATCGACCCCGAAAGGCCGGTCGGTCTGGGTGGCCGAGATGGCGGCGGTGAAGACCACGATGGCGACCGCGTCGTTGAAGAGACCTTCGCTCTGCAAGGTGGTGATGAGCCGGCGAGGAATCCCTACCGGGCCGGCTACGGCCTCGACGGCCACAGGATCGGGAGGAGCCACCGCAGCAGCGATGGCCACCGCGGCCGCCACGGTGACGCCCGGCACCAGCGCGATCACGACGCCGGCCACCGCTGCGATGGTCAGCGAGGTCAGCAGGAGCGCCAGGACCACCACGGCGCGCCAGCGCAGGCGGAACATCGCCCAGGAGGTGCGCTGGGCGGTGGCGAAGAGCAGAGGCGGGAGGAAGAGCGGGAGGATCAGGTGCGGGTCCACGCTGATCTCCCGCCAGGCCGGCACGAAGCCCACCGCGGTAGCCAGCACCACCATCAACGCGGGCCAGGGCAGCCGGAGTTTCTCGCCGATGCTCACCAGCATCACGGCGCCGAACATCAGGACGATCACCAGGATCAGCAGTTCCATGCCGGAAGCGTAGAGCGTGGCGCGTGGCCTCTCAGGGACGGGCGCGAGCGAGCACGACGGCGACGGCGGCGACGGTGGCCAGGGTGAGCGCAGACCCGACACCGAGGATCGCGCCTGCCGGGGCGGTCACCGGCTGCCCGGCCAGGGCCTGCCAGGTGAGCAGCCCGAGCATGCCGGCGACGGCGATCGCTGCGATGCGGATGAGGCGGAGTCGCACCTGCGGGTCTCTCAGGATCGGGACACGGGCGGAGGCCCACTCCAGTGCGAGGAGCCCCAGCGGTAGAGCCTGGAGCGCGTGCATGCCCACGAAGTGCGGCACGCGCAGGTCACCGCCCTCAGTGCTCCAGCCCAGGAAGGGCAGGCCCGCGCCGCCGTCGGGAACCCCCACCGCATGGGCTCCGGCGATGCCCTGGAAGTCGTTCAGCTGCTCACTCGTGGGGCCGGTCATGAGGAAGGCGACCGCCATGCCCGCCAAGCCGATGAAGACCCCCGCCCGGATGGCCAGATTGCGCGCCGGATCCGGGCCGGGGGAGAGGATCAGCAGCACGCCGACCACCAGGCCGATGAGCCACACGGTGGCGATGGAGGCCGCCATGACCGCCCACAGCGTGGTGTGCAGCGCGGTGCTGACGTTGAAGTGGCTGGTGGTGCCGGTCGCGGCGGCACCGACGATGATCACCTGCTCGAGTGCCAGAGCGCCTGCCGTAATGTTTCCACCCACCACGGCGACGCGGCGGAACCGCCGGACCTGGGTGATCAGCCATGCCAGCGTGAGCGCATAGGCGGCGATCGAGATCGAGAACTTCAGCGGCTTGAACCACAGGTTCTGGCCGAGCACCTCCCGCGGGTCCAGCACGGCCAGCAGTCCGATCGTGGCGGCACTCACCGCCATCACCGCGGCCAGGATCAGCAGCGGTCGGTGACCCACGAACGGTGTGGCCAGGGGGTGGGTGCTCACGCGCGTGGTCATCACGGACTCCTGTGAGAGGTGGAGTCGGGGAAGCGCTGGCGCGCGTGGTGTTCCTGGGCGATGCGGCGCAGTCCCGCGATGAGGGCATCACCGAGGACCGTGCCGACGACCACGGTCTCGGCCGCGCTCTCCGGGGCGGGTGAGGCCGACACGGCATCGAGGTCGGCGAGAGCGATCTGGTCGGCGGCCTGTGCGTAGCTGGCGAGGCTGGCACCGAGGTCACCGCGCCCGAGCATCTCGTAGGCATCGAGGACGGACGCCGCTTGCGCGAACCCGGGATTGCCCGGATCCACCTGCCAGGAGCGGGACTCGGTCAGCGCGTGGACACGTCCTAAGGCCTCCGTGCTGGGCTCGCCCAGGGCGCGTGGAATGGCGCGCTGCGCGACCCCCATGCGCACAGCGGCGGGCATCTGCGGATCGTCCACCGCTGCCAGCACCTCGCGCACGCTGGCGATCGAGAGCCCGCCCACCTCGGTGAGGGCTCGGATCAGCCGCAGCCGATCACGGTGTTCCGCGCCGTACTCGGTCTGGTTGTAGCCCGTTCGCGTGGCCGTGGGCAGCAGGCCCTCGCGGGCGTAGTACTTGATGGTGGCCGCGCTGGTGCCGGTCAGTGAGGCGAGCTCGGAGATACGCATATCGATAGTGTGAGTATCGATAGTGGAACTGTCAATAGGATCTCCCGTCCGGGCTAGAGTCGGATGATGGGACAGCGACGCCTCACCTCTGCCCTCGCGGTCGCCTCGTTGCTCCTGGCCAGCTGTGCCGGGGAGGGTTCTGAGGAGGCGACCTCTCCGGAGCCCGTCTCCGGTGCCGAGGCCGGAAACGGCTCGGACGTCGGAAACGGCTCGGACGTCGGAAACGGCTCGGACGTCGAGAACGGCGCCGAGCCTGAGACCGACGCTGAGCCTGAGACCGACGCTGAGGCTGAGACCGACGCCGTGCCCTTCGCGGTCGAGGAGCAGGCCACCTATGACTCGCCCTGGGCCTTGGAGTTCCTGCCCGGCACCTCGAAACTGGCGGTGACCCTGCAGGCCGGTGAGCTCGTGCTGCACGACCTGGCCGGCGCGGACGAGGTCAGCGTCGAGGGCCTGCCTGAGGGCATCGTCGTCGATGGCCAAGGAGGGCTCGGTGACGTCGTCGCCGCTCCGGACTTCGAGGAAAGCGGCCGGATCTACCTGAGCTGGGTGACCTCGGGTGAGGGAGGCACCGGCGCTGTGGTCGGGCACGCCGAGCTGGTGGACTCCGGAGCCTCCGCCGAACTGCGGGACCTGACTGTGATCTGGGAGCAAGACCCCCGGGCCTCAGGATCCGGCCACTTTTCCCACCGCATGGCCTTCAGTGCCGACGGCGAGTACCTCTTCGTCACCTCCGGCGACCGGCAGTTGCTGGACCCCGCCCAAGATCTGTCCAGCGGCCTGGGCAAGATCATGCGGCTGACGCCGGAAGGCGAGCCGGCACCGGGCAACCCCTACGCCGACGAGGGCGGCGTCACCGCGCAGATCTGGACCTCTGGCCACCGCAACGCCCTCGGGATCGACCTCGACGCCGAGGGCCGGCTCTGGTCCTCCGAGATGGGCCCGGCCGGCGGGGATGAGCTGAACCTCATCGAGGAGGGGCAGAACTACGGCTGGCCCGAAGCGTCCAACGGCGAGCACTACGACGGGCAAGAGATCCCCGATCACACCGAGGACGACGACTTCACCGCGCCGCTGGCCTGGTGGACCCCCGCCATCTCCCCGGGGAGTCTCATGATCTACCAGGGTGAGCTGTTCCCCGAGTGGACCGGTGACGCCTTCCTGGGTGCGCTCTCCGGTGAAGCGCTGGTCCGGGTGGAGCTCGACGGCGACACCGCCGGCGAGGACGAGATCTGGGACATGGGAGCGCGCATCCGGGACGTCGCCGAGGCCCCCGACGGCTCCATCTGGCTCATCGAGGACGGCGACGGCGCGGGACTGCTGCGCCTGACCCCCGCGGAGTAGGCTCCTGGCGCGCTTCGGGCGTCAGGCCTTGCGCCAGACGGAGACGTGACTGGCCGACTCCGCCGTGAACGGACTGCCGTCCCAGTCCGCCACGCGCCGCTCAAGCTCCATGCCCGCGATCCGGGCCATGAGGTCACACTCCGCGGGCCAGAGATAGCGATGCTCAGAGCGCCCGTGGCGCCCACTCTGCGGCCAATAGTGATGGGACGTCTGGCGCTGGGTCACGGGATCGATGGTGTCGATGCCGATGTGCTCGCTGGACACCGAGAAGGGGACGGCGGACTGTCCCGGTGGCATCCGGCGCAACGGCGGCACGCCGAGCTCGATGACGAAGCGACCGCCGGGGCTGAGGTGCCGCGCGGCGTTGACGAAGCACTGCACCTGCTCCTCCTGGGTGAGCAGGTTGGAGAGGGTGTTGTACACCAGGTACACCAGGGCGAAGTCGCCCGGCACGCGTGCGGTGGCCATGTCGCCGATCGTGACCGGGATGCGCTCGGCAGCCACCTTCTCGCGCAGCACGGCGGCCATGTGCTCGGAGAACTCGATGCCCACCACCGGCACCCCGCGGTCGGCCAATGGGATCGCCACACGCCCGGTGCCGATCGCCAGCTCCAGGGCGCGGCCGTCGCCGGCCAGGTCAGCGAGGAAGCCGGTCGTGACCGCGAGCAGCTCGGGGGAGAACATCGGCGATCCAGGCTCGTCATAGTGCCGGGCGGTCTCTGCGCCCCACTTCTGGCTGGAGCTCATGCCGGCAGCCTGCCCTGCTGGTGCCGGGAGGGCGAGCGCTTTTCAGCCCACCTCCCACCAGCCCAGGATGCGCAGCGCCTGCAGCGTGAGCCACGGCGAAGGCTCGCCCACCTCCCCGTAGGAGATCCAGGCGGCGCCGCGGTGACGGCGCTCGACGGCCCAGGTGCCGTCCTCGCGGCGCTTCGCGCGCAGGGCCTCGACGGCGTCGTGCAGGCGCGGATCCGGTGCGGCGCCGGCGTGTCGCGCGGCCGCACGGAAGTAGTCCAGCGCGCGCACGACCGTGTACTGCCAGCGAGGAGGATAGACCGGCTGCAGGTGCTCGGGATCGACGAGCTCCCCGGAGGAGAGCCGGTACATCAGTCGGCGCTCGAGGAGGTACTCCTCTCCGGCAGCGCGTGCGCCGGCGATCCGGTCGTCACCAGGCGCCGCTTGCTCGTACTCCAGCAGGCCCTCGAGCACGTTGAGCGTGGAGTCGAAGGAGGAGCGCACCGAACCGCGCTCCCGCTCGCAGTTCCAGCCGCCATCGGCCATCTGCTCGGACAGCAGGCGCTCCACGATGGGGGCGACGTCGACGCCGAAGTACGCCCCCTGGGCGACGGTCCGGCCGTTGATGCACTCCTCGACCTCGCCCTCCCAGTAGGGCTGACCGTCGTGGTTCCACCGGGAGTTCTCGCCGATGAGTCTCACCGTGCGGCGAGCCGCTTCCGATCCCGGATCCAGGCCCAGGTCGCGGAGCTCCGTGAGCGCCCAGCAGGTAGCGGTCCAGGGCTGGCCCTCGTTGCGGAACCGCTCCCAGGAAAAACCGCCGGGGATGAAGGCGCCACCCGCCCATTGGCCATCGGCGTCTTGATAGCTGAGGAGCTCCGCGCCCCAGCCTTCGGTCTCGACCCTTTCTCGTTCGCCGCGCCACTCGGCTTCCCGAGCGTCGACCAGGTCTCGCAAGACTTGCCACCGGATCGCCGGATCAGTCCCGAGGAGCCAATCGACCACGCGCTGATCCGGACCGGGTTCGATGTCCTGAGCCATGAGCGCCTCCTCGCGTTGGCTCATGGTCCCGCCGGGTCGAAGGCTTGTCCAGGGATCAAGCCGGCCGGAAACGCGCCTAAACCGAGGCAGGGTCGGTGGCAGCTGCTTTGAGGAGCGTGCGCAAGGCTTGCTGCCTGGCTTCGAAGCTCCCCACCTTCCCATGCGTCTCCGCTGGGATGTAGTAGACCGCATAGAGCATCGCCCAGAGGGAGTTGCCGATCCACTCCGGGGTGAGCTGAGGGTCGATGCTGCCGTCCTCGTGACCGCGGCGGATGGCGGCGGCGATCCGCCGGTCCACCTCGTCCTCGTCATCGTCCGCCGAGCCTGCGCCTGCCCCGGTCGTGCTCATCCACCACACGAGCGTGGGCAGACTGTCCATGAGCTCGGTGCACAGACGGCGATAGGCCTCGAATCCGGAGCCTTCCTCCAGCCGCGCGCGACCCACGGCAGCCTCCCACTCCTCGGCGGCGCGCACATTCGCCGCCTCGGTCAAGGCGGCTTTGTCGGAGAAGTACCGGTGGAAGGTGCTGCGCGAGACGCCGGCCCGGGCGGCGATCTCCGAGATCGACGCTCCGGGGTTGACCGAGAGCACCGCGATCCCGGCCTCCAGGATGGCCCGGCGGGTGCGCCCGGCCGCAGCAGTCTCCACGCCCATAGGTCACAAGAGTACCCAGCCTCAGGGTGGGCCAATGATTGACAAGAGTGGGACATATATGTCTCACTAAGCAACATGAACGACGCAAACATCCCGGGGAGTGCCTCCGACGCACCGGACTCCACGGCTCCCGTCACTCCCACCTCCGAACGCATCGCGATCCTCTGGTCCTTCGCGCGTCCCCACCTCCGGGTGTTGTTTCTCGGCCTGGTGCTGGCCTTGGCCGTCTCCGCGATGGGCCTGGCCAGCCCGATGATCACCAAGTGGGTGCTCGACACGGTGGCCGTGGGTGGTTCGCTGCGTGATCCGGTCCTCGTCCTGGTCGCTCTGCTCCTCCTGGGCGCCACAGTGGGCTGGTTCCAGTGGGTAATGCTGGGCCGGCTCGCGGAGGACATCGTCCATGACGCACGCAAGCGCATGATCCTTCGCTATCTGGGTGCGCGGGTCTTCGCGCTGCTGGCCCGCGGGCCCGGCGAACTGGTCACCCGGGTCACCTCTGACACGGTGCTGCTCAACCAAGCGGCGTCGACCTCGATCATCGGGCTGATCAACGGCGGCATCATGATCGTCGGTTCATTGGTGCTGATGGCCCGCCTCGATCTGGTGTTGCTCGGCACCGCGCTGGCCGCCGTGGTGGTCATCTTCGCGGTCTTCGCGGTCCTCATGCCGCGGATCTCGACCGTCGAGGAGAAGGCCCAAGCTGCCCTGAGCGATCTCGGCTCGGAGCTGGAAGGCACCGTCCGAGCGATCAAGACGGTGAAGTCCTCCTCGGCCGAGCCGCGCCGCTTCGCATCGTTGATGCGCCACGTGGCCGAGTCCCGCCGCTTCTCCCTGAAGTCGGTGCGGATCCAGGCTGGGGCATGGACCATCGCCGGTGCCGGACTGGACGCCGCGATCATCATGGTGCTCGCCACGGGCGCCTACCGCGTCTCCACCGGGGAGATCACCGTGGCGACGTTGGTGGCCTTCCTGCTATACGTCTGGGGCCTGACCGGCCCGCTGACAGAACTGACACAGAACCTCACCACGCTGCAGTCCGGGATGGCCGCCGCCGGGCGTATCGCTCAGATCGAACAGCTGGAGGTCGAGTCCGATGACGCCGATGTGCGGATCGCAGGCGGCCGGGACGTCCAGCTGGCGGAACGGCAGTTCGTCTCCGCGGACGCCCGGAGCGTCCTGAACGAAGCCCCGGCTGTGGAACTGTGCCGCGTGACCGCGCGCTACGCACCCCAGGCACCGCCGGCCGTCCGGGATGTCTCCTTGACGGTCCCGCGTCGTGGTCATGTCGCGCTCGTGGGGCCCTCCGGCGCCGGCAAGACCACGTTGCTCTCGCTGATGATGCGCTTCCTCGACCCCGATGCCGGTGAACTCCGCTTCGGCGGGGTCGGCTATGCGAATCTCACACACGCTGAGGTGCGCGCCGCTTTCGCCTACGTGGAGCAGGAGACCCCGGTGGTGCCGGGCACGATCCGGGAGAACCTGCTGTTCACGAATCCACAGGCCGGCGAGCGGGACGTCGATGACGTCTTGCGGCGCCTGCAGCTGGCGGAGAAGTTCGCCGAACTCCCACACGGTCTGGACACCCCCCTCACCGACACCAACGTCTCCGGCGGGCAGCGCCAGCGCATCGCCCTGGCACGCGCCTTGCTGGCCCGGCCTGCGGTGCTGTTGCTCGACGAGGCGACCGCCCAGGTCGACGGCGTCACCGAAGCCGCCATACAGCAGGTGATTGCCGAGATCTCGCGGACCTCAGCAGTGGTGACCATCGCACACCGGCTCTCCACGGTGCTGGATGCGGACACCATCGTGGTCCTGGAGCACGGAGCCGTGCGGGCCAGCGGCACCCATGCCGAACTCCTCGAGACCGACGAGCTCTACAACGACCTGGTCTCGGCGCTGCGCATCAGCGCACCGGCGTGACGGACCTCGGGCACCCATCACGGTGCGGGTCTTGCACAACACTGTGTGACACACGGTATAGTGTGTCGTATGAGCGATGAGTTCGACGTCCACTTGCAGGAGCTGCGCCGCGGCACCGTGGTCCTGGCCGCGCTGCAGCTCCTGCGCACCGCGGGATATGGCTATGGCCTGCTGCAGGACCTCGAACGCCATGGCCTGACCACCGATGCCAACACGCTGTACCCGCTGCTCCGCCGCCTCGAGAAGCAGGGCTATCTGACGAGCGAGTGGAACACCGGCGAGGCGCGGCCCCGGAAGTTCTATCGCACGTCGCCCGCGGGAGTGCGCCTCGCCGAGGTCCTGAATCGGGACTGGCGCAACCTCGATGACGCCCTCACCTCCCTGCCGACCCGCGACCCCGCATAGGAGCGCCGACATGACCACCACACTGACCTCGCGGTACATCGATGCGACCGTGAGGAGCCTCCCGGAGGAGGCTCAGGCGGACGTGCGTCCCGAGCTCGAGGCCTCCATCGCCGAGGCCATCGAGGCGCGAGTCGACCAGGGCGAGCCTCGCGAGCAGGCCGAGCGTGACGTCCTGACCGAGCTCGGTGACCCGGCCGTCCTGGCCGCCGGCTACGCCGACCGACCGCTGCACCTGATCGGCCCCCGCTACTACCTGGCCTGGGCCCGGTTGCTGAGGCTGCTGCTCATCATCGTGCCCCTGTGCGTGGCCGGCGGTTCGGTGCTCGGGCACCTGCTGGCCGGAGCTGGGCCGGGCACCATCGCCGGGCAAGCAGCGCTCGCCGTCATGATGGCTGTGCTGCACGTGGCCTTCTGGGTCACGCTCGTCTTCGTCGTCCTGGAGCGCACCGGCGCCGATCTGGGGCTGAGGTGGAGCGTCGATGAACTACCTGAGGACCGGCAGTCCGGCACCGGGCGAGGTGCCCTGATCGTCTCGTTGGTCTTCCTCGCGTTCCTCGCGGTCGCCCTCGGATGGGACGGTGTGCGCGGCTTCGTGCCCAGCGATGGCGAGGCGCTCTCGATCCTGCATCCGGAGCTCTGGCCGTGGTGGATCGCCGGGCTGTACGGCTTGATGGTGTTCGAGGCCGCCGTCGCCGTGGGGGTCCACCTTCGCGGACGGTGGACGGCGACGCTCGCGATCCTCAATGCGCTGCTGGCGGGACTGTTCGCGGCCTGGGTGCTCTCCCTGCTCGTGGCTGGCGAGTTGGTCAACCCGCAGCTCGTCACGCTGCTCGCGGAGAACGACGTCGACGGTGAGACCCTTCGCGTGCTCGCGGTACTCCTCGGATGCGGGACGGCAGCCCTGGCGATCTGGGATGCCATCGATGGCGCACTGAAGTGGCGCCGCGACCGGCGCGCAGCTCACCTCGCGGTGCCCGCGCGCTGAGGTCCGCGGGATACTAGGACGTGTGACCTCCCCACCGGCTGCCACCGTGCCGGGGGAGCCGCTGCGCCGCCCGGGGTTCCGGCGCTATTGGTCCGCGAGCACACTCGGCTTCATCGGGCTGGCGATGACCACCGTCGCGGTCGACGCCCTGATCATCAACGACCTTGAGGCCACCGAGTCGCAGGTGGGGATGATCCGCGCCGTGCAGTTCCTGCCCTACCTCCTGTTCGGGCTGATCGCCGGCGCCCTGCTCGACCGGCGACACAAGCTGCCGGTGCTGGTGTGGACCACGTGGGGGACTGCCGCGGCGCTCGCCGTCATCCCGGTGCTGTGGTGGCTCGATCAACTCTCGTTGGTCGCCGTAGGCGCCGCCCTCTTCTGTGCTGGATCGCTGGGAGTCTTCACCGCCGCGGCGCAGCAGTCCTTCCTGCCCGACCTGGTCGTGCGCGGTGAGCTCGTGCCGGCCAACGCCCGGCTCGGCCAGTCCATGACGACCGCGCAGACGGTCGGCCCCTCCGCAGGCGGCGCGGCGGTGAGCGTGCTCGGCGCCCCCTTCGGCATCATGATCGGATCGCTCGCGCACGTTGTCTCCGCCGTGATGCTCATGCGGGTGAAGGTCAGCGAGTTCTCCCCGCGACGGGATGAGACGCAGCGACCGAGCATCGTGCGAGACATCCGCGCCGGCGTGCACTTCACCTACCGGCACCGCACCCTGACGCCCCTGGCCCTGTCGACCCACCTGTGGTTCGTGGCCAACAGCGCCGGCGTGACCGTTTTCGCGCTGTACGCGCTGCGTCACCTGGAGCTTTCCGTCTTTCTCTACGGCACCACACTCGCTCTGGCCGGCATCTCCGGCGTGTTCGGCGCAGTCCTGGCCCCCCGGATCGGGCGCCGCCTGGGTGAGGGCAATGCCGTGATCCTGGCCCGGCTCCTCTGCGCGCCCGCCTGGCTCCTGGTGGTCCTGGCTCCGGTGCACCCGCTGTGGGGAGTCGCCATGCTGGGCCTGGCGCAGATGGTGCATGGCTTCTCGATGGGCCTGGACGACCCCAACGAAATGGGCTTCCGGCAGGCAGTCACGCCGCGTGAGCTCCTCGGCCGGGTGGGTGCCACCATGCGGTCGATCAACCGCACTATGGCGGTGGTCGGCTCGCTGCTGGGCGGCCTCGCGGCCGGCGCGCTCGGCTACGACGCGGCCCTGTGGGGTGTGATCGCGATCTTCCTGGTCTCCGCCGTCGGGCTGGCGCTGTCTCCGCACCGGGGGGCACGAGCGACCTGAGCGGCTCCCGCGGATCGGTTGCCGATCCGGCCCATCGGTTGTCGATTCGGCCCGAATAGGGGCGAGTTCGACAACGAATGCGGGCGTGCTGCGGGCGTGCTCGTGCTGCGGGCGTGCTGCGGGCGTGCTGCGGGCGTGCTCGTGCTGCGGGCGTGCTCGCGCTGAACGCCGCGCTACTGGATCCCGGCGTCGATGACGTCCTGCATGGCCACGATGGCCACGTCGTCACCCCAGGGCATCACGTGGCCGCCCCGGCCCCAGGCCCACAACGCGAGGTCGTGCGCGGTCCCGGTGAAGTGGGCATCCGGGTCTGCGCCGGTCGCTGCCCGCACGGCCCGGGGTTCGTCGAAGTCATTCCCCGACTCGGGGCCGGTGCCGTGCCACCGGCCGGCCTCGATGGTCCAGGAGTGCTCCTCGTCGTCGGTGCGCAGCTCGACCACGGCGCGCGGGGTGTACTTGGCCCACTCGGGCAGATACGCCCACATCACGTCGGCACAGTGGTCGATGGCGCCGTAGGCGACCTCGTCGGCGATGGGGGTGACCTTCAGTCCGGCGGTCCGCTCGGCATCCACGCGATGCATCGTCGCCTCGTAGGTCTGCATGCGCCGGGTGAACCCCGCCGTCTGATCAGGCCCCCACCAGCTCCACCGCGGTTCATCGTCGGCGATGTCGCGGAGTGCGGCGATCAGGGATGCCGTGGCGTGAGCCCGCAGCTCGAGGAGCTCCTGCAGGTGCTCAGGCCGGCCCGGCATGCCCTCGTCCACCGCCGCCACCTCGGCATCGGTGCGGGCGCCCGAGTTGAGGATCCCAGCCCAGAACAGGTGCACTTCGGTGAGATGCCAGAGGAGATCGCGCGCGTCCCATTCCGGGCAGGTGGGCACACGCGTATCCGGGGCGACGTCCGTGAGTACCTCCGCGAAGCGCGCGGACTCCTGGTCGATGACCGCGAGGCGATCCATACCTTTCACTCCTCTAGCTCAGTCGCGCAGCGGGGAACCGGCGACGATGAAGCGGAAGCCGTCCATTTCTCCGGTGAGCAGGGGCACGGCCTCGGCGATAGCGGCGCGCACACTCGGCAGCTGCAAGGAGGCCTGGTGTGCGTCGACGGACTCCCACAGCTCGGCGACGAAGACCGTGTCCGGTGCTTCCTCGCTCACGCCGACCTCGTAGGCGAGGCAGCCGGCTGACTTCAGTTCCGGGTTGCTGCGGGTCAGGATGGCGATCAGCTCTTCCCGCTTGCCGGGCTGCACGCCCAGGGTGCCGACGTTGGCAAAGGTCATGACGCTTCCTCGGATCCTCACGTGGGGCTCGCCGGTGGAGCCGTTGATGCAGAGGTTACTGTGAGTGGTGTCTGGCGTCTCCTGATCCGCACTGCTCACCGTCGAGCAGGCGAAACACGGAGGCCGGCCACCAACCACCAGGAGAGGACACGACCGCGCCATGGGCAGAGCACTGAGCGTCTTCGACCTGCTCAAGGTGAGCATCGGCCCCTCGAGTTCCCACACCGCCGGGCCGATGCGGGCGGCGGCCGAGTTCAGCGCGGATCTCGACGCCGCTGGAGTGCTGGAGGACGTCGCCACCATAGAGGTCAGCCTCTACGGTTCCCTGGCCGCCACCGGGCCGGGGCACGGCACCTTGGATGCCGTCCTGCTCGGCTTCGAGGGGTGTCGCCCCGATCAGCTGCTTCCCTCGGAGGCCGAAGCGCGGCAGGCTCGCATCAGTGACGAGGGGACGGTGCTCGTGGCGGACCGTCATTCGGTCCCTTTGAGTACGGCAGCGATTTCGCTGCATCCCCTCACCCGGCTGCAGCGCCATTCCAATGGCATGAGATTCACGGCGCTCGACGCCACTGGTGAGCCGGTGCAGCAGGAGACCTTCTTCTCGATCGGCGGTGGCTTCATCGCCCGCGATGTCGACGGCGGTCCGGATGGTGAGGGCGCTGGTGGTGACGGCGCAATCCAGGGAGGCGAGGGCGACGGTGAGGCGCGCGAGCCCGCCATCCCGATGCCCTTTTCCACCGCCGTCGAACTGCTCGAGCACTGCCGGCGCCGGGAGATCGGCGTCAGTGAGGTCATGTTGCGCAACGAGCTCACCTGGCGCACTGAGGCGGAGATCCGCCAGGGGCTGCTGCACCTGCGGGACGTCATGTTCGAAAGCGTGGCGGCGTCCGTGGCGCGCGAGGGATATCTGCCTGGACGGCTCTCGGTGCGGCGGCGCGCCAAGATCTGGTACGACCGCTTGCAGTCCGAGGCTCTCGGGGACGATCCCACGTACTGGCAGGAGTGGGTGAACATGGTGGCGCTGGCCGTGAACGAGGAGAACGCCTCCGGCGGCCGCGTGGTCACCGCACCCACCAACGGTGCGGCCGGCATCATCCCCGCGGTCCTGCATTACGCCCTGCACTATCCGCCCGCCGCGGAGCGACGGGACGAGATCGCCGTCGACTTCCTGCTGGCGGCTGGTGCGATCGGCGTGCTGTTCAAGGAGCAGGCCTCGCTCTCGGGCGCCGAGGTGGGCTGCCAGGGGGAGGTGGGCTCGGCGGCTTCCATGGCGGCCGGGGGCCTGGCCAGCGTCCTGGGCGGCACCCCGGAGCAGGTGGAGAACGCCGCCGAGATCGCCATGGAACATAATCTCGGCCTGACCTGCGACCCGATCGGCGGTCTCGTGCAGGTTCCGTGCATCGAACGCAACGCTCTCGCCGCGACCCAGGCGATCAACGCGGCGAGGATGGCGCTGTGGGGCGACGGCCAGCATCACGTCTCGCTCGATGAGGTGATCGTGACCATGCGCGAGACCGGGCGCGACATGAGCGAGAAGTACAAGGAGACCTCGCAGGGCGGCCTCGCGGTCAACGTCATCGAGTGCTGAGTCCGTTCTTCCGCCCATTGCGCCAGTTGCTCGCCACCGCGCCACTCACAGGTGCCTGCGGCTGGCGCGCTCGCGAGCAACTGGCGCGCTCGCGGGGGGAGGGGCAGGCCTGCGTTACTCGCCGAGATATGCCTGGCGGCAGCGGACCGCCGCCTCGTTCGCTGCCTTCTCATCCTGCTCCCCGGCGATCTGGGCCAGACGCCACTGCTCCGCGCTCGCGGCCATCAACGCGCGGCCCTCATCCGTGCCGAGCCATGCCGGATCACCCCGGAACTCCGAATCCTGCAGATGGAACTGCAGCCCGAGCAGCATCAGATCCCAGCCGATCCCGCCGGCCCCGGCGCCGAACTCTTCCCAGTGCGCTCCGCCCGGCGCGAGGTGCTCGACGGTCAGCCGTGCCGCGTCGTCCTCGTGGGCGAGGGTGGCCACCACCCAGCTCGTTTCTCCGCCGTATTCCCAGGTCACGGCGATCCGCTCCTGCGGCACGCACTCCTCGATCGTGCCCTCGGCATTGCCCTCGATCTGGTAACGCCCGCCCAGGCGCAGGTCTCCGGAGATGGGCGCCACCCACCGGGAGATCCGCTCGGCGACGGTGCAGGCCTCCCAGAGCTCAGCGAGCGGGACCTCGTAACGGCGCGAGAGGCCGATGACCTTCACGTCCGATTCGCCGCGGGCGCGGCTGCTGACCTCGCGGCTGGTGCGGTTGATGTGTTCGGTCCCGTCTGACATGGCAGGCCTTTCGCATGGTCGTCGCGAGCACCCCGGGCGCGAGATGCTGCGACCATGATTGCACTTCAGATTATATAAGGCAAGAGTTATTTAAGAGGGGTGCGCAGACCTGCGCGGCGCTCAGTCCTCGGCGAAGCTCAGCCCTTGCTCGGCCAGGGCGCCCTCGAGGATCCGGATGGCTTTGGGGCCGACGCCATGGATGGCGAGCAATTCGGCGCGAGTGTGCGTCGCGACCTCGGCCAGGCTGGAGATACCGGCGTAGTGGAGCTCGCGCGGCGCGGTCTTGCCCATCTCGTTGGGCAGGTCGCCCACGGGGCGGATGTCGGGGGTATCGGCCATGGTGAGATCCTCCGGGTGACGATCGCGTTCAGGTCCGAGGTTACTGCCGGGGTTCGGCTGGTTTGGTGTCTTTGCCATCCAGCCAGAGGCGATCACTGACGTCGCTGTGCGCGCCGGTGGAGCCGACGTGCTTGCTGCTGATCTGGTCGCCCTTGGTGATCACGTGCACGAGCGCCATGGCATGCCCGCGCCCCAGGCCGTAGTCCTCGGCAAGCCACTGGATGATCGGGGTCGCCTTGGTGCCGGGCCCAAACCCGCGCTCGTGGGCGAGCTCGATGAACTGCCGGGGGGTGAGGCCGGTCTTGGTCTCGATGTTGTCGAGATAGGACTGGAAGGACATGACTGCTCCGATCAGTGGTGGATGTTGATCAGTTGCCACGCATGGCCGTCAGGGTCAGTGACGACGCCGGTGAAGCCCCACTCTTGCTGGGCAGGCGCGAGGACGATCTCGCCACCGGCACCGCGCATGCGCTCCGCCGCCGCGACGACCTCCTCGGCAGAATCGAGCGTCAGACTCAGCAGCATCTCACTGGTGCCCGGAGCGGCGAGCTCGCGCCCGCCGAGGACCCAGCCGAAGCCCCCGGAGGGGACGAGCATGAGCATGGTGTTCGCATCGAGCCGGAACTGCAACGGCTCGGGTACGCCGTCTGCATCCGGCGCACCGACGGGCTCGAGCCCGAGCGTCTCCTGGTAGAAGGCGTAGGACCGCTGCCGGTCGACGATGGGCAAGGCGATGGTGAATGCTCGGAACATCACAGCTCCCGGGTTCGGTAGGTCAGGTGGGTGGCGTGGTCGGTGACGACGACGTCGTGCTGGTTCAGTAGTACGCGCTCGTCGATCAGGTCGAAGAGGCGAGTGCCGTTGCCCATCACCACCGGGGACAGATGGATGCGCAGTTCGTCCACCAGCCCAGCGGTGAGTGCCTGATCGATGACCGAGGCGCCGCCCATGATGACCGTCTCGCGCTCGCCGGCGGTCGCTCGGGCGGCCTCGATGGCGGCGGCGATGCCGTCGGTGACGAAAGTGAAGCCAGCTAGGCGCGTCGTTTCCGGTGCTTCGTGGGTGACCACGAAGACCGGTGGTCGAGAGGGAAGGTCGTGGTCGTAGGCATAGCCGATGTCGTCGTTCCAGCCGTGGGGACCGTCGACGAAGTCAAAGGTCCGACGGCCCATGATCACAGCACCGTGATGCTCCGCCATTTCCAAGAAGTGGCGGTCCGGTGGCGAGTCCTCCGAGTTGAGCACCCATCCGTGGAGGGCCTCGCCGTCGATGCCGAGCCCGCGCTCGCCATCTGGCTCAGGTCCAGTGACGTAGCCGTCCAAGGACATCGAGATATCCGCGGCGACGCTACTCATGAGCCCTCCGCCCCGACGACATCGAAGACCATCTTCTGCACGCCGTTCCCGTAGGCCTCGTGCTCGACGAGGTCCAGGCGAGTGGCGTCCTTGTCAGCGCCGGAGAACAGGCGCTTGCCCGCGCCGAGCAGCAGGGGAAACACCAGCAGGTGATAGCGGTCGACCAGACTGGCCTCGGAGAGCTGGTGCCCGAGGGTGGCGCTGCCGTGCACGATGATGGGGCCCCCCTCGGTCTCCTTCAGGCGGGCGACGTCGTCC
This sequence comes from Bogoriella caseilytica, assembly GCF_003752405.1. Taxonomy (NCBI): domain Bacteria; kingdom Bacillati; phylum Actinomycetota; class Actinomycetes; order Allobogoriellales; family Allobogoriellaceae; genus Allobogoriella; species Allobogoriella caseilytica. The sequence continues at coordinate 1,298,476 of NZ_RKHK01000001.1, read as the reverse complement.
ACGGATCGCAGGACGGTGATCTCCCCCCAGTTCTCCACCAGATCCTTCTCGCGCAGCGTGCTGGAGACGACGTACTTCGGCATGGTGTTGTAGCTGGCGAAGTCCTCGGTCATCTGCGGCCAGACCGGCGCGAAGGCCTCGTAGCTGCGGCGGCCCAGCAGCAAGGCCTGTGCCTCGTCCTGCTCGCGGGTCTTGATCTCGAAAGTGGCGTCCTCGACCGGGATCTGGTTGAAGGTCCATCCGGCATTGCGGTAGCCCTCCTCCCCGCCGGGCGCCTCCATGACGCCGTCGAGCGAGGTGAAGGCGGAAACGATCAGGGCTCGCATGGTCAGGCGGCCTCCAGAATGGTGGCTTCCAAGCGCGCGTAGCTGGCTTCCATGCCCTCGGTCATGCCGGTCGCCAGGATCGCGTCGCGCATCTCCGTGCTGGCGTAGGTGATGACCAGGGAGAGCAGGGTCCCGCCTTGCACTGCTGTGAGCGTCTGCTCGTTCCGGGCGGGCGGGCCCTCGATCCCTTCCATCGACTCGGTGGTCACCTCGCGGTGCGGGGGATCGGACTCGAGGAGTTCGCCGGTCAGCGCGAAGGGTTCCCCGTCGACGTCTTCCGTCGGCTCCCAGGCATAGCGGTAGGTCTGCCCGACGGCGTTCGCCACCGTCACCTCGCTCATCACCCAACCGTCCGGGCCGAGGAGCCAGCGGCGCAGGAGTTCCGGATCGTGGTGGGCGTCCCAGACCTGCTGAACCGTGCCGCGGATGACCCGGCTGACGCGCACCTGCGTGTCATTGAGGAGCTGTGCCTCGAGTGCTCGACCGGCGGCGAAGGAGCGAAGGTCGGCGAGCACGTCATCGATCTGGGCCATGGCGGCCTTGGTGCCCTCCTCCATGCCCATGGCGACGAGCTGCTCGAGCTCCTCGAGGGAGTTGAAGGAGGCCGTGGTAGTCAGGCGGGACCCGCCGGGGGTCTCGGAGAACTCGTAGACCGTCCGCGTGGTGGGCATGTCGGTCTTGGGTGCGCCGTCCTCATCGGCAAAGCCGTCGATGGTTTCGAAGGAGCGCCCCTCCTCGACGGCGGTGAACTCCCAGTAACCCCCGGCGTGCTCGCCGTCCGGGCCGGTCATGTAGTAATGCGACCGGCCCCCGGGGTACAGGTCGTGCCGGGTGAAGGTCGCCGGCCATTCGGGCGGGCCCCAGAACTTCTCGAGCTGACGTGGGTCCGCGTAGGCGTCCCACAGTCGGCGGACCGGCACCGGGAAGTCGGCGATGATCGTCATGGTCAGGGCGTCGAGGTCCTTCTCGACGGAGGTGACGGGCATGGTGGCCTGCTTTCGCTCAGGGGTGTTGCTTCTCAGTCAGGAGTGCGCCGAGCCGGCTGATGCGGCCGCGCCAGATCTGCTCGTAGCGCTCCAGCAGCATCTGCGCTTGCTGGATCCGCTCCGGGTTGCCACGAACAAGGCGTTCGCGGCCCTGGGGGTGCTTGGTCACCAGGCCTGCCCCCTCCAGGACGGTCACGTGCTTCTGCACCGCGGCGAAGGACATGTCGTACGACGACGCGAGTGCGCTGACCGTCGCCTCCTTGGTGAGGGTGCGGCGGACGATGTCACGGCGGGTGGCGTCAGCAAGGGCCCGGAAGATCCGGTCCACCTCGTCGTCGCTCAGCGCGCCGCTCACCAGTTCGGTATCTACAACCATCAGGTTGTACGTTAAGGCTCAGCGGTATCCGCGTCAAGAGGTGTGCGGTCGACTCGCGACAGTGCGCGGTTGGCTCACGAAGGCGGCAGCAGGCTGACCTCATCGCCCAGACGGATCTCGCCACCACCGTCGACCGGCAACAGCAGAACGCCCATCAGAGGTTCGGGTTGTCCGAAGCGCTCCACCAGGGCGGACATCACCTCGAGGTCGCGCGTGCCGGTCTCGGGATTCGCGTGGGTGGCCAGGCAGCGACCGATGGGCCGGACGGCGACGCACTCGACGTGGCCGATGCGTACTGGGCCGCGCCAGTCGAGCTCCTCCCAGGCGCGGGTGCCGCCCACCACGATGTTCGATCGGAACCGTCGTACGTCACCGGCGCCAGGGAGTTCGGCCTCAAGTGCCTCGGTGCTGGCTTGGCCGTGGAGGGAGATGAATCCCAGAGCCCGGTCCTGAAACCGGGAGGCTCCGGCGTCGCCGAGGAGGTGGAGGGGAAGCCTGCCCGGCCGCTCGAGCCGGCGCGCCTCGCCGTTCGCGCGCAACCACTCCGTCACGCGCTCGCAGAGCAGTTCCCGGCCCGCCGCATCGAGCCCGGCCTCGGCGACGACGTGGTTGCCGTCGGCAATACGCAGGCGCTCGCCGTGCAGCCGCACCTGCAGCCGCGCGAGGGAGGGAAAGCTGACCAGGGCGAGACCGCCACGCTTGGGCCAGTAGGGCAGTCCGCACTCCTCGTCGATCTCCGGTTCGAGAGCGTTCGCAAAGCGGAAGGTCAGTGTGCGGTCACCCGCCACCCGGCCGTCGGGCTGAATCGTCAGACTCGTGCACGACTCGGGGGTGAAGCCCTTGACCGGGTAACGGTAGAGGGCGGTCACCTGCGGCATGGAGCTAGGTTATCGAGCCCGGTGGCCCGCCAGCGCATGCGACACCTTGACCGATCGTTCAACTGAATGCGAGACTTTTGATCGATCGGTCAAATCGCCGGTCTGGCGTGGAAGAGGGCAGACGGATGGGGAAGCGGATCTACGCGGAGACCACGGTCCGCGCGCCCATGGATCTGCTCTGGCAACGCACCCAGTGCCCGGCGCAGCATTCCCGCTGGGACCTCCGGTTCGGGGAGATCCGTGCACTCGCCACGGCGCAGGAGGGCCTTCAGCGTTTTCGCTATGCCACCACCGTGTTTCCCGGGCTGACAGTGGCCGGGATCGGGGTGCACAGCGGCGAACAGCGCCGACCGGACGGCTCATGCACCAGTGCGCTGCGGTTCTCCAGCACGCACCCGCTGTCCATCATCCGGGCGGGCAGTGGCTACTGGCGCTACCGGCCTGGCGACGGCATCGTCTTCTTGACCGGCTACGACTACCGGCCCGGCTGGGGTCGCCTGGGACCGCCGGCCGACGCTGTCGTGTTCCGCCCGCTCATCGGCTGGGCCACCGCCTGGTCCTTCGACCGGCTTCGCCTGTGGTGTGAGCTGGACCAGAGCCCGGAGCGCAGCCGCAATCAAGCCCTGGCCGGGCTGGCGATCCGCGCGGGGGCGGTGGCGGCTGCCCTCGTCATGGTCACGAGCGGACGGCGCCGACGCTCGCCGGTCGTGGTCCTTGCGCGTGGCTCCATCGCGCTGGCGCTGATCGGCGCGGCCCTCGCCCTTCCTCCCCGCTCGACCACCCCGGCGGCCCGTCGCACGCGGCGCTCCCCGGCCGCACTTCACGGGCCGCCCGCCGATCACCAGCGCCACACTCGACCCTCGATGGAGGCAGCGTCATGAGCATCTTCCGTACCGTGATGGGGTCCGACTTCGACCGGCTCCACCCTCGGCTGCAGCGCCGCTTCTCGGTGGGGCTCGAGTCCGGGGAGGCCTGCCTGGGGCGTGGCGTCATGGAGGAGATCTGGCACGGCCCGCCCTGGGTCCGGCCCTTCCTGGCGCTCGGTGGTACGCGCAATATCCTCGCGCCGCGGCGGGGAAGACATGTCCCCTTCGTGATCGAGAACGTGCCCTATCTGGACAGCTTCGGCCGTGAGACCGTCACCTTCGTGCGCACCTTCTCCTTTCCCGGCCGCGCCCACCGCTTCGATGCTCAGATGGTGCTCTCACCAGGCGGTGACTCGATCGTCGATTTCCTGGGCAGTCACCAGCACTTGATCAGCGAACTGGAGTTCGGCGTCGATGAGCGCGGCGGGCTCGTCATCCGCTCCGGGGAGCACCGCGTGCACGAAGGCCTGCTGAACGTGCGTGTGCCGCAGTTCATGGGCGGTGATGCCACAGTGCGCGAGTCCTACGACGACGACGCCGCGTGCTTCCGGATCGATGTGCGCGTGGTCAACCGGCGCTTCGGGCCCCTGTTCGGTTACCACGGCACGTTCTGGGCCGACTACGCGCCAGTGGCCGAGATCGGCGTCCGCCCGGGGCTGCGTCCGGTGCGTGAAGTGGCGCTGGCATGAGCGGCAAGAACGCCACGCGCGAGCGCCTCCTCGATGCGACCTTGGTGACGGTCGCCGAGCACGGCGTCGCCAAGGCGTCGGCCCGCACCATTGCCGCGCGGGCGGAGGTCAATCCAGCCTTGATCTTCTATCACTTCGGATCGGTGGAGGATCTGCTGGGAGCAGCCTGCAGGCGCGGCGCAGAGCAACGGGTGGCC